>NZ_CP012332.1:530833-881666 GCF_001263175.1 Vulgatibacter incomptus | reverse complement strand
GGACGACATCATGAAGCGCTTCGCCTCCGGGACCCGGGCCGGGAAGCCCGAGGAGCTCCCCGGCCAGGCCGACGGCGACCCGATGGGTGACGCCGAACGGGCCGAGGAAGGCGAGCGCTACCTGGCCCTGGTGGAGCAGCGGATCAAGTCGCACTACATCGTTCCGTCCACCATCCCCGACGCGGAGCGGGTCCGACTGGTCGCGGTGGTCACCATCCGGGTGGAGCGGAACGGGACGATCTCGAGCTTCAAGATCAGCGAGCCGTCCGGGAACGGCAGCTTCGACGCGGCGCTGGAGTCCGCCGTGAAGAAGGCCTCGCCTCTCCCGCCGCCCCCGGACCACCTCCTCTCGATGCTGAAGGGCCTGGCCGTCCGCTTCCGGATGTGAGCCCGGTTCGGGTCCCTGGAGGAACGGGCTCGGGCCCCGACTCCGATCGGGGCCCGGTTTCCCAGAACCCCGCCGGGAATGCACGCCTCCCCGCCTGGTTCTCCGCCCGTAAAGGCGCTCGCCGCGGCGTTTGTGATAGGAACGCCGTCCGAATGGCCTACCGCCAAGGAGTCACCGAGTTGCTGCGCATCCTCGCCTCTGCCGTCACCGCCCTTCTCGTCGCGGCCCCCTCCCTCGCCCCGGCGCAGTCGAGCCAGCCGGTCCTCGAGATCTCCGGCGCGTCCTTCCGGCCGCTGCCGATCGCGATCGCGCCTCCCATCGCCGTCGGCGACGAGGCGGCCGCGGCCGACGAGATCTACGAGGCCCTCACCTTCGACCTCCAGGTCAGCGGCCTCTTCGAAGTGGTGCCGCGCAAGGCCTTCCTCGCCGATCCCCGTGAGCCCGTGGGCCCCGAGGGGATCGCCTGGACCCGGTGGTCCGACGTCGGCGCCGAGAGCCTGGTGAAGTTCGAAGTCACCAAGGGTGCACAGGGGCCGAAGGCCTCGTTCAAGCTCTACGGGATCGCCTCCCAGCGCCTCGACCTGGGCAGCACCCTCGAGGGCCGCCGCGCCGACGCCCGCCGGATCGGCCACCGCTTCGCCGACGAGCTGGTGAAGCACTTCACCAAGGAGCCCGGCGCCTTCTCCACGCGAGTCGCCTTCGTGAAGCGCGCCAAGAACTCGAAGGAGATCTGGGTCGCCGACTTCGACGGCCGGAACGCCGCTCCCGTGACCGATCGCGGCGGGATCTCGCTCCTCCCAGCCTGGTCGCCGAACGGCGCGGAGCTCGCCTTCACGTTCTTCAAGAAGAGCATGGAGTATCCCAACGGGCATCCCCAGCTCTGGAAGGCCAACCTCGGCAACGGGCGCAGCTCCGCCTTCGTGGGCCGCGGCGACCTCAACTCGGGCGCCTCCTATTCGCCCGACGGCTCGAAGGTCGCCTTCACCCTCTCCACCGACGGCAACCCCGAGATCTACGTGGTCAACGCCGACGGCTCGGGCCTCAAGCGGATCACCCACTCCGAGGGGATCAACGCCTCGCCTTCGTGGTCCCCGGACGGAAAGCGCATCGCCTTCGTCTCCGATCGCCACGGCACGCCGCAGATCTTCGTGATGGACGCCGACGGCGGGAACGTCGAGCGGCTCACGAGGCAGGGCAACTACAACCAGACCCCGGCGTGGTCCCCGCGCGGCGACCTCATCGCCTTCACCGCGCGTGACGAGCGGATCGTCTTCGACATCTTCGTGGTCGACGTCGCCACGAAGGAGGTCAAGCGGATCACCCAGGATCAGGGCCAGAACGAGCACCCCGCGTGGGCGCCCAACGGCCGGATGCTGATGTTCTCGTCCGACCGCGGCGGCAAGAAGTCGCTCTGGGTCTCGTCGGCCGACGGCAACGTCCAGCGCAAGCTGGGCCTCGCCGACGACGGCGAGTACACCGACCCGGCCTGGGGCCCGTTCACGAAGTAGGCGGGCGAGGAGCACCCCGTGGGACCGCGCTTCGCCACCATCGACGTCGGCACGAACTCGGTGCTCCTCCTCGTGGCGGAGCGCGCGCCCGACGGCTCCTTCCGAGCGGTCGACGAGCGGATGGAGATCACGCGCCTCGGCAAGGGCGTCGACAGGACTCGCGTCCTCGACCCGGCCTCCGTCGACGCGACGGTGGAAGCCATCCGCACCTTCGCCGAGGCCGCACGCGCCGCGGGCGCGGCGAAGCTCGTCGTGACCGCCACCAGCGCGGCCCGCGACGCCACCAACGGCGAGGCCTTCTTCGAGAAGGCCGAGGCCGCGTGCGGCGTCCGCCCCGAGGTGCTCTCCGGCGACCTCGAGGCGGCGCTCTCCTACGCGTCGGCGCGTCACGACTTCGGCTCTGCCGCAGGTTCCCTCGCCGTCGTGGACATCGGCGGCGGCTCAACCGAGCTCGTCTACGGCAGCGGCAGCGAGGTCTCCTTCCGCCGCTCCTTCGACGTGGGCGCCGTGCGCCTCACCGAGCGCTGGCTCCGGGCCGATCCGCCCTCCCCCTCCGAGCTCGCCGCCCTGCGCGAGGATCTGACCCGTACCCTCGCCGCCGCTCCGCCCCCGCCGGCGGACTCGGCCCTGGTCGGCATCGCCGGCACCGTCACCACCCTCTGCGCGCTCCACCTCGGCCTCTCGGCCTACGACGGCCGCCTCGTCCACGGTCAGCGCCTGCGCGCCGTCGACGTCCGCGCCCTCGCCGATCGCCTCGGCCGCCTCCCCCTCGCCGAGCGCAAGGCCCTCCCCGGCCTCCCCCCAAGCGCGCCGACGTGATCGTCGCCGGCGCCGAGATCCTCGCCGGCCTCATGGAGCACCTCGGCTTCGCGGAGCTGATCGTCAGCGACCGCGGCGTGCGCTGGGGCCTCCTCTACGACCGCTTCGGCGCCGCGTGATCGATCTGGGCGGTGGCTCGGGGGCGCGTTAGGGTTACGGGACCTTGAATCCGACTTCTCCTCCCGCAGGCGCCCCGATGGCGCGTGGCGCGTACGCCGCGCTCCTCGTCCTCTCGCTGATCAACCTGGTCAACTACCTCGACCGCTACGTGCTGGCGGGGATGCTGCCGCTCGTTCAGGACCACTTCGGCAAGGGTGACGCCGAGATGGGGATCGTGAGCTCGAGCTTCCTCGTCGTCTACGCGCTGGTCTCGCCGTTCACCGGCGTGCTGGGCGACCGGATCCCGCGCAAGTGGCTGGTCGGCGGCGGCGTGGTGCTCTGGTCGGCCGCGACGGTGTGGAGCGGCATGGCGCGCAGCTTCGAGGAGCTGCTCGTCGCCAGGAGCTTCATCGGCATCGGCGAAGCCGGCTACGCCGCTGTGGCGCCGAGCCTGATCTCCGACCTCTTCGAGGAGAAGCGCCGCGGCCGGATGCTCTCCCTCTTCTACGCCGCCCTCCCGGTGGGATCCGCCCTCGGCTTCACCCTCGGCGGCATGGTGGGCAGCGCCTACGGCTGGCGTTCCGCATTCTTCGTGGCGGGCGCCCCAGGCGCGCTCCTGGGCGTGGCGGCGCTGCTCATGCGCGAGCCGGTCCGGGGCGCGATGGATCCGCCCGACGCCAGAGCGATCGTCGCGCCCACCGTCCGCACGATCCTCCGGACCCTCGCGACGACGCGAAGCTACGTCGTGAACACCGCCGGTTACACCGCCGCCACCTTCGCCATGGGCGGCCTCGCCGCGTGGTGGCCCACCTTCCTCTTCCGCGAGCGCGGCGTGCCCCTCGACCGCGCCGGCTTCGTCTTCGGCGCGCTCCTGGTGGTCGCAGGCTTCCTGGGCACCCTCGCCGGCGGCTGGCTCGGCGACCGGCTCAACCTCCGCCACCGGGGCGGCTACTTCCTCGCCGCGGGCTGGGGCCTCCTCCTCGCCGTGCCCTTCTCGCTGCTCGGGGCCATCTCGCCCGACCCCGCGATCTACTGGGCGGCCACCTTCGCGGCGCTCTTCTTCCTCTTCTTCAACACCGGCCCCCTCAACGCCGTGCTGGTCAACGTGGTCCCCGCGTCGATGCGCGCCTCCGCCGTCGCGATCAACGTGCTCGTGATCCACATGCTCGGGGACGCGATCTCGCCCTGGCTCATCGGCCAGGTGAGCGACGCATCGAGCCTCGGCAGCGCCGTACGGCTCAACTGCGCGATGATCGCGGTCGCGGGCGTAATCCTCGTCGCAGGCGCTCCGGTCCTCCGACGCCAGATGGACGGCGCACCCACGGTGCCGGCGCCTTAGACGCAGGGTCCAGAGTGACGTCCCGAGGCCTTCGGCTCAGAACAGCCCGATGCTGAAGTGGAGCGCGAACGGCGCCTCGGAGAGCACGGGATCCGGATCGAGGTTGATGCCGAGGTCGAGGGCGACGGGGCCGACCGGGGTGGCGTAGCGAAGACCCGCGCCCACGGCGGAGCGGAGCCGCGCGAGGTCGGCCAGGGCGGGATCGGACCAGAGGTTGCCCGCGTCGACGAAGAGGCCGCCCATCAGGTTGCCCTGGATCGGGAAGCGCAGCTCGGCGCGCCCGAGGACGAAGAGCTCGCCGCCGGTGGACGGCACGTCGCGGCCCTCCTGCAGGAAGCGGGCGGCCTGAGAGCAGCCGGCGCTGAATGCGAGCGCCTGGCAGTCGGCAATCTCCTTGCGCAGCGCCGCCCGCAGGTCCTCGGGCACCACGGCGTCCTCCGCGAAGCCCCGAATCGTGCTGGCGCCGCCAAGGTAGAAGCGCTTGGGCGCGATGGTCGTCGAGGAGGACTGGAGCGGGAAGACCCGGCCGCCACTGGCGGAGAGCGCGAGGCTCGTCCGTCCCGCGATCGGGATGTAGCCGGTGAAGGTGCCCCAGACCTTCGCGAAGTCCACGGTGGTGTCGCCGCCCAGGTTCCGGGCGAAGTCGGCCTCGACCTTCGCGAAGACGCCGGAGCGCGGCGAGACCGGATCGTCCTGGAGGTTGAACACCAGGCCCGGGCGCACAGACCCCAGGAGCGTGTTGCCGTTCGGGAAGCGGAGGCGCTGCAGGTCGGCGCGGGAGAGGCTGGTGTAGAGGTCGTCGATCTGCGGCGATCGCTCGATCCAGTTCGACTCCACCTCGTAGAGGAGCGAGGCCTTGGCGCGCCGCGAGAACGGCCAGTCGAGGCCGGACACCACCGCGTAGCGGGTCACGCCGTAGGCGGGGCGGATGTCCCTCTCGTGGATCAGGTCGAGCCGGGCGCCCAGCTCGAACGGGAGGCCGTAGATCCGCGGATAGCCGAGGCCGAGGTCCACGAAGCGCTCGATCCCCTGGTCCGCGGGCATCTCCAGCACCTCGTCGCGGAACACCTGGTAGTTCACGCGGCCCCGCAGCGAGAGCAGGAGGTTGCGCCCGAAGACGTTGCGCTGGGTGTACTCGGCGAAGGCGCGAGGCCCGTCGGCGATCGAGAGCCCGCCGCCGACCTCGAGGGCCTTCGAAGGCCGCTCCCGGACCTCCACGACCATGTCCTTCACCGTCTCGGCCACCTCGGGATCGAGGGGCCTCACCGTCACGGTGCGGAAGAGGCCGAGGCGCATGAGCTGCTGCTGGCTGCGCACGATCTGATCGCTGCCCAGCACCTCGCCCTCGCGCAGCTCCAGCGCGTCGTCGAAGACCACCCGGCTGGTGCGCGCGTTCCCCTGCACGAGGATCCGGCCGACCCGGACCTGGGGCCCCTCCCTCACGTAGAAGAGCACCCGAGCCGCGGTGGGATCCTCGGGCGGCCGCACGAGCTCGGTCTCCACCGACGCGTAGAGGTAGCCGAGCTTGCCGTAGGCGGCGCGGACGGCGACCCGATGCGCCTGCAGCTCGCGCTCGGAGACCGGGTGGCCGATGGCGACCGCGTTCGAGGGAACGAGGGCCGCGGCGTCGACGGCGGCGGCTCCCGGATAGTCAACCTCGCGGATCCGCGTGCGCTTTCCCTCGCGGATGCGGACCTCCACCCGGGCGAGCCGGCGCGCCTCCTCGATCGAGACCGCCGGTTTGTCGATCTGGACGTCCAGGAAGCCGTCGTCGCGGTATTTCGCGAGGAGCTCGTCGATCACCTGCGCGTACAGCTCGTCGTCGTAGACCAGGAGCGGCTCGACGCCGCTCCCCGTGCCGTGCCGCACCGTCCCGGTTGCGCGATCGAGCTCCCCGCGCTCGAGGGGCGTGAGCAGGCCCTTCGACTCCAGCGACGCCGCGAGCGTCTCCTCCACCAGCGAGCGTAGCGCCTCGTCCGGATAGGCCTTGTTCCCCTTAAACACGAGATCGGAGACGAGGAGCGGGCGCCCCTCCCTCACGTGGAAGGTGAGCCTGGCGGTCCTGCGATCCGCGGATGCACGCTCGGTGGGCGTGACTCTCACATCGAAATAGCCGGCGCGGCGATACACCCGCTCCAGGCGGCCCGCGAGCTCCGAGACCATCGCGTCGTCGAGGAAGGTGTCGCCGTCGTAGGCGAGGTAGCCGCGCAGGCGGTTCGAGTCCCACGCGTGGTTGCCGCGGATCAGGAGCTCGATCTTCGGTCCCGCCGCGACCTCGACCTCCACCTCGGCCAGCTCGTCGCCCTGGGGGACGATCCGGGGCTGCCCCACCCGGGCCCGGTAGTAACCCGCCTGCCTGTAGCGGGCGCGCAAGGCGTCGAGCTCGGCGTCGAGCCGCGCGCGGTCGAGGATCTGCCCGGCCTCGAGCGTGATCGCGCTCTGCCAGAGGGCGGCGTCTCCCGGTTCGCCGACGAGCTTCAGCCGCACGAGCTTCGTCGGGTTGCCCTCGTCGACGTTGAGCCTGACCTCTACGCCTTCCCCCGAGGGGATCGCCCGGGCCCGGACCTGGGCCCGCTCGAAGCCCGCCTTGGCGAGGGCGGCGCGGATCCCGGCGGCGGCGGTCTCCAGCCGGTCCTCGGAGTGCTCGATGCCGACGGTCAGGGTCGACGCGCGGCGAAGGGCGTCGGGATCCGCGCGGGTCACGCCGAGGAGCAGGATCGAGGAGATCGAGCGCTTCGGCTCGAGGATGATCACCAGCCGCACCTCCGAAGCGGAGACCTCGGTGGTGAAGGCGGTCACGTTGCCGAAGCGGCCGGTCTCGAAGAGTCGCTGGAGGCTGCGGCGGAGGGCGCGCCTCGAGAGAGGATCGCCCGCCTCCACCGTGAGCAAGGGCTCGAGATCCGAGGGATCCTCGACGCCGCGGATCTCCACCTCGCGGACGATCGGGGCGTCGGACGGAGGCTCCTCTCCGAGCGGCACCGCGACGGCGGCGACGGCGGCGACGGCACCAGGCTCGTCGGGCGCGCCCGCCAGCTCCGATGCGAGGGCCGCGAGAGGTGACCACGCGGCGAGCACCGCCATGAGAGCAAACGACGCTCTCACTCCCACTCCCACCGGAGCTTCAGGTCGAGGCCGAGGTCACCGGACGAGTAGCCGATCACCTCGTTCTGCCAGACGAGCTGGGTCGAGAGCTTGTCGCTGACCGTGACCTCGGCGGACGCGCGACGCCCCCGGCTCGTGGAGAACGGCGCCGCGGCCTTGAGCTTGAGGCGCTCGGACAGGACCTTGGCCTCGAAGACGGCGAAGGGCTCCATCTGTCCGGTGAGCTCGGAGTACTGGCTGGTCACGGAGAGGTCGGGATCCATCAGGAGCGGGGTCTGGGGGAGGAGCTTCTTCACGTGCTCGTCGAGACCCGATACCACCATCAGCGCCTCAGCGGCCAAGCCTCCTAGGCCGGCGTTTCCTCCCTTGTCGAGATCCCAGGAGGTGATCCCGAAGGTGAGGAGCGTGACGATGTCGGACTGGGCGAGCATCGGCTCCGATCGCAGGTCGAGCTGGTAGCCCATGCCGCCGGCCCCGTCGTCGAGGCGCCCGTAGGCGTGCGCAGCCACCCGGTAGTCGCGCACCTGGGTCTCCGCCGTGAGGTCGAAGGTCGGGTCGATCCGATCCCGCTCCGCGAAGTCGACCATCCCGTGGGTGATCCGATACGTGTTGCCGCGGAAGAAGGCGGTGGCGTCGACGACCTCCACCGAGCCCAGGAGCCCGATCCGGACGTTGCTGCCCACCAGCTTCAGCCGACCCGCCCGACCGCCGGGCGAGGCCACGAACTGCAGCCGCGCCTTTACGAGGCTGTTGTCGACCCGCATGTCCCGCCCGCCCACGAGGTCGAGGTCGAAGCGGATCCGCTCCGGCTCCTCCGAGGTCGCGGCGGCGTGGAACTTCTTCCGGAAGTCGAGGATCGCCTTCTCGAGGTCGAGCTCCTTCGCGTAGCGGAGGCGATCGACCGTGACCTCGCCCGAGAGCAGGAGCTTGTCGGGCCAGGTGCCGCCGATCGCGACCCTGCCCGAGACGGTGGCGGGCCAATCGTCGGGCTTGCGCCAGCTCATCTGGCTGCCGTCGAGCACGAGATCGAATCGATCCGGCGCCCAGTTCCGCAGCGACATCGTTCCGCGGAGCTCGCCGGAGCCGCCATTGAGGACCAGGCGTCCGTCCTCCACGACCACCTGGTTCTGCGAGAAGGCGATCTTGCTCTGGAGCCGCTCGACCACGATCGGGAGCGCCTTCACGCGGAAGGCGCCGTCTCGGACCTGCGCCGATCCCACGAGGATCGGCCGCTCGCCGTCGCCGAGGATCGAGGCCTTGAGGTCGATCACGCCGGCGGCGTGCTCGATCTGCGGGAGCAGCTTCTCCACCAGGCGGGCGTCGAACGAGCCCTGGGCCTGGAAGTCGAGGGCGCCCGTCCGGGAGCGGACGCCGTGGAGCGAGAGCCGGGTGTTGGGGCCGCGCAGCTCGATCCCTTCGAGCGAGAACGAGGTCCCGGCATAGGTGAGGTTCACCGGCCCGGTGCTCGCGGCCTTGAAGTCGCCGGAGACGAGGGAGACCTCGCTCAAGCGGGCGCCGCCGGACGCCGCGCCGATCGCGGAGAGGGTTCCCACCGAGGTGACCGTGCCGCGCACCGCTCCTCCGAGGCCCATGTCCTTGGGGAGGAAGCGCGAGAGGTCCGCGACGTCGAGGTCGAAGTTGGCGTCGAAGGGGAGCCCCTCCGACATGCGGACCGCGGCGGAGAGGAAGCCCGCCTTCGCCAGCGCGCCCCGGACGATCACCTCGTTCCCCTGCGTCTCCAGGGAGAGCTTGGTGGACGATAGTTTCACTCCATGTGACGAGAGCTGCCGGCCGGAGATCTCGCCCGATACGGTGAGCGCGTCGGTGGTGCCACCGAACCGGACGCTGCCGCCCACCTTTCCCGCGAGATCCGCCCAAACCCCGAAGTCTCCGAGGAGGTCGCGGATCGGAAGATCCTTCGCGTCGAGCTCCGCCTCGACCTGGGGCGCCTTGCCGTTCGCGAAGCGGATCTCGCCGCCGCCCTCGGCGATCCCTTCACCGCGGGTGAGACGAACCTCCTCGAAACCCAGCGACGAGAGGTTCTGGAGCACCACCGTGGCGCGAAGCTCGTCGAAGGGCCGGTCCAGGAAGCGAGCGTCCCTCGCCTCGATCCGGGCGCGGCCGGAGGCGCTCGTGATCGGGCCGCTCACGCGGGCCGTCACCGACCTCACCTTGCCGTCGAGGTTGTCGCGAAGCCACGCCATCGGCGTGGTCATCCCCGCCGTAGCGGCGAAGACGTCGCCGAGGCTGCCTCCCTCGCGGAGCGCGATCCTCGCGTCGATCGTCGGCTCGGCGCCGAGGACGAGCTTCACCCCCGCCTCGTAGGCGGTCCCCCCGGCGACCCCGTTGAGCGATTCGAAGTCCAGCGTGTGCCTGCCGGGGTACGAGACCACGCGGGAGCGGACGGCGCCGAGCTCCGCGGCGAAGAAGCGCGCGGCGGCCAGGTCGAGATCCCCCTCGATCCGGGGATCCGCGTAGGGGCCGTCGACGACCGCCGAGAGCGAGCCGACCCCCGCGACTGGGAGTCCGGCGACGTGGGAGGCCACGTGGGCGAGGTCGAAGTGCGGGGCGCGGGCACGGATCGTGAGGCCGCGTTCCTCGTTGAAACCCAGGCGCGCAGACATCTCGAGCTCGGTCCCCGGGCCGAAGGACAGCCGCGCCGGATCGAGGAAGATGTCGGTCGCGGTGACGCGCGTCCGGGTCTGAAGCGTCGCCTTCCCCGGGATCTCCACGACCCGCGTGCCGCCCTCGGCGTGCCAGGGCACGTTGCGCACGTGGAACCCACGCAGCTCCAGGTAGCTCTGGCCCTCGAGCACGAAGCCGCCGGCGAGGTGGCCGCCCAGCCGGTGGGTCGAGTCCACGGTCATCAGCACCGGCGTGTTCTGGACGTGGAGGTGGGTCAGCAGCCGCTGGAACTCGAGGGATTCGGTGCGAACCTCCACCTGCACCGGCAGGTCACCCTCGAGCTGCAGCTCGGCCGTGATCCGCGCGCGCCCGTCGCCGACCGGCCAGACGAGCTCGTCCACCCGGAGCAGCTTTCCCTTCACGCCGAGGTCCACGTCCAGATCGCCGAAGGCGTAGCCGTGGAAATCGAAGCTGCGCAGCGAGACCTTCGCCGTCGTCTCCGGCTCCGCCGCGGGGCCGGTGAGGGTCGCGGTCGCCTCCAGCCGGCCCGACAGGTCGCTCATCGAGACCAGCGGTGCGGCTTGCTCGAGGGTCGCCTTCACTCCGAGCGTGAGATCCAGGATCGGCGTACAGAGGTCGCGGATCTCCCCTCTTGCCGACAGCTCCAGCCCGGGCGCAGCAGCGTGGAGCTCGTCGACCGCGAGCCTGCCCCTGCGCGGCTCCAGGGAGACGGCAGCCGAGAAGGCGTCGAGGGGGATCGAGAGGCCTCCATCCTCCCGGTAGCGCGCCTTCGATACCGCGAGTGTCGCGTGGTAGCTCTCCGGCCGCCTCTCCAAGTCGACGTTGGGGAGGATCCCGGGCCCGCGCCTCTTCACGGCGAGGGTGAGGCCTTCGACCTCCACGGCCTTCGACCCGCCGTCCAGCAAGAGGCGAGCACGGGCGTCGCGCACCGAGAGCGAGCCGACCTTCACGTGATCGAAGAACGAGAGGCAGGAGGCGGAAGGGCCTTCACCGCTGCCTCCGTCTCCAGGGGGGAGCGTCCAGGTCAGCACCGGCTCGTCGATCTCCAGCGAGCGTACGAAGAGCGCGCCCGAGGATCCCAGCGGCGAGAGCTCCACCGCCAGTCGCCGCACCGAGACCTCCGGTCTCTCCTTCCCGCCGAAGCGGACATTCCGGGCCTCGAAGCGCATGCCCACCGGATCGATCTCGCAGCGCTCGATGGAGAGCGGCTCGCCCAGCAGGCGGGAGATCACCGTCTCACCCCTGGAGCAGAGCTCGTTCGCAGCCCACTTCGTGCGCAGGACCAGCACGACCGCGGTGGCGATCCCGCATACGAACAACACGAAGCGGAGGGCCCAGCGTCGCTTCAACGAGATTGGACGGGCAGCAGGCGCACGCGCCTAGCCCAGCCCCTCCTGGTAGTGTCCACGCCGGGACGGAATGGCCCCTCCGACTCTCTCGATCGCTTCCGCCACGTCGCGGTAGCCGGGATCGATCCGAGCCACCCGCTGGAAGTTCGCCCGGGCCTCGTCGAGGTTCCCAAGCGCTTCGTTCGACAGGGCGATCTCGTAGTGGAGGGCCATCGCGGTGTCGGCGGTCGCGGCCGCCGCCCCAAGACCCTCGAGGAACGCGGCGATCGCCGCTTCGTGGTTGCCGAGCAGGGCCTCGCAGATGCCCCGCATGGTCAGGCACTCGATCTCGCGCTTCTGGCCGACGCAGCCCTGCCGAGCGATGTCGAACTCCGAGATCGCGTCCTGCAGCAGCTCCATCTCCTTGTAGGCGATGCCGAGGTTGTAGTGGGTGTCGGTATCCTCGGCCTTGACCGTACGTGAGACGCCCTTCTTGAACTCGGCGAGGACGTCGTCCACCGAGTACTGGAAGTCCTTGGACGAGTCCGGGGCCTTGGCCTCGTCCTTCCACTCGTCGGCGAGCTCGGCCGTGAGATCGCCGGCGAAGTCGAAGTGATCGGAGAGACCGAAGCCGTCGTCGTGGCTCGAGGCTCCGGCAGCGGCCGGCGGCGGTGCCTCGGGCTCGCGCACGGAGGCGAGCGCTGGCGGGGGCGCGACCTCGGTGACCGAGGGCTCGCTGGGCGCGAGGGCCCCGGCGGGAGCCGTAGCGGGCGCGAGCTCGCTCGACGGGAAGTCCTCCTCCACCGCCGTCGACTCGAAGGGATCCGGCGGGAGCCCGCCTTCCGACTCGGCCTCGAAGTCCCCGGCCGGCATCTCGACCCGCGTCGCGGCGAAAGGAGGCTCGAAGACCGCAGAGGGAGCCTCGACTCGCGTCGCTGCGTAGGCGTGCGAGAAGTCCCGAGCGCGACCCTCGACCCGCGTCGCAGCATAGTCGAAGCCCCCGGCCGGGATCTCGACCCGCGTCGCGGCGAAGGGGGCGTCGAAGCCGCCTGCCGTCTCGAGGGGATCGACCGTCTCCGGAACGTCGACGTCGACCGCCAGGAGGGCGTCGTCGTCCTCCGCGTCCTCGGTCGGCGGATCGACATCGAGACCGAGAGAGAGCCGTCGCTCCTCCTCGACGCCGTCGGCGACCATCGACAGGAGCTCGTCGTCGTTCGCCGCGAGCGGCTCGGCTGCAGCCAGAGCCTCGTCGGCCCCACCCCAGCTCTCCTCGACGACCTCGTCCTCCGATTCGTCGCCGGCGATCAGCAAGAGCTCTTCGTCATCGGCGGCGCCGTCGCTCGACGCCAGCCCGAAGATCTCCTCGTCCCCTTCCGGGACCAGCAGCGCCTCGTCGTCGAGAGCGTCCGGCGCGACGAAGAGGTCCTCGTCCTCGACGCCGTCCGGCAAGAGCAGGAGCTCGTCGTCTCCCTCGGCCTCGACGAAGTCCTCCGCCTCCTCCACGGGAACGGCGGCGATCGGCGACGCGACCCCGGGCGTGGCGCCGAAGTCGCCGAGCTCGAGGACCACCGAGGCCTCCGCCGGCGCCGAGGCCGCGGGTGCACCGGAGGAATAGAGCGATACCAGCTCGTCCAGCTCCGGGTCGTCCGGCAGGGCGTCGATCAGCCGATGGAGGCAGTTCCGACCGCGCTCGAGCTCGCCCCGCTCGGCGCAGAGCCGCACCACCGCGACCATCGAATCGCGACGCGCTCCTGCGTCGCCCGTGAGGGCATGGACCTGGATCGCGCGCTCGTGGACGTCGATCGAGGTTGGATCCGACGCCAGGAGCGTCCGAAGATGGGCGACGGCTTTGTCGCGGAGCCCGTACTTCAGGTAGACGTCGAGCTCGGCGAGCAGCTTGGACTGCGGGCCGGCGCTGAGAGCGCTCACCGCGGAAGGCCCGGGGGTCCGCGGCCGGGCGGCTGCCGGCGGCAGGACGACCGTCGGCGTAGGCTGCGGCGAGGGCGCGCTCGGCCCGCGAGAAAGCGTGGGGGGCGACGGCACGCCCGGCGTGCGGAGTGGCCCGGACGACACCCCGGCGCTCGGCCCGCGAGAGAGCGTAGGCGGCGGCACGCCCGGCGTGCGGAGTGGCCCGGACGACACCGCCGCGCTCGGCCCCCGAGAAAGGGAGGGCGGCGAGGGCGCGCCCGGCGTGCGGAACGGCCCAGACGACAGCGCCGCGCTCGGCGCGCCGAAAGGCGCCTGCGCAGGAGCCGGGGCTCCGGGGGCCGCTCTCGCTCCGCCGTGTGCCACCGCAGCGAGGGCGTCCGGATCCGCCGGCGCGAGCTCGAGGATCTTCAACCAGGTGGCGCCCGCCTCGCCGACCCGCCCGGTCTCCTGAAGAACCCGAGCGAGCTCCTTGTAGGCGGAGACGCCCTTCGTCTTCTGTCCGAGATCGACGAACGCACGCGCCAGCAGTCCTAGCGTCGTCGGATCCTTCGGGTCCGCGCGGAAGTTCACCTGCAGGCGGGCGAGCGCCCGGTTGGGATCCCGCCGCGCGAGGAACATCCCGCGAGCTCGCGGGAGAGCGCGAGATCCTCGGGAGCGAGCGTCGCCACCCGCTCCGCCACCCGAAGATAGTCGTCCAGCCGGTTGTGGGACTTGAGGTGCTCCGCCGCGAGCCGAAGCTCACGCAGCCCGTCCTCCGTCTTCCCCTGCTGCGCGAAGAGCTCCCCCAGCTTGATCCGCGAGCCGACGTTCTCCGGATCGAGGTCCACCATCCGGCGAAGGGTCTCGAGCGCCACCTCCGGCTGCCCGCCCCGCTCCTGGTGGTTCGCCACCTGCTGGAGCTGGGTCATCGCGTCGGTCATCAGCCCGAGCTGCTGGTAGAGCTCCGCGAGCTGCAGGTTCACGTCGATCCGCGACGGATCCAGCTTCACGATCTGCTTGTAGACGGCGACGGCCTTCAGGAAGAAGCCGTCGGAGGCGTAGCTCTTCGCCGCATCCAGCAGCGTCCGCGCGGCCTCGACGTTCTCACCCTTCTTCTGCTGCAGCTCCCCGATCTTCAGCAGGATGCGGACGTCCTTCGGGTCCGCCTTCCGGACCTTCTCGTACTCCGCGATGGCCTTGTCGAGCTGCCCCTTCTGGACGAGCTTCGTCGCTGCCTGGATGACCTTGTTCTTGTCCATGCGCGGGCTCGGTCCGTCCTGCCAGCTCCCTCTTGCGCACCCCGTCTCCGGCGGCGCCGGGGCCAGGGCGTCCCGGGGCCAAAATCGCCTGCCGTTTCAACGAGTTGGGCATCCCCTCGGGGACGGCGAGGAACCGAGCCTAGGCGATGGCTCTGGCAGGGTCAAGAAACGCGTTGAGGGCCGAACGCCCCGAAAACCGCCCGACCCCCACTTCACCACCGCCCGAGATTCCCTCGTTACCGCCGAGCCCGTCGGGCGTCGCCTCGGGAGCCCGAGACGACGGAATCCCTACGGCATCCGCTCGATGGCGCGCTGGGTCGCGGCCGTCTGGATCTTCTCCACGATCCGCGTGTCGTAGTTGCCCTCGAGGAAGTCCGGCCAGGCGAGCACCTGCTTGTGGAAGGCGGCGTTCGTCTTGATGCCTTCGACCACCAGCTCGTCCAGCGCGCGGCGGCCCCGGGCGATCGCCTCCTGCCGATCCTTGCCGAAGCAGATCAGCTTCGCGATCAGGGAGTCGTAGTAGGGCTGGACCTTGTACTGCTCGTAGGCGAGGGAGTCGAAGCGGACCCCGAACCCGCCCGGCGCGTGGAAGCCGGTGATCCGTCCGGGCGACGGAGCGAAGGAGATCGGATCCTCCGCGTTGATGCGGAACTCGATCGCGTGGCCGCTGAGCTGGATGTCCTCCTGCTTGCGGCCCAGCTTCTCGCCGGCGGCCAGGCGGATCTGCTCCTTGAGCAGATCGATCCCGGTCACCTGCTCCGTCACCGGGTGCTCCACCTGGATGCGGGTGTTCATCTCCATGAAGAAGAAGTCACCGTTCTCGTCCAGCAGGAACTCGATGGTGCCGACGTTGTTGTAGCCGATCTTCTTCATCGCCCCGAGGGCGACCTTGCCCATCTTCTCGCGAAGCTTGGGCGTGAGCGCCGGCGAGGTGGCCTCCTCGATCAGCTTCTGGTGGCGACGCTGCACCGAGCACTCGCGCTCGCCGAAGTGCACGACGTTGCCGTGCTCGTCCGCGACGATCTGCATCTCGATGTGGCGCGGCTTCTCGATGTACCGCTCGATGTACATCGAGCCGTCGCCGAAGGCCGCCACGGCCTCCGCGCTCGCGGTGTTGAAGGCCTGCGCCACCGCTTCCGGCGTCCGGACGATCTTCATCCCGCGGCCGCCGCCACCGGCAGCGGCCTTGAGGATCACCGGGAAGCCGATCTTGCGGGCCATCGCTTCGGCTTCCTGGCCGTCGCGCAGCGCCGTCTTGCTGCCGGGGAGCAGCGGGAGCCCCGCCGCCGCGGCCGCCTCACGGGCTCGGACCTTGTTGCCCATCAGCCGGATGACCTCCGGCCGAGGACCGATCCAGGTGATGCCGCACGACTGCGTCACCTCGGCGAACTCCGCGTTCTCCGAGAGGAAGCCGTACCCTGGGTGAATGGCGTCCGCACCCGTGATCTCGGCGGCCGAGAGCACGGACGGAACGTTCAGGTAGCTCTCCTTCGAGGAGGGCGGCCCGATGCAGATCGCCTCGTCGGCGAAGCGGACGTGGAGCGCCTCGGCGTCGGCGGTCGAATGCACCGCCACCGTCTCGATGCCCATTTCCTTGCACGCGCGAATCACCCGCAGGGCGATCTCGCCGCGGTTCGCGATCAGGATCTTCTTGAACACGGGGCGCTCTCTTGTCAGGCCGGCTCGATGCGGAACAGCGGCTCGCCGAACTCCACCGGCTGGCCGTTCTGCACGAAGATCTCGGCCACCTTTCCGGCGACCTCGGCCTCGATCTCGTTCATGAGCTTCATCGCTTCGACGATGCAGAGGGTCTGGCCCTTGCGCACCATCTGTCCTGCCTCGGCGAAGTCCGGCGCGTCGGGCGAAGGCGCACGGTAGAACGTGCCGACGAAGGGCGAGGTCACCACCACACCGGGGGCAGCGGCGGCGGCCTTCGCGGCCTCGGCGCCCTGCGCGCCCATCGGAACGGTGGCGAGGGCCATCGGCGCAGCCGGGGGAGGCGTCGGCTGCGCGTGGACCATGGGAGCCACGGAGGTGTAGACGGGCTCGTGGCCGCGGCGAATCTTGAGTCGCTCCTCGCCGTTTCGGTAGTCGAACTTCGTGACTTCCGTTCCCTCGAGTGCCTCGATGATCGCCTTGATCTTTTCGACGTCCAATTGATCCTCCCGGTTCGGGAAGGGCCCCTTCCGTCGCAGGTCGTGAACCTGACCCTCGTAGAGAAAGAGGGGCCGTAGGCCGCGCATTCTACGGAGCGGCCCGACCGAAGCCAGCCATTTGTCGACGTCCGAGGTAGATTTCCAAAAGACGCAATGCGTCGAAAACCTCGGCAGCGCTTGCGCCCGGCTCGTTGCGCGCGCTTCCCCGGTGAAAGGTGACTGGTGCCAAACGCATCCGTTTGACATCAGCCACCTGGTCGCCCGGGCTCGACGGAGCTCGAAACTCTCAGGCGACGACGCGCGTCAGGTACTCGCCAGAGCGGGTATCGACCTTGATGACGTCGCCCTCGTTGATGAAGAGGGGCACGTTCACCACGTAGCCCGTCTCCAGCTCGGCGGGCTTCAGGGCGCCGGACACCGTGTCGCCGCGCACGCCCGGATCGCACTTGGTGATCTTCAGCTCCATCGTGTTCGGCACCGTCACGCCGATGGCCTTGCCACGATAGAAGAGGATCTGGACGTCGATGTTCTCCTTCATGAAGTTCTTCGCGTCGCCCAGCCCCTCCTCCGGGACGAAGGTCTGCTCGTACGACTTCTGATCCATGAAGTGGTAGTCCGTGCCCTCCTTGTAGAGGAACTGCATCGTGCGCTCCTCGATGTCGGGGCGGAGGAACTTGTCGCCGGAGCGGAAGTTCTTCTCGAGGACCTGCCCGGTGATCATGGACCGGTACTTCGTGCGGACGAAGGCGGCACCCTTGCCCGGCTTCACGTGCTGGAACTCGACGATCTCGTAGGGGTGATCGTCGATCTCGAACTTGAGACCGTTCCGGAACGCGCTCGTATCGATGATGTCTGCCATCTCGCTTCAGTCCTTCGTTCGTTGCCGCGATCTCGTTCGCGGCGAACCGGGCCGCTGCTGGAGAGCGCGACCGTGATGCGAGCTCCTAGAGCTCGTCCTTCAGCTTCGGCGCCTTCACGCGCAAGAGGTAGCGGCCCTTCCCGTAGTTCCCGGCCGGCGACATCGCCAGCACCAGGAAGAACTCGGAGTCGATCGGGCGCAGGTGGGTCGTCATCCGCTCCGTGCCGATCGTGAGCTCGGTGAGATCGCCGGCCTTGAGCAGCTCGGCGGCCTTGCGCACCTGGCCCAGGATGCCGGAGTACTCGATCATCAGCGTTTCGGCGTCGACGGCCTGGTTCGGTGCGGTCACGGTGTCGATCGCGATCCCGTCGAAGCCCATGACGCTCGCCGCGACGGCGCCGTCCACCTGGCAGATCTCTTCGAGGTGCTCCCGAAAGCCCATGGCCTCCCCTTTACCGCCCACTTACGCGGGGCGCGCAACGTACTGAACCGCCCGGCGCCGCGTCAAGCTGCAGCCGGGCCAGCCCTTCGATCAGTCGACATGGAAGGAGGACGGAAGCCCGGCCCCCTCCCTGCCATGAACACCCGTCCGCGATCAGGCGCCCGCGCCAGCGGAGCCACCCGCACCAGCGGAGCCACCCGAGCCAGCGGAGCCACCCGAGCCAGCGGAGCCTCCCGCACCAGCGGAGCCGCCAGCGCCAGGATCAGCCGGGGCGTCGACGCAGACGAACCCGTCCGGCTGCGCGGTGGCGAAGGCGCACGAGAGGTCGATCGCCCGTCCCTCGCAGGGAATGAAGCGGTCGTGGCTGAGCGCCAACGAGAAATCCAGGTCGTTGGACTCGATCTCGGTGCCGTCGAGGAGCGTGCCCTTCACACGGACCGCAAACCGGAGCGTCCGGATGCCGTCGACGAAGAGCTCCGGTCGGTCCGCGATCACCTGGGCCACCTCGGGAGCGATCACGGCCACCGGAATGCGCACCGCCTCGCCCGTATCGATCAAAAAGCCCGTGCCGATCTCGAAGGTCTCGGGAAGGAACTCGAAGGGGGTGGTTCGATCGAAGGTGACCAAGACCCGCGTCCCGCGGATCCGGTTCGAGTTGAGGCGCCCCTCTTCGATCGCCTCGTTCGATTCCAGGACGTTGACGAGATCCAGGAACATGTTGAAGGGCGCACGCTCCCGAACCGCGACCGCCACGTCAAAGAATCCGCTAGTGACCGCCAGCTTCCCGGCCACGCAGCCATCCTTGGTGGGGAGGACGGGGAAGAAGCCCGTGAGCAGCATCGGCGACACGACGTGGCTGGTGCACGCCGCGAACGATGCCAGGGAGGCGGCGCCGATCACGGCGGCCAACACGCTCCAGCGAAGTTTCCGGTTCATTCGCTTCTCCAAACTCGGGGGACTAGCCCCCGGCGACCACCGAGGCGTCGCGGTTCACGATCGTGGGGCTCACGAAGATGAGCAGCTCCGTACGATCGTCGGAATTGGTTCGGCTCTTGAAGAGCCAGCCCAAGATGGGGATGTCCCCGAAGAGCGGCACCTGCGCAACCTGCTCCGCCGTGCGCCGGGTGAAGATACCGCCGATGACGGTAGTATCGCCGTCCTTCACCAGCACCTCGGTCTCGGCCTCGCGCTTGGTGATCGAGGGCTGGCCGTTGGCGCCCGTGAGGTTTTCGCTGGGCTGGTTGTTCGAGGCCCGGATCTTCATCAGGATCGAGCCGTCCGAGGTCACGTGGGGCGTGACCTTCAGCTCGAGCTTCGCCTCGACGAAGACGGTATTCACGCCTGCGGCCGACACCTGCGAGAATGGGATCGATACGCCCTGCCCGATGACCGCCTCTTTGTTGTCTAGAGTGGTCACCTTCGGAGCGGAGACGGTCTTGAGCACGCCCTGGGTCTCCAGCGCCGTGAGGCGGAGGTTCAGGAGCGCCGCGCCACCCGCCGAGCCGAAGCTGAAGCCAACCGCGCCGCCGGCAGTGTCGGCCACTGCGGCGGGGAAGCTCACCGCCCAGTTCGGGGCACCGGGGATCGCGCCGCCTGCGCCAACCGCGCCCGGGATCGAGCCCGCGCCAGCCGCGTTGTTGGGGAACGCCAGGCCCGTCGAGTTGCCCGCAGCGGCGTTCGCCGTGAGATGGCCGCCCCACTGGATGCCGATGTCACGCTTGAAGTTCGATGAAGCCTCGACGATCCGGGCCGAGATCAGAACCTGCGGCGTCTGCGTGTCCAGGCTCCGGATCAGCGACTCCACCCGCGCCAGCGCATCGGGGATGTCCTTGACGATGAGGGTGTTCGTCCGCTGGTCCACCGTCACGGTGCCCCGCTTGGTGAGCAGGCTCTTGGTCTTGATCACCATGTCCTTGGCGAGGGCGTAGTTCACCGGGATGATCCGGACCTTGAGCGGCTGCGCGTCCTCGCGGGCGAGCTGGGCCTTCGCCACGAGCTCCTGCTCGTGCTGGATCTGCTGGAGCGGCGCGATCCGGATGATGTTCCCGGTGACCTCCTTGCCCAGGCCCTTCGTCTTCATGATCAGGTCGAGGGCCTGATCCCAGGGCACGTTGCGGAGGCGGATCGTGATGGTCCCCTTCACATCGTCGGCGACGACGATGTTGCGCTTGGAGACCTCGGCGATCACGCGGAGGAGGTTGTGGATGTCGATGTCCTTGAACTCGAAGCTCACCCGGCGGCCGGTGTAGGTCGGCTGCTTCCCGCCCCGGGGCGCCGCTCCACCGTCGGGAGCGACCCGGACCGTGCCAACGGCCTCGTCGAGGATCTCGCCTTCGGCCAGGTCCTCACCACGGAAGGTCCACGACAGGCGGTTCCCGTTGCGCTTCAGCTCGTCGGCGGCAGGCCGCGCCAGCGCGACCACCACGCGCACCGCGCCCTCCGACTCGTCCGCGAACGAAGACACGGTGCGGACCGGCCCCTCGAAGGCCGAGGTGTCGAGGGAGCGCACCAGGCGGGCGGGGAGCGTCGCGCCGGGGATGGTGAGCACCAGCGTGCTCGGATCGGGGCGGCTCACGTCATAGGCGCCGGCTCCAGATAGATCCACCTGGACCTGCTGCGAGGGGCCGTCGCCCTTGAACGCGACGTCGGTCACTCGAACCGCGGGCGCGGCAAGCCTCGCCTGAGCGGCACTCGGCACGGCTGGTGCCGCCGGAGCTTCCGCGAGCGCCACGGGAGCCTTCGCCGGGGCCGCGGGCGCTGCCGCCGTCGCGTCCATTCGCGCTTCGCCGGCGCCGGACGCCTTGGTCGGCGCCGAAGCCGCAGCGATGGAGCCGCCAACAGCCTTGCCGCTCTTGGCGACCAGGGCCTCGCCCATCACGATCGCCAGACCGGAGCCCGTGCGATCGATCCGATAGGCGGGCATCGACGCCGAGGCGGCATCGAAGACCACCCGGACCTTTCCGTCGTGGCCGCCGTAGCGGATCCCTGTGAGCTCACGACTGCCGACGTGCTTCGCCGCCTTCGGCCCACGGCTCACGCCCGGAAGATCGATCGCCAACCGCGGCGGATTCTCGAGCTCCAGGAGCTCGTACGTCCCCACCGCACCATCGGCGACGAGTTCCACGCGCGTTCCGTCCGCGCCGCTCGCGACCTTCGCGTCGACGATCCGGCGGGCAGGGTTCCGCACCTTCGCCTCGTCCACCCGCGCAGTCACCACGTTCGTGCCGGCGACAGGCTCACCCTCGCCTGCGCCAGCACCGGCGGAGAACCCCAGGGCGGCCGCCAACGCGATGGCACCTACGACCCTGTTGAAGACCTGGCTCATCCCTAAGCTCCCGTTCCAACCATCGATTCGCCCCGCCCCGAACCTAGAGGTCCTGCAAAGCGTCGTTTTCAGTCCTGCTAGTCCTGCGCCGAGAGATCGACGATCTCGATCTCCTTCTGCTGGCCCTTCGCCTTCAACGGCATCTCGGTCTTGGCCGGCAGCACCTGCCCCTGCGGGGTCCGGAGGAGCTCGGTGACGACGAGCCTGTCGCGCCGGATGTCGGTGACCTTGCCGCTTCGCTTCCCGACTGCCGTACCTCGGCGGACCAGGTGTCCGTTGCCCTGCGGATCCTCGACCATCGCCACCGGGCTCGCTTGCCCGGAGACGACTGCGACGACGCGGAGCTGGTCGAGCTCCCACGTACAGAGCGGTCCGCAGTTCGCCTCGACGATGCTCGTGTCCGACGGACGCTGGTCCTCGAGGAAGGAGCGGAAAGGATCCCGCTTTCCGATCGGCGAGTAGCTGTACTCGACGGCGACCTCGCCCTCGGGCTTCGCCTCCGCAGCCGGTTCCGGCTTCGCCGGTGCAACCTTGGGGGCCGATGGAGCCCGGGGAGCCGGGGCGCTCTCGCAACCCGCGGCGACGAGGGCCAGCGATGCCAGAAGAATCGAGGCGCGCATCAGTTCTTCCTCCCCTTCGCCGCCGGCTTCTTCTCGTTGGGCGCCGGCTCGCGGAAGCGGAAGGTGGTCGCGAGCAGATCCGCTTCCAGCACGATCTTCTCGTTCTTCTTCTTGGGGTTCACGAACTTGAGGTCGCTCACGTTGACGATCCGCTTGAGCTTGCCCACCGCATCCACGAAGACCGCGATCTCGTTGTAGTTGCCGGCGACCTTCATTCTCACCGGGAGCCGAGCGTAGAAGTCCTGCGGCACTTCTGCCTGGGGCTCGACCAGCGTGATCTCGAGGCCGCTCTTCACGCCCAGATCGTTGAGCTGGCGGAGGAGCTCGTCGATCGCCTTGTCGTTCGGGAGCTCGAGGAGAGCGGCCTGGAGCTGCTCCTCCAGGACCTCCTTCTGCCGGCGGAACTCGTTCAGGTTGTTCGCGATCTGCTGCTTGTCGATGAACTCGCCCTCGAGCTTCTGCCGCTGCGACTCCACCCGCGTGATCTGCTCCTCCGCCGGAGTGACGAAGGAGAAGTACGTGAGCGCGGTCACCGCCGCCACGACGGCGATCACCACCCCGATCTTGGTCGGCCACGGCGCCCGTACGACCTTTGCTGCGAGCTGCTCCATCCCCAGACCCCTTCTCACCAAGCGCAGTCGGCCATCACGCCGCGTAATTGATCGAGCAGCTCAGCTCGAACTGGACGTACGTGCCGAGCTGACGATCACCGACCTGCTGGGACTTCTTCAGCGAGGGCTCCGAGAAGAACGGGTTCTTCTTCAGCTCCCGCATCAGGTCCGCGAGATCCTCGTTCGTCACCGCGCCGCCCCGAATCACCATCGCCCCGCCCTTCTCCTCGATCGCCGAGATCCAGACCTTCTCCGGCATCAGCGTCGAGAGGGCGTCCAGCATCTTCACCGGGCCCGTGCGGCCCTTGCGGAGCTTGTCCAGCACCGCGAGCTTCTCCTCGAGGGCCTTTTTCTGCTCCTTGATCGTGTTCACCTCGCCGATGATCTTGTCGAGCTGGGCGATGTCCTGCTTGAGCTTGGCGACCTGGGCGTTCTTCTGCGCGAGCGTGCTCTCCACGCCCGAGTACCAGAACCAGTTGCCCATCAGCGCGCCGACCACGAGCAACCCGAGCAGCACTAGCTGCTTGTTGCCGAGGTCCTTCTTCTTGGCCTGCCGCGTCGGCAGGAGATTGATCCGGATCATGTCCGAGCCTCTCGCTTTCGACTTTCAGTCGCCGGCGCGCCGCAGCCCGAGGCCGAGCGCGACCGCCGCCATCGGCGCCACTTCGTTGAGGTAGGCCGGATCGAACTGCCGCTCGTCGATCTCGAGGTTCTGGAAGGGATTCAGGATCCGGACCGGGACGCCCATCCGGTACTCGAGCGTCTTGGTCAGCGCCGGGATCCGCGCCGTGCCGCCGGAGAGATAGACCCGGCTGATCTGCCCGTCGGCAGCGGTCGCTGAGTAGAAGTCCAGCGAACGCTGGATCTCGCCGGCCACCTGCTCCGCCACCGAGGTGAGGACCCGCTCGACCTCCTGGGGGACCACCGCCTCCGCGTCGTCACCGATCCGGCCGCCGATCTTCAGCGCCTCCGCCTCCTCGTAGGAGACGTTGAGCTGCTTCTGGATCTCCTCGGTGAAGAGGCTGCCGCCCAGCGTGATGTCGCGGGTGAACGCCGTGACGCCCCGGGCGACGATGTTGACGTTCACCACCGAGGCGCCCGCGTTGATCAGGACGACCGTGTCCTCGTAGCTCACGCCGTAGGCCGCCTCGTAGGCGTTCTGCACCGCGAAGGCGTCGACGTCCACCACCACCGGCGTGAGGCCCGCTTCGGCCACCACCGCGGAGTAGTCGTTGACCATGTCCTTCTTGGCGGCGACGAGGATCACCTCCATCTGGCCGCCGTTGGTGGAGTCGCCGCTCTGGAGGATCTGGGTGTCGATGTTCACGTCCTTGATGTCGAAGGGGATGTACTGCTCCGCCTCCCACTGGATCGACTCGTCCAGCTCCTCCTTCGTCATCTGCGGCATCGTGATCTTCTTGATGATCACCGAGTGGCCGGAGACGCCGAGGGAGACCTCGCGCTGCTTGATCTTCTGGGCTCCGAGGAGGTCCTGGATCGCCTGCACCACCGCCGAGGCGTTCATCAGCGCGCCGTCGACGATCGTCTCGGGCGGGAGCGGCGCGACGCCGAAGGCCCGCAGCGCGTAGCCGCGCTTCGACTCCTTGAGCAGGATCATCTTGACGGAGCTCGAGCCGATGTCGAGGCCCAGCGCCAGCTTGCCCTTCGCCATGAGACCTTCCGGTTCGGATTCGGGGTCGCATCCTAACACCCACATGGGGGACCGCAAATTATCCGCTTCTGTCCCTCGTCGATCGTTTTTCCTTGCATTCACCTACCCCACGGTCATGGGAGGCCGACAGCGGCGCCGGGGTTCGGAGCGCCGGGTTCCGTGCTAGAACCCTGCCACTCCCCTGCCGATACGTTCCTCGCGGAAGAGGGAGAGGGGTCCCGACATGCGCAGACGGCTTCGCTGGATGTTGCCCGTGCTCTCCTGCCTGACGCTGGCCGCCTGCGGCAGCGCCAAGGAGTCGGGCCCACCCGCCGACGTGATCGAGTACGAGCTCTTTCCCTCCACCCGCGAGGTCACGCCCGCCCAGCTGGAGGCGCTCACCTCCTCCGACGAGGAGGGCGTAATCGTCTTCGCCGAGGAGCCGCCGGGCTTCGAGGACCTGGAGCCCGGGCAGGTCCTCCTCGCCCAAGCATCGGAGAAGCTGCCGGCCGGCCTCCTGCGCGTCGTCGGCAGCGTCGAACGCGACGGGGGCGTGCTCACGCTTCGCACGGGAGCGGCGCCGCTCCAGGCCGCCTTCCGCAAGCTCCACGTGAAGATGCAGCGCGACGCGACCATCGGCGAAGGGAGGTTCACGCCCGCCGCAGGCATGAGGAACGTCGTCCGCAGCGAGACCCAGGGCCTCACGGTCGACAAGGGCAAGGGAGAGCAGAAGCGGCGCTTCGAGATCATCGTCTTCGACGGCGACGACGATCCCGAGACGAAGAACAACAAGGTGGAGATCGACGCGCTCCTGGGCGGCGGCTACACCTACGAGATCTCGCTCGACATCGAATGGGGAGAAGTCTGGCTCATTCCGGCCAAGGTCTCGGCCTGCATGGCCGCCGCGGTCGTCGGCGACGACTGCAACCCGGAGGACTTCCTCCCCGAGCTCCGCTCGACTTTCACCGTCGACCCCTACGTCTTCATGGACGTGAACGTCTGGGGCGCTGCCACCCTGGACTTCAAGAAGGAGCTCGACGTCGGGAAGATCGAGCTCACACCGATCCTGCTCTTTCCACTCGTCTTCATGCCGACCGTGGACATCGTCGCGAGCGTCGAGGGCGGCGCATCGGCCCGGTTCGAGGTGGGCGTCGCCGCCAACGCCGAGCTCGAGACCTCGGTGACGGTCTCCACCAAGACCGGCGGCGTCCCGGTGTACGCACCGCCGAAGCTCAAGGACTGGCACTTCGACCCCAGGCCGCCCGTGGTCGACCTCCACGCCAGCGCAGAGGCCAAGGTGGGCGCGCGCCTGGGCATCTCGCTCTATGGCATGGCCGGCCCCTACGCTCGCATGAGCGGCGTGGCCCGGATCGACGCGGCGCCCCTCGAGAACCCGTGCTGGAAGCTGCACTTCGCCCTCGAGTCCGAGCTCGGCGCGCGAATCACCACGCCCCGCCTCCCCTTCGTCGGCTACGTCAAGCTCCTCGACTGGCACATCGCGCCCTTCCGCCCCATCGACGAGGAGGTCGACAGCGGCGCCTGCATCCTTCCCCCGGATCCGCCGAACCCGCCAGGGAGCGGACCAACGCCGAGCGCGTTCCGGAGCCCGCCGTTCCCGCCGTGGTCGAAGAACCTCGGCGGCGACGTCGACGCGACCTTCGCGCCTCCGGCGGGCGACTTCCTCTCCGGCGCGCCCGATCTCGTCCCCGCCATCGACGGGCGCTGGATCGCGAGCGGGAGCTTCGCCAACGCGCTCCACAAGATCGACGGCAACGGCTCCATCGTCTGGACCTCGCGGCTCGCGAACGAGTCCGGTCTCACGCTGCGGCCGCTCCGCTCCGTGCCGGCCTACGACGCGGGGGTCCTCGCGCTCCTCCGGCCCGAGGCGATGCCCGACTCCTTCGTGCTGGCCCATGTGGAGCAGTCGGGGAAGCTCTCTTGGGCCCGCGGCTACGAGCTTCCTGCGTCGTGCAACGCGGAGGCGACCCACCTGATGCGCGACGCGAGCACGGGCTTCGTCGTGCTCGGACGCTGCAAGGGCAGCGGCGATGGCTGGATGATCCAGGTAAGCGAACGCGGCGAGATCGTCCGCGCGCGGACCCTCGCCGAGGAGGGGGCGATCGCCACCGTCCCCACTGCCGGCACCGTCGCGGACGGCGAGCTCGTCGTCGCGGGCACCCTCGTCCATTCGGGCGGCGAGCCGGAGTGGGCCTTCGCGAGCCGCTTCGACGCGGACGGCGAACCCGGGGTCTCCACCACCTTCACCTGCGCGTCCCGGGTGGCGATGGCCGTCACCGCGGCGGCCCCATCGGAGAATGGCGGCGTCACCTTGGTCGGGGAGGCCAACGGGCCCGGCCTCGTGGCCCGCCTGCGCAAGGACGGCGGGGTCGGCTTCGTGCGCTTCCCCAACCTCGGTATCGGTACCCGCGACTGGTTCAGCGTGAGCTCGGTCGCCGAGCTGCCCGTCACCGGGATGGTCTTCGCCGCCTCCACCCGGAAGACCGCCGAGACCGCCCCGCCCTCCCTCGTGGTCGCGGGCCTCGACGGCGCGGGCCGGACCATGTGGTCTCGAGGCTTCTCGCTCGACTCGAGGACGCTCACCTGGCCCGCGCTCCGGCTCACCGACGACGGAGGCGTCTTCCTCTCCGCAGTCGCCGGCCCCGAGGGCGGGAGAGAGGGTGATCTCTTCGCGATGAAGCTCCACGCGAAGGACGGAAACGTCGGGGACGGATCGGCGGTGGCCAGCGAAGAGGTCGCTCTTGCGGACTACGACTGCATGATCGACTCGAAGAGCTTCCAGCCGATGCTCGGAGCGCTCGACGTGACCACCCGTACCGTCACGCTGCACCGTCAGTGAGCAGCTACCGGATCCCGAACTCCTTGAGCTTGTAGAGGAGCGCGCGGTGGCTGATCTCCAGCACCTCGGCGGCACGGGTGCGGTTGCCGCCGGTCTGCTCGAGGGCGCGGCGGATCAGCTCCTCTTCGATCCGCCGCGTGGCCCGCTTGATCGAGGTCTCGTCGTCCCGGACGAGCGAGCCACCGGCGCGGTCCGTCGCCTGCGGCGCGAAGACGAACGCGTCCGGGCCGAGGCAATCGCCCTCTGAGAGCACCAGCGCCCGCTCGATCGCGTTCTCGAGCTCGCGCACGTTACCGGGCCAGGGGTGACGGCGGAGGGCGTCCATCGCCTCCGACGTGACGTCGCGGATCGGGGGCTGCCGTCGCAACCTGGCGTTGTACTTGGCGACGAAGTGCTCCACGAGCGCCGGGATGTCGGTGGGTCGCTCGCGCAGAGGCGGGAGCTCGAGGCCGACAACGTGCAGGCGGTAGAAGAGATCCTCGCGGAACGAGCCGTCGGCGGACGCCTTCCGGAGATCCTTGCGGGTCGCCGCTACCACGCGCACGTCCACCGGGAAGGAGCGGGCCTCGCCGACCGGCCGCACCTCCTCCTCCTGAAGCACGCGAAGGAGCTTCACCTGCATCGGCGGCGGGAGCTCCGCCACCTCGTCCAGGAAGATCGTGCCGCCGTCCGCCTCGGCGAAGAGGCCCTTGCTGCTCTTCACCGCGCCTGTGAACGCGCCCTTCACGAAGCCGAAGAGCTCGCTCTCCATCAGCGTCTCGGGGATCGCGCCGCAGTTGACCGCGACGAAGGGCTTCTCCCTCCGCGGCGAGAGCTCGTGGATCGCTCGGGCCACCAGCTCCTTGCCCGTGCCGCTCTCGCCGGTCACCAGCACCGTGGTCTTCACCGGCGCGATCTTGCGGAGCTGCCGCGCGAGCTCCTGCATCGCTGGGCTCTCGCCCACCAGCGCGTCCAGGCCCCGCTCCTCGCGGAGCTCCGCCTTCAGCCTGCGCACCTCGCGCTGGAATCCGGCCCGCTCCGCAGCCATGCGCAACTTCAAAACGAGCTCGTCGGGCCGGAAGGGCTTGCTCACGTAGTCCACGGCCCCGGCCTTCATCGCCTCGAGGGCGAGGGCCTCCGTGCCATAGGCGCTCATCACCAGGAAGCTCGTCTCCGGCGAGACGGCGAGGCCCTTGCGCACCAGAGCGATCCCATCGTCCCCCGGCATCCGCACGTCCGTGACCACGGCGTCGTAATCGCGCGCCTCAAGCTCCGCGAGCGCCTCCGCTGCCGAAGACGCGGCCCGTGCCTCGTAGCCCTGCTGCCGCAGGAAGAGGAGCAGCATGTGGCGCATCGACTCTTCGTCGTCGACGATCAGGATCTCGCGGAAGCCCATTGGGTCGGGATGCTAACAAAAAGCGGGCGTCACGACGGCAGCTCGATCCGCAGCTCCGCCCCGCCCTCCTCGCGGTTGCGCGCGTGCAACGAGCCGCCCATCGCCTCGATCCAGCTCCGGCAGAGGGAGAGGCCGAGGCCGGTGCCCTGCCCCGGGGCCTTCGTCGTGAAGAAGGGATCGAAGACTCGGAGCAGATCCGCCGGCGGGATCCCGGGACCCTGGTCCGAGACGCGAATCGACGTCCCGTCGATCGCGACGAGGATCGCGCCGTTGCCACCCATGGCGTCGGCCGCGTTCTGGAGGAGGTTCAGGATCACCTGGCCCACGTGGTGCTCGTCCGCCCGGGCGGTTGCTGGCGCGGCGGGCGCGTTGATCGCGATCGAGATCTCGCGGAAGCGAGCCTGCGGCCGGGCCAGCCGCACCACCCGCTCCACCACCTCCCGCAGGTCCACAAGCTGCAGCTCGGCGCCGCGGGGCCTCGCGTAATCCAGGAGGTCCCGCACGATCCGATCGATCCGCCGGGCCTCGCGATCGATCCGCTCCACCAGCTCGGTATTGGCGCCCGCATCGTGTTCGAGGAGCGCCAGGTACCCGAGGATCGCCGAGAGCGGATTGCCGATCTCGTGGGCGACGCCCGCCGCGAGCCTCCCGACCGACGCGAGCTTCTCCTGCCGAATCGCCGCGTCGCGCGCTTCCTTGAGCTCACGGTTCTTCGCCTCGAGCTCCGCGAGCTGGGCCAGCACGCGCTCCCGCTCCTCGTGGAGCCTGCCGCCCATGCGATCGAAGGCGGCGCCCAGGCGCCCCAGCGTCGGCCCCTGCTCCGTGAGCAGGGGGATCTCCCAGCCCGCGCCGACCCGCTCCGTGGCCTCCAGGAGCCGCTGCGCGGGGCGGGCGATCCACCGCACCAGCAGGAGGTACGCCACCGCGAAGACGATCGCCGCCCCTGCCAGCGCGAAGGCCGCGACCAGCTCCCCTCGCCCCGAGAGCGTGCCGCCAGCGAGTTGTCCGAGAGGCAGGAATCCCAGCAGCGCCAGCGTCGTCGCCACCACGCTGATCGCGGCGGCCTGGAGGGCGAGCTGGGCGCGGAGGGAGAAGCCGGGTCTCATCCCTGGAAGGAGATCACGGACAGGTACCAGGCGACCAGTTTCTCGCCGAAGAAGAGGTACTCCGCTGCGCCCAGCGCCAGGAACGGCCCGAAGGGCACCGCGCCGTCGGGCGGCACCCAGGCGTCCAGCTCCTCGTCCCCAGTGGGCTTCGGCGGCGGCAGCGCGGTCACGGCCTCGGCGGCGTCCGCCGGGATGGCCGATCGGGCCGCCTTGCGCTTCGCCCTCGAGAGGAGGACCACTCCGATAGCGGCGCCCTGCGCCGACGCGAAGAGGGCCACCGGAAGCAGGGCCTTCACGCCCAGGAAGGCGCCGATCATCGCGAAGAGCCAGAGGTCCCCGCCGCCCAGCGCCTCCTTCTTCAGGATCCGCTCCGCCGCGAAACCCAGGGCGGCGAACGACGCGAAGCCCACCGCTGCGCCCAACGCCGACGACGCGATCCCCGGCCCGTCCGGCAGAAGCGACGCCCCGAGGCCCACGGCGATGAACGGGACCGTCATGCTCCGGGGCAGCAGCCAGTGGTCGAGGTCGATGTAGGTGAGCGCGACCAGCGCCGCGAGGAAGACGAAGGCCGCCACCGCCCAGGGCGTGGGCCCGAAGTTGCGCACGCAGGCCACCGCCAGGAGCGAGGTCGCCAGCTCCACCAGCGGATAGCGGATCGAGATCGGCAGCTTGCAGCCGCGGCAACGGCCCCGCAGCAGCAGCCACGAGACGACGGGGATGTTCTCGTGCCAGGCGATGGGCCGCTCGCAGCGCGGGCACCGCGACCGCGGGTGCACGATCGAGAGCCCCTTGGGCAGCCGGGCGATCACCACATTCAGGAACGAGCCCACGAGCGCGCCGAAGACCGCCGCGAGGCCGACGAAGTACCAGGTTGGAAGATCGCTCACGCTCGCCTTTGCTCCTGCGCCGCCCGATCCCAAACCCTCGGGCCCTGCCGCACGTTCCGCACGTCGGCGCGGGCCATCCTAGCGCCTCGGCGTCGAGTCCCGACGGAGACGTGAGCCGATTTCCTTATTTCGCCGGCTTGAAAATGGGCGGAACGCGCCGCTCGACCCGATCGACCCGGTCGCTCCGATCAACCCGCTCGAAACGCTCGAACCGCTCGAACCGAAACCGCGAGCCCGGAACCGGGCTGTCGCTCTTCGGCGCGGGGCTCTTCGCCTGTTCCCTCGCGTCCTCTTTGGAGCGCACCACGGCCGCGTCCAGCGAAGCCAGGCGCTCCTCCGCCGCTCGGACGAGCGAACGGGGCAGCGAGGCCACCACGTTCTTCTTCTCCAGCGGATCCCGGGCCAGGTCGTACGCCTGCATCGGCGAGAAGCCGTAGCGGTACACGAACTTCAGGTCGCCCATGCGCATCGCGAGGCAGTTCCGCGGCTGGAAACACGAAGTGATCACGAATTCGTGCCCCTTCTCGTCAAGCAGGCTCATGCCGGGCAGCTTCCCGCCCCAGCGGACTCCGAGCGCCTCGAGGATCGTCGGGATCACGTCGAAGTGCTGCCGAAGCCCGCCGACGCGCCGCGGCTCGCCCAGCCACTCCGTGCCGTAGAGGATCAAGGGCACGTGCGTCCCCTCCTCGTACGGCACCAGATCGTGGATGCGAGAGCCGTGCTCGCCGAAGGCCTCGCCGTGGTCCGCCGTGAACACGAAGAGCGTCTCGCCTGGCGCTTCGGCCTCCAGCCGGCGCACCAGCTCGCCCACCACCTCGTCCACGTGCGCCACCGACTCCCGGTAGCTCTCGAAATCGTGCTCGCGTCCCTTCTTTCGCTTCGCGCCGGGCCTCTCGTAGGGATGGTGCCCCACGCTCGTGAGGATCGTGAGGAAGAAGGGCTCCTCCCCGCTCCGGACCCAATCGAGCGCCGGCTCCAGGAGCGAACGCTCGTCCAGTCCGAAGTACCCGACCTTCTCGAAGCCTCGTCCGCCCAGGTCGTCTCGCATCATCCATGAGCCGAAGCCCATGTTCCTGACGAGGCCCGGGAAGTTCTCGAAGTCGCCGTCCGCGCTCATCATGAAGCGGGAGCGATAGCCGAGCTTCCGGAGGAGGTGGGGAAGGCAGGCCATCCCGTTCCCGCGGGTGTACGATTCCCTGACCCTCGTCTCGAAGGCTGGATAGGTGCCGCAGAGCAAGCCCAGCATGGCCTTCGAGGTATGCGTCACCGACGTGTACGCGTTCTCGAAGAGGAGGCCGCGGCTCGCGATCGCGTCGAGCTCGGGCGTCACCGACGGTCCACCCTTCCCGTAGGCGCCCACCACGCTCGCCCGGGTCGACTCCAGCGCGATGATCACGATGTTCGGCCGTCGCGCCGCCCTGCCCGAAATCCTGGGCGCTTCGTACAACTTCTCGGGCTCCCCCGTCACGGCAACGGGCTCGGGCGCCAGGCCCAGGATCGAGGCCGCATTCCAGGTCGGTCCGCCCGAGGCCACTCCTCCCGAGACGTAGAGGACCAGTCCGGTGACGGCGATCGCTGTCTCCAGCGCGAGCCGCGTGCCCTGAACCGGAAGCCGGAACGCCGGCCTGGGGGCGACAACGGCCGCGAATGCCAGGCAGCCCAAGGCCTGCGCCAGCCGCCACGGAAGCCGCGGGTCCGCTCCCGAGGCGACCAGGCCTCCCAGGCTGCCCATCTGCTGCCAGGCAGCCGCGAGGTATTCGAAATTGATCGCGCTGCCCGTCTCGAGGCGGAACTGGTGATCGATCAGCAGCGCCGAACAGACCACCACCCGGACCACGATGCGCAGCCCGCGAGACGGCAGCACCCGCTCAACGGCGAGGAGCGCCGCTTCAAGGAGGAGGACGGCGCCCATCGCGCCCAGCACCTGGCCGATCCAGGTCCCGATTCCCCACGTCGCCGCCGTCTCGGCCCGGAGGAGGCCGACGAAGAGCACGAAGGCGAAGACGTGGACGAGGGCGGCCCAGGCGCGGTGATGGTCCGTTCGCGCGGACTCGGCAACACCCGCCTCTTGCCCGAGTTCAGCTTCGACGACGGGCATGAGCTCGACGGCGCCGAGGGCGACGCCACCGCCAAGATCCTGAAGACCTTCTCGATCCACGCACGACTCCGCCAGCGCAGCGGGGAGTGCCGCGCACAACCGTCTGTCCTACATGGGCCCGCGCGGCGTCTCGCCCAACGCCGCCGGGGTCGCCGTCACCGGTATCCCGCCCATCGTGTAGGATATCGAACCAAGCTCAGCCGTGTCCATGCGGACGCTCGAGCGAAACGCACGACAGGCGCAGTTACGATCCCCTACACCGACAGGGACCTCCGACTACAACTGGATCTTGCAGCCGCCGGTAGCCGGCTCGATCGCGATTCAAGCTACGCCGAGGCCGATTCCTCGCCCCTCGCGTGGGCGGCACCGGCCTCGTCGGCCTTGCGCATGAAGAGGTCCTCGAGCGTTTCGCGGTGGCGGGCCACCGAAACGATTCGGGCACCGCCGAGAACGAGGGCGCGGACCGCCTCATCGGCCTCCGCTTCTTCGGAGAAAGTGAGCGCCCAGCCGTTGCCCTTCGGAAGAGAGCGCATCGCCCGCTCGCGAAAGCTGGCGGCAAGAGACGCCGGGATCGCCTCGGCGATCACGTCCACGGCACGGGCACGGGCGGTGAGGAGCTCGTCGAGGCGACCCTGCTCGCGAAGTCTGCCGTGGAGCATCAGACCCACCCTGTCGCATATCGCCTCCACGTCGGGGAGGATGTGCGACGAGAAGAAGACCGTCTTCCCCTCCTCCTTGAGGCGGAAGATCACCTCGCGGACGTCCTTGCGGCCAATTGGATCGAGACCGCTCATGGGCTCGTCCAGGACGACGAGGGCAGGATCGCCGACGAGCGCCTGGGCGATGCCCGCCCTCTGGACCATGCCCTTCGAGAAGCGGCGCAGCGGCATCTTCCGAGCCTTGCCAAGTCCCACCAGGTCGAGGAGCCGGGGGATCCGCTCGGCCAGCGTCGAGGACGAGAGCCCACCGAGACGGCCCGCGAAGGCCAGTAGCTGCTCGGGCGTCAGGAAGTCGTGGAAATAGGGGTTCTCCGGAAGAAATCCCAGGTGCGCGCGGGCGCGGGTCGCGCCGATCGGCTGACCGAAAATCGAGGCCTCTCCCGACGTGGGGGTGATGAGGCCCATCAGCATCTTGATCGTGGTGCTCTTCCCCGCTCCGTTTGGCCCAAGGAAGCCATAGATCTCGCCCCGTTCGACCGAGAGGTCGAGTCCCTGCACCGCCACTACCCTCCGGCGGCGCAGGCCGAGGTGGAAAACCTTGGTCAGGCCGCGGGTCACGAGGATTTCGTCCGGCATCTCGCCTCCTTCTCCGGAGCGGGAGGCTATACCAAGATGTCCGCTATCGCCCATTTTCTGGGGCGAAGGGCAGCCGGAAGGCGCAAGGGCCTTTCCGACCGGCGAGCCTAAGGTGCACGGTGGCTGACGTTTTACGGCACAAGCCAGCGAGCGATCGACGCTTCCAGGCAGCCCAGCGCAGCAAGACGGGCGCGAAATGCAGGAAAGTTGACCGCTTGGCCGCCTGCCCGCATGCTGGCACCCCTCCTGCACAGAGCGCAGGCCGTCTCGCCCAGGTCCGCAGCCTTACGGCGGCCATCCAACAGATGGGCGAGGAATGGAGACGAACGTGAACCAGCTGAAGAAGAACGCCCGCGGCTTCACCCTCATCGAGCTCATGATCGTGGTGGCCATCATTGGCATCCTGGCCGCCATCGCGATCCCGAACTTCCTCCGCTACCAGCTCCGCGCCAAGTCGGGCGAGGCGGCCGTCAACCTGTCCGCGATCAAGACCTCCGAGATCGCGTACTACGGCTACAAGGATACCTACGTGGCGGCGGGCGCCAATCCTGCAACGATGAACGATAGCGGTCAGAAGGACAACTTCGACGTTTCCGGCAATATCACGGGATGGTCGGATCTCGGGTGGCGCCCGGAGGGTAAGGTCTACTTCTCGTACGCGGTCGCCGCTGCCGTGAATCGCTTCACGGCAGATGCGGTTGCAGACCTGGACGTCGACACGGTCCCGCAGTGCTGGATGGTCCAGATGGCCCCCCTCCAGGCAGACGGAACGGCGGATGCCCCCGAACCGGGCGTGAATGCTGCCGATTGCACTGATTCAGCGAATGTCCCTGTCGGTCAGGTTGGAAAGGCCGTGGCGGACGGCGTCTACTAAGACCCACCGTCAATGCAACTCGAAGGGACGCCGTGAAACTTCACGGTGTCCCTTTTGATGTCGAGGTCCCACCTGTCCGATGCGCTGCATCCTCGTCGCGCGGTCCCGTTGGGTCCTCGCTCTCCTTACCTTCGCGGCAGGCGCCCACGTCGCTCACGGCCACTCGATCTCGTCCGTCGTGACGATTGCCAGGGCCGCACCCCTGGCAAACGGCGAGACGGCACGCATTGCTTCGGTGGGCCACGCGACCTCAGCTGCCGACCTCTACTGGCTCAAGCTGGTTCAGTACGTGGGCACTCCGGGCGAAGAAACCCACCACTGGCCGCACCTCGAGCCCCTCGCCGAGCTCGTCACCACGATCGATCCCCTATTCGGCTACGCCTATGAGGCGGCCGGTGTGGTGCTCTCCAGCGCCGGGCGCTTCGAAGCCTCCAACGAGATCCTTGAGCGCGGCATCGTTCACGTACCATCGCGCTGGCAGCTCCCGTTCTTCGCGGGCTTCAACCACTGGAGCGCGCTCGGGAACCTCGATCGCGGGGCCGAGCTGGTGCTGAAGGCCTCGAAGATCCCCGGCAGCCCCCGCTACCTCCCCGAGCTCGCCGCTCGGCTCTTCGCCAGCGCCGACACCCTGGACGACGGCATCGCTGCGCTGGAGCTCGCGATCCACTCCGCCGCCGATCCACACCTGCGCGACGAGCTGGAGCGCCGCCGCGAGCAGATGCTGGCCGAGCGCGCCCTCTGCGTCCTCGAGTCGGCCGTAGCCGATCACCGCACCCGCTACGGCGCGCCGCCGGCCTCCCTCGCCGACCTCGAGGATCCAGAGGCCCGCCGGATCGCCGCCTCGCCCCTCGCCGCAGCGATCCGCCTGGACGCCGCGACGGGCGCGGTGTCCTCCCCGCTCTTGCCCCGCCGGCTGATGGTGTATCGTCCCGCGGCAGTCCCCGAGGCCCTCGCCGCCCCATGACCCAGCTCCGCGCCCTCCTCGCCATCGCCCGCGTCACCGTCCACGAGTCCCTGCGAGACCGGATCCTCTACGGGGTCCTCGCCTTCGGGATCGGGCTCATCCTCCTCTCGGCGGTGCTCTCCAATGTCACCCTCGGCTGGCCGGTGCGCATCGTCACCGACCTCTCGATCTCGGCGATCTCGATCGGCGGGGCCGCGATGGCGATCCTCCTCGGCGTCCGCGCAGTGGCGGGCGAGGTGGAGCGCCGCCTCGCCTATCCCGTCCTCGCTCGGCCAATCTCCCGCGCCCAGTACGTCGTCGGCAAATACGTGGGCGTAGTGGGCACCGTCTACCTCAACGTGGCCCTGATGGCCGTCGCCGCCACGGCGATGATCGCCTCCTACAGCCACGACGGCGCGTTTCAGTACACGGGCGCCGCCTACCTGGCCACCCTCGCCCTCCTCCTCCTCAAGCTCGCCCTCATCGCGGCAATTGCAGTCTTCTTCTCGGCCTTCACCTCGTCCACGGTGGCGTTCATCGCGTCCACCGGCCTCACGCTGGCCGGCCACCTCACCGGCGAGCTGCGCTTCTTCCTGGGCAAGAGCGAGTCGGCCCTCACCCGCGCTCTGGGCGACGGCCTCTACTACACGCTCCCCGACTTCGTGACGCTGGAGGCCCTCTCGAAGCTCGTGCACGAGCAGGAAATCCTCACCAGCCATACGCTGGCTGCCACGGCATACGGCACCTGTTACCTGGCCGCCCTGCTCGTCCTCACCTCGATGGTCTTCGAGCGCCGCGACCTCCCCTGACCGCAAGTGCTGCGCAGAAGCTACGCAGCCTTTGCAGGGCCGCGCCGAGGGGCAGGCAATCTGAGTCTGCAAGCCACCGGAATCGCTGGGCCCATCTGAGCGGCGCGGTTCTTGCCAGTACCCGCCCCAATGTTCCGCTGCGCATTCTCCCTTCCCTATCGATTCCGGCAAATGGCTGCTGCCCTCCTGCTGGCCGCGCTCTCGGCGTGTCCGGGCGCGGACACCGCAGGCGACATGCCAGCGGAGCGGCTGGCAGCGGAGGGCCTGGCATTGGCTCGGGGGGGCCAGATCCCGGCGGCGCTGGGGCGCTTCGATGAGGCGCTGCGCCTGGACCCGGGGAATCGAAAGGCGCTCTACAACGGCGGGCTGGCACACCTTGCGCTTTCGCAGGGCGCGGAGGCGAAGGGGCTTTTCGAACGCTTTCTCGCAGTCGCTCCGAATGACGCCGAGGGGCACGTCGCCCTGGCCCACGCCCAGGAGCACCTCGGAGAAGCGGAAGCCGCGATGGCGTCGCTTCGGCGGGCGGTCGAGCTGGGGCTGACGGATCCCGAGCTGCTAACCGGGGGCGGCTTCGAGTCGATCCAGGGCGACGTACGCTTCGTACAGCTCGTGGCCCTGGTGGCGCAGCGTTCGGGTGTCCGGGCCCCGCTGGACGACCGCGGCCGGCTGCTGGTGGGCGGCCACCCGCTCCGCACCCTCCGGCTGGCCGGCGAGGTGCCTCGGGAGACCTGCGACGCGCCCGGGCCGGAGGGCGGCCCGGATGTTGGATTCCCGCCAGCGGCTGGAGAGGCCGGACGATGAACTCTTTTTCTTCGAAAGGCGCTGCGAGACCGAATCGCGGCTTCACCCTTATCGAGCTGATGCTTGGCTTCGTGCTCGTCGGAATCCTGGTCGGCCTTACGGTCTGGCAGATGCAGAGCTTCATCGTGGGTGGCCGTATCCGGGCCGCCGCGCAGGAGCTCCAGGCCCGATTCGGACAGGCGGGGGCTATAGCCGCGCGGATCAACCGAGCGGTGGACGTGATCTTCACGAACAGCGGCTCGGGCTGCCTGCCCCGGTACGACGTCCAGAGCACCGACCCCGAAACAGGGGACGTGACCACATACGATTCGGTCTGCTTCGCGACCGAGTACCGAGGGGTCCAGCTCTCGGGCGGAACGGTGATCGCTCCTCCCAAGTGCCCGACGGATCCGGCTCCTGTTCCAAATTGCTCCCTCTGTACCGGGCAACGAATCATCTCCTTCTATCCGTCGGGGGAGGTCCGGACCTCCGATTTCGACCCCGCCGGCGACTCGCTGGTGGTGTCGGGCAGGGACGATCCCTCTCCTTCGCGGACCTACGCCGTGCGGATCGCGAACCTCACGGGCAGGACGAAGGTCTACCGCGCCAAAGGCGACGGTAGCGGCTGGGAGTGTCCGTAATGCACGCTCGATCCCGCGGGTTCACTTTGATCGAGGTCCTCGTCGCCATGGCGATCCTCGCGATCGGGATGCTATCCACTGCCTCCCTGATCACCCTCTCCATTCGGCGTGCGGCCACCGCTCGCAAGCTCACCGCCGCGCAGCAGCTGGCCCAGGACATCGTCGAGCGCTTGCGGGCCGAGGTGCGCTACGACGGCGCCCGAAAGAGCACGGAGGACCTCACCACGTTGGAGGCATGGAAGTTCGACGTGCTCCCCCACCGAATTGGCACGACCGCCGGCGCGGGCTGCCAGCCCGAGGGCCTGGACGACGGCATCGTCTACGGCTACGGCCCCTTCTCCTTCCGCCGGGAGGACGAGACCTTCCAGGTCTGCTACCGCCTCCTCCTAATCAACTCTGGCGACTTCGCCCGCGCGAACCTGCCGGATGGCACCACCGACGCCCGGGTCCGCGTGATCTGGCGCCGGCCGGACGGCGGCTTCGCCTCCTGGTCGATGAGCGACCTCCTCCTGACCGAGACCTGACATGGGACGATCGCGCGGCTTCACCCTGATCGAGCTGACCGTCGCCGGCACCATGTCTCTCCTGGTGATCGCAGGCGGGTTTCTGACCCTGACGACCCTCCAGCGGACGGCCGCACGACAGGCCGAAATCAACGACCTGACGTCCTCCGCGCGCCTCGCGATGGAGCTCATGGCTCGGGACATCCGCGGTGCCGGGGATTCGTACGCGATGTTGCCCGGCGACTGCATCGCGCAGCTCCACCCCGCCTCCGAGTTCAACTGTCCGGCGATCGTGGACGCCCACCCGTGGCAGGTCGTGATCGGGCGGAACACCTGGGTGGGAAGCGACGACCTGCCGAGCCGCGGACGGACCGGGGACACCCCTCCGTCCACCGCCCGCCCGTTCGACCAGGAGCCGGAGAACGTGGTGGCCTACCGCTTCGTGCCGAGATCGACGACGCCGGCGACGCTCGGCGACGGGCGCAGAGGCTACCTCGGCCGGATCGAGCGGGTACTCAACCCCTTCGCGTTTTTTCGTGGGACCAACCCCAGCCCGAGCGAGACCGTGGTCGTCCTCGACAACGTGCTCCTCGACGACCAGATGCGACCGAACCCGGTGGATCCGAGCGAAATCGATCATCGTTACGACCACTCGCTCTTCATGTACCAGGTGCTCACGCGGTCCGGTCAGTTCACAGGGAGCCTCTCCGCGCGCACCACGACCCTGAACAACGCCTTCCTCACGCCGCCGCTGCGTTTCTTCGCCCCGGGTGATCCCGGCGCCTTCGAGCCCGCCCCACCCTACGCGCCGAACCGTCCCGCGCAGATCGTGGGCCTCGAGCCGGGAAACACCAGCGCCCCCCAGCTCCTGGCCACCGGCAGCGCCGGCATGCAAGCTAGCAACGCCAACTCGGACCTCCGAATGGTGCTGGATCGCAATCGCATCCGGACCGTCCGCATTTCGTTCAAGGTCGTCGGTCCCGAGCGACGGGACGTCCACGACGGGCTCGACCTCGACGGTGATCCGTCTAACGGCACGGCCCGGGTCTTCGCCTTCGAGACCACGGTCGAGCTCAAGGCCCTGGCCCACTTCACGGAGATCTAACCATGCGCAGAAGTCCCCGCGGCTTCAGCCTCCTCACCGTCCTCCTGGTGCTCGTGGTCCTGGCGATCGTCGGGACGATGAGCCTCACCTTGAGCACCGGGCAGGTGTCGGTCGCGACCTCACGCACGATCCAGCGCCAGGCGCTCGCGGCGGCGGAGGCGGGCCTCAGCCACTTCTTTGGGAACGCGCCGACGCAGGTGCAGGCGGACAGGTATTACGTTGGCAGCGAGTCCAACTACGTCTACCTACGCAACACGCCGAGCGAGACGATGGGGGAGGACGGAAAGCCGCTCCAGGCCCGATATCGCGTCCGCTCCACGGCGGACGTTCTCCCGGTCGCCGACAGCGTCCTCCTGGTCTCTGAGGGCGAGGTGCTGGCAAATGGGCGTGTAGTCGGTCGATCGCGGGTCGAAGCGATCGTCACCGCCAGCGACGGCACCGGCCTGGGCACAGTCGGCCAGGGACAGAAGTCCCTGGGAGCGTGGGGCACCAGCTCCAACCTCTCCGCACGTACCGACATCAGTCTGATCTTCCCCGGAGGCAACCCGTGAACCGCATTTGGACCGTCCTCGTCGCGGTCGTCGTCGCGTTCTGCCCGCTCGAATCAAAGGCCGACTACCTCTACGACGCCTTTCGAGACTGCGGCAGCGTCGACCGGACCCTCCTGTATTCCGCAGCGGATCCCGTGATTGGCAGCGTGCCGCTCCAAAAGTCGGAGATTTCCAGGGTCGGAAGCAACTTCCTGGTCTACACGGGCTTCAACTACGTGAGTTCGACCGAGTACCAGGGGCATCTCTACGGCGTTCGGCTGTACAAGGAGTACACGCCCTACGGAAATGACTGGGAATTCACGAACACGAACGCCGCCAATCTCTTCTCGACCTGCGGTGCCGCAAATAGCGCCTGCCTGTTCGACGCCGGGAAGGTGCTGAAGGATCGGACCAGCGCTCGGAGGATTTACACCGGCAATCCAGGCACGCCGGTCACGACCTCCAATGGCGGCTACACGCTTCCGATCGAGGGAACCCGTCGGCTGGTTGGCACGACCGATGGCCCCACGAACCTCGCCGCGGCCTGGCAGGCCTACGCCGGACTAGGGCCCATCGCGAACGCCCTGCCCAATTACAATGCGACCACAAAGAAGTGGACCTGCGACAGGCTTCCCGAAACCGTGCGCACCGCGGCATATTGTCCGACGGGCACCGACTCCACCGGCGCCGCGTCGACGCTCCGGAACCCGAGTTCAACCCAGTTCGCGAACCTGGTCGCTTGGCTCGACGGCCCAGGCCGCAGGAACTGGAGGTTGGGAGACATTTACCACTCCTCGGCCGCCATCGTGGAACCGCCCGGACTTCAGTACAAGGATCGCTTCTATCCCCAGTTCCGCCAGAAGCTGGCGAAACGTCCGTACATGATCTACGTGGGGGCCAACGACGGCATGATCCACGCGTTTCATGCGTCGCCGGACCTGGAGGCGATCGAGAAGCGCGAGCCCGAGAGGTGGAAGGCGGGCGAGGAGTCGTGGGCCTATCTCCCCGTGAACATGCTGGCCAAGGCCCTGATCGCGTCCGATGGCAACAAGCAGCGCTTCTTTTCCCAGGATCTCTCCTGCCGGTTCACCGACGTCCAGGTGGACCGGAGCTATGAGACCAGCTGCAATCCGGACGGTGGGGACGACAAGTACTGCGGCTGGAGGACCGTCCTGCTATGCGGCCAGGGCTGGGGTGGATCCTGGTACCTGGCCCTCGACGTGACCGATCCGCTGGCCCCCGAGCCGGTGAAGCCCCTATGGGAGTTCACCCACTTTGGAAGCGCGGGCACGGCCGGGATCGGTCGTTCCTGGTCCCTCCCTTCGGTCTCTCTCGTTCCGCTCGAGGAAGACAATGGTTCGGTCCAGCCGCGCTGGATTGCCCTCTTCGGCAGCGGCTACAACTCCGGCCTGCTGGACTCCGCCGACTGCGGAAACGCGAACGCCGGCTTCAAGCTCGCCTATCGAAATCTGAACTTGGCCTTTGACGGTTGTTTTCCGAGGCACGGAAGAGGAGCCGTCGACGATACCAGTGGAACCATTTTCGCCCTGGATGTCGCCAACGGTCAGGTCCTCAAGTCCCTGCCGCACACATCCTCGGGCGCCTTTGTTGCGGACGGAACCGTCCTCGACTTCGATTCCGATGGCTTGGTGGATGCGGGATACATGGCGGCATACGGCGGCCAATATCGCGTTCGAATCGCCAGCAAGGCAGAGGATTTCTCTTCGTGCAGAATGTTCAGCGCAGATCGCAAGAAGGCGCCGCTGACGGGCCACCCGACGGCCTTCTACTACAAGTCGGCACCCGGCTCGGACACACACGACGTCGTGCTGGTGACCGGCGCAGGGATCGACTCAGGCCACGATCCCGACCAGCAGACGAACAACGGAAACGACTGGTCGGTGACCGCGCAAAAATTCAAGGAAAAAAAGGTCGCAGGCTGCCCGGGAACCGCCGCCACCTGCGATCTCGCCGCAATGTTCAAGAACAACTTTAACGACGGCGATCGCAAGGCTCGCCTTCTCGGCACGCCGCTCTTCTCCCGGCAGGCAAACGGCGACGAGTGGCTCCTTTACACGGTCTGGACCGCGCCGCATCACAACAAGATCTGCGACGACAAGGAGGACAAGAGCACCGGGATCGGATACCTGATGTGCATGGACCTCACCCTCAAGGACAATGGTCAGCCGCGGTGCACAGCTTGTTCGGGGTTTGGCACCAACAAGAAGGATCCCGGCATCAAGCTGTACGAAAATCGCATCCAGCCTCCCTCCGCCCCGGTGAGCGCCGATGGAAACGTCTACGTCACGAATCCGGTTACCGGAATTCAAGGGACGGCGGTCGTCGACAGCCAGGGGCACACACCGACGCCCAATTCGACCCCGCCGAAGGAGGGCATCCCGGCCAGGCTCATTTCCTGGCGCGAGGCCTTCTAGGAGCCTCCCCCCTCCATCCGCAGCTTCTCCAATCGGTAGCGGATGCTGCGGAAGGTGATCCCGAGGAGCTTGGCCGCCTCGGTCTTGACGCCGCGGGAGCGCTCGAGGGCCTTCTCGAGCATCTCGCGCTCGCAGGCGTCGAGCCAGGCCTGGAGGTCGAAGTCGTCGGGGAGGTCGACGCCCGAGAGAGCGCCGGCGTACGGAACGGCGAAGGTCGGCGACGCTCCGCGCACGGCGGCCGGAAAGGTGTCGGGCTCGATCTCGTCGCCGTCGCTCAAGGTGACGGCGCGCTCGACCACGTTCTCGAGCTCGCGGACATTGCCGGGGAAGTCGTAATCCAGGAGGGCGCGCTGGGCGGCGCGCGAGAAGGCCATTCCCGGCCTACCCTGCTCCTTGGCGAACGCCTGGAGGAAGTGCTCGGCCAGGAGGAGCACGTCCTCCCTCCGCTCGCGCACGGGCGGGACCTTGAGGCCGATGACGTTGAGCCGGTAGTAGAGATCCTCCCGGAAGCGTCCCTCCCGCACCTCCTGCTCGAGATCGCGGTTGGTAGCGGCGACGATGCGCACGTCGATCTCGACGTCGCGCAGGCCGCCCACCGGGCGGACGACGCGCTGCTGCAGGGCGCGCAGGAGTTTCACCTGCACAGCCAGAGGGAGCTCGCCGATCTCGTCGAGAAAGAGGGTGCCGCCGCTCGCCTCGGAGAAGAGGCCGGGCTTGGCGGCGACGGCGCCGGTGAAGGCGCCCTTCTCGTGGCCGAAGAGCTCGCTCTCGATGAGGCCCTCGGGGATAGCGCCACAGTTGACGGCGACGAAGGGTCCGGCGGCCCTGCCGCCCTTCTCGTGGAGGGCGCGGGCGACGAGCTCCTTGCCGACGCCGGACTCGCCGGTGACGAGGACGGTGGTGCGGGAGGGGGCGACCTTGTCGAGGAGGGCGAAGAGCTCCCGCATGGCGGCGCTCTTGCCAAGGATGCCGGCGAAACGGGCGCGGTCGCCGAGCTGGCGGCGGAGCTGGACGTTCTCGCGGACGAGGGCGCGCTTTTCGAGGGCCTTCTCGACGACGACGAGGAGCTCGTCGATCTTGAAGGGCTTGGTGAGGTAGTCGTAGGCGCCGAGCTTCATCGCCTGGACGGCGTTCTCGGCCGAGGCGAAGGCGGTGATCATCAGCACCTCGGTGTGCGGATGGAGCGCCTTGGCCCTCTCGAGGACCTCGAGGCCGGAGCGCTGCCCCAGCCGGAGATCGGTGACGACGAGGTCGAACTCCTCGTGCTCCAGGCGTTCACACGCGGCGCCGGCGTCTTCCTCGGCGACCACGCTGTGGCCCACCTTCTGGAGGAGGATCTCGAGCATCTCACGCATCGAGCGCTCGTCGTCGACGACGAGGAGATGTGCCATGGCTATCCGACCTGCTGGGGGAACGCGGGGAGCACGACAGTGAAACGGGTACCCTCCCCTACCACACTGTCGACCTCGAGGTGGCCCCCGAGACCGTCTACGATGCGGTGGACGGTCGCCAGCCCGAGGCCCGTGCCGCGATCCTTGGTGGTGAAGAACGGGTCGAAGATCCGTTCGAGGAGCTCAGGATGGATCCCGGCGCCACGATCCTCGACCCGGACGAAGGCCTGGCCCTTCCGCGTACCGGTGGTGACGCGGATCTCGCCGTCCGAGCTCGAGGCCTCGACGGCGTTACGCACGAGGTTCCAGACCACCTGGCGGACCTGGCCCTCGTCGGCGAGCGCGCTGGCGGGCTCGAGCTCGGCCGTCCTGGCGAAGCCCGCGGCAGCAGGATCGGCGCCGACGAGCGTGAGGACCTCGCCGGCGACAGACGCCAGCTCCACGGCCCCAAGATTGGTGGGCGCGGTGCCGGCGAAACCGAGGAAGTCGGTGACGAGGCGGTTCAGGCGGTCGGACTCGCGGAGCACGATGCCGAAGAGGCGCTGCGCCGCGGGATCTTCGAGCTGAGCGGCGAGGAGCTCGACGGAGCCGGACATGGAGGCCAGCGGATTTCGCAGCTCATGGGCGAGGCCGGCGGCGAGCTGCCCCACCGCGGCAAGGCGCTCGGAGCGCGCGGCCCTCCGCTGTAGCTCGCGGTACGGACTGAGATCCTGAAACACAGCGGTGGAGCCGATGCGCCTTCCGCCGTCGTCCACGAGGGGCGTGACGGTGAAGCCGAGCTGGCGCATGTCTCCCGTGCTCGTAGTCCAGACGCTCTCGAGGCGCGCCGCCTTTCCGCCCTCCCCCTCGACGGCCCCGGTCAAGGTGGGGAAGACCCGCGTCATCTCCATTCCGAGGAGCGCAGCAGCGCTCTGGCCGAGGATCTCCTCCCCGGCACGGTTGAGATAGGTGATGCGCCCTCGATCGTCGGCCGTGGCGATCCCGCTGCTGATGGAGCGCACGATGGCGTCGTGGAGGGCGTGGAGGCGTTGGAGGCTCGACTCGGCGACGGCGGCCCGACGCCCGGCGGTGCTGATCTGGGCGGCAGCGTAGGCGGCCAGCATCGCGGTCAGGGCGAAGGCGCTGCCATGGGTGAAGAGGGTCTGGGCGAGCGCATCCCACGCGAGGCGCGAAGGCTGGAGGGCCTTGTCAATGGGAGGAATGAAGCCGCGCTGCAGGCCGACCACGACGGCGACGTCGGCGGCGAAGGAGAGCGCCGCCGCTCCCCACGCGCCGGGGCGCGAGAGGAGGATGCCGCCGGTCACGATGGCGATGAGGAAGAGGAAGGTGAAGAGCGAGTCGGAGCCGCCAGTGAGATAGACGAGGGCCGCCGCGAAGGCGACGTCTCCCACCACCTGGAGCGCCGCGAGGAAGCGCAGGGCGCGGCCCCGGCGCAGCAGGATCGCGACGACAATCTGCAGCAGGTTGGTCGCCGCCGCGAGGACGGAGAGGGAGACCGCCGGTGTTCCACCGAGCGGCTCGTTGCCCTTGAAGACCAGGGTGGCGGTGGTGCCCACCAGCACCGTCACCGCGGCGATGCGGATCGCGGTGATCCAGAGGAGCCTCTTGCGCAGCTCCTCGTCGCCGCCGCGGAGGGTGGCACCTTCGGGCGACGCCGACACCGGCCTCATCTCCCTTCCCTACCGAGCGGGCGACGCACCGGTGCCGGATCCCGGCGCTGAGGGCACCCTCGGGCTTCAGGCACGTTCTCCGGCAGGGCTGGGTGGCGTCGCATCCGACCTAGTGGATGTTCTCGGCCATGGTGAAGATCGGCATGTACATGGCGATGAGGAAGAAGCCGACGATGCCGCCGAGCACGACCATCATCACCGGCTCGATCATCGACGTGAGGGCTGCCACGGCCGAATCGACCTCGTCGTCGTAGAAATCGGCGATCTTGCCGAGCATGGCGTCCATCGCGCCCGTGGCCTCACCGACGCCGATCATCTGGACCACCATCGCCGGGAAGACGCCAGTCTCGGCCAGCGGCTCCACGATGGTCTTGCCCTCGGCGATCTTGGTCCGCGTGTGGGTGATGGCCTTCTCGACGACGACGTTGCCGGCGGTCTTGGCCGTGACGTCGAGGGCGTCGAGGATGGCGACGCCGGACGAGAGCATGGTGCCCAGGGTGCGCGTGAAGCGCGCCACCGCGACCTTGCGGAGGAGCTCGCCGATAATCGGCATCTTGAGCATGGTGCGGTCGAAGGCCTCCCGGCCCTTCGGCGTCTTGATGGCCTTGAGGAAGGCGACCACTGCCGCGATCAGGCCGACGACGATGTAGAGGATCGCGTCCTGCAGCCAGTTCGAGAGGTCGATGACCAGCTGGGTGGGCCCCGGCATGGTGCCGCCGAAGTCCTTGAACATCTTCTCGAACGTAGGCGTGACGAAGAGCAGCAGCACGGCCACACACCCGATGGCCACGACGAGCACCACCGAGGGGTAGACCATCGCGCCCTTGACCTTGCTCTTCAGCTTCTCGGCCTTCTCGATGTAGACGCCTAGACGCTGGAGAATGGTGTCGAGGATGCCGCCCAGCTCGCCGGCGGCGACGAGCTGCACGTAGAGGGCGTCGAAGACCTTGGGGTGGTCGCCGAGGGCGTCGGCGAAGGTGGAGCCGGTCTCTACCTTCTCCTTCACCTCGCGCAGGACCCTCTTGAACTCCGGGTTGGGGTTCTGGGACGCGAGGATGTCGAGGCCCTGCACGAGCGGCAGGCCGGCGTCGATCATCGTCGAGAACTGCCGGGTGAAGATGACGAGCTCTTTGCGTGAGACGCCGCCGAGGCCCGGGATCTTGATGTTGATCTCGACGGGCTTCTTTTTCACCTTGACGGGCTGGAGGCCCATCTGGCGGAGCCGCATCTGCACCGACTCGAGGTCGGCGGCCTCCATCTCGCCGGACTTCTCCTCCCCGGATCGCGTCTTGGCGACCCAGGTGAAGGCGGGGAGCTTGGGAGCCTGCCTGGCAGGCTTTGCGGGCTGGCGCGCCGCTGCGGGGCCGGCCATGGGTTCACCTCCAAAGATGCGCGGACTCTATCAAAGCCGCCGGAGCTGCAAAGTTTATCGCGCCATCGGGCGCGCCGGAGCGCTGCCGGTGAGCATGTTGCGGAGCTCGTCGGGCTCGGAGGAGCGGCTCATGGCCTCGTCGACGGTGATCAGCCGCTTCTGCAGCAGGCCGAAGAGGCTCTGGTTGAAGGTCTGCATGCCGAACTTGGCCTGGCCGACCTGCATCTGCGAGTAGACCTGGTGGAGCTTGTCCTCGCGGATGAGGTTCCGGATGGCGGGGTTGGGGACCATCACCTCCGCGGCGAGGACCCGGCCGTTCCCGACGGCCTTGGGGAGCAGGTTCTGGGTGACGACTCCCTCGAGCACGAAGGAGAGCTGGGCCCGGACCTGGCTCTGCTGGTTGGCGGGGAAGATGTCGAGGATGCGGTTGATGGTCTGGATCGCCGAGTTGGTGTGGAGGGTGGCGAAGCAGAGGTGACCGGTCTCGGCGATGGTGAGGGCGGCCTCCACCGTCTCCCGGTCGCGCATCTCGCCGACGAGGACGACGTCGGGATCCTGGCGGAGGATGTACTTGAGCGCCTTCTTGAAGCTGTCGGTGTCGGCGCCGACCTCTCGCTGATTCACGACCGAGTTCTTGTGGGGGTGCAGATACTCGATCGGATCTTCGATGGTGATGATGTGCGCGTTCCGCTCGGTGTTGATCTTGTCGATGATCGACGCGAGCGTGGTGGACTTGCCGGAGCCGGTGGGGCCGGTGACGAGGACGAGGCCGCGCGGCTTCTCGGCCAGCGTGGAGACGATGGGCGGCAGGCCCAGGTCGGCGAAGCTCATCACCTTGAAGGGGATGGTTCGGAACGCGCCGGCGACGGCGCCGCGCTGCAGGAAGACGTTGGCGCGGAAGCGCGAGAGGCCCTTCACGCCGAAGGAGGCGTCGAGCTCGTTCTCTTCCTCGAACTTGTGCTTCTGCGCCTCGGTGAGGACCGAGTAGCAGATCTGCTTGGTCTCCACGGGCGTGAGCGGCGCCTGCTTGAGCGGCATGAGCTTGCCGTCGATGCGGAGCTGCGGCGGCGACGAGGCGGTGATGTGGAGGTCGGACGCCCCCTTCTCCACCATCTGCTTGAGGAGCTGATGCAGGTTGGCCACGTGGATTCTCCTCGAAGAAACTAGAACCGGTCGGGGGCGGTGTTGCCGACGACCTCTTCCATGGAGGTCATGCCCGCCTTCATCTTGTTGATGGCCGCCATACGCAGGGTGACCATGCCGAGGCGGATCGCCTCCTGCTTGAGCTCGGCAGTGGAGGCGCCGTTGATCACTAGCTCCTTGAGGCCGTCCCAGAACGGCATCACCTCGTAAATGGCGACCCGGCCCTTGTAGCCGCGCTGGTTGCAGATGCTGCAGCCCACCGGCTCGTAGACGGTGAAGCTGCCGATCTCCTCGGCGGAGACGCCGACGTCGAGGAGCGCCTGCTCGCCGACCTCCGCGGGCCTCTTGCACTCGGCGCAGAGCTTGCGGGCGAGTCGCTGGGCGAGGATCAGGTTCACCGACGAGGTCACGAGGAAGGGCTCGATGCCCATGTTGAGCAGACGGGACACCGTGCCGGGCGCGTCGTTGGTGTGGAGGGTGGAGAGCACCATGTGGCCGGTGAGAGCGGCCTTCACGGCGATCTCGGCGGTCTCGAAGTCTCGGATCTCGCCGACCATGATGATGTCGGGGTCCTGGCGGAGGAAGCTGCGCAGGGCGGACGCGAAGTTGAGGCCGATGTCCTCGTGCATCTGCACCTGGTTGATGCCGGCGAAGTTGAACTCGACGGGATCCTCGGCGGTGGAGATGTTGTCGGAGATCTGGTTGAGCTTGGCGAGGGCGGAGTACAGCGTGGTCGTCTTACCGGAGCCGGTGGGGCCGGTGACGAGGCACATGCCGTAGGGCCTCTCGATGGCCTCCATGAACCACGACAGCTGCTGCTCCTCGAAGCCCAGCCTGGTCATGTCGAGCTGGAGGTTCGACTTGTCGAGGAGGCGGAGCACGACCTTCTCGCCGAAGAGCGTGGGGCAGACGGAGACGCGGAAGTCCATCTCCTTGCCCTTGCCGAGCTTCAGCTTGATACGGCCGTCCTGGGGGAGGCGGCGCACGGCGATGTCCAGGTCGCTCATGATCTTGAGGCGGGAGACGATCGCGTTCTTGAGCTTGAACGGCGGCTTCATCACCTCGTAGAGCACGCCGTCGATCCGGTAGCGGACGCGGAAGTCCTTCTCGTAGGGCTCCACGTGGATATCGGAGGCGCCCTTCTTGATGGCGTCGAGGAGGATGAGGTTCACCAGGCGGACGACGGGAGCGTCGTCGGCGGCGCGCTCGAGGTCGCCGGAAGAGGCGTCGTCCTCGCCGTGCTCCACGGCGATCTCGCTCTCGTCGAAGCCCTCCATCACCTCCTCGTAGGAGGGCCCCTTGTCGGCGTAGTACTTCTCGATGGCCGCGCGGATGTTCGCCTCGGAGGCGACCACGGTCTCGATGTTGTAGCCGGTGAGGAACTTGAGGTCGTCGACGGCGAAGATGTTCGACGGATCCGCCATCGCCACGATCAGCGAGGCCCCGGCGCGGTTCACCGGGATCACGGAGTGCTTCTCGCAGGCCTCCCTGGGGATGAGCTTCAGGACCTCGGGATCGATCTCGAACTCCTTGAGATCGATCGACGGCACGCCGTATTGGCGGCTGAGGAAGTCGGTGAGCTTGGTCTCCTCGATCGCGCCGACCTTCAGGAGCGCGGAGCCGATCCTCTGACCGGACTTGCGCGCCTCGTCCTGCGCCTTCTGGAGCTGCTGGAGCGAGATGAGATTCTCGCGAACGAGAAGCTCCCCGAGCCTACCCGACATGTTCAAGAACCCCTTCCCGCCCGTGATTGAGGGGCGGCGAGTGTACGTTTGGTCCCGATACCCGTCAATTTGCGAACGCCCGCTGGACGGTGACGAGGGGCAGGTCCGCCTGGCGTCCGGCGATCGCCCTCGCCTCGTCGATGTCGAGGTGGATCCGCGCGACGAGCTCCTCCACCGAGGCGAAGCGCTGCTCCGCCCGGAGGCGCTGCAGGAAGGCCACCGCCATCCGCTTGCCGTAGAGGTTGGCGTCGACGTCGAAGAGGTGGACCTCGACGGTGAGCTCCTCGTCGCCGAAGGTGGGCTTGCGGCCGATGTTGGCGGCGCCGCCGACGGTGCCCTCCATGCCCTCGACCGCGACGCGGACCGCGTAGACGCCGGCTGCGGGGAGGAGCTCGGTGTCGGGAGCCACGTTGGCGGTGGGGACGCCGATCTTCGTGCCCCTCCCCCGCCCCGGTACCACCTCGCCGTCGAGGACGAAGGGCCTGCCGAGGAGGTCGGCCGCCGGGCCGACGCGGCCCTCGAGGACGAGCTCGCGGATCTTGCTGCTGCTCACCGCGAGGCCTTCGCGGGTCACGGCGGGGACGGTGTGGACCTTGGCGGAGGTGCCCGCGAGCCTGGCGAGGACGTCGGGCGTGCCGGCGCGGCCCTTGCCGAAGGTGAAGTCGTAGCCGACGACGATGTCCCTCGCGCCCATCCCGTCGAGGAGGTCGCGCATGACGAAGTCGTCGGGCGAGGTGCCGGCGTAGGCGCGGTCGAAGCGCTGGAGCACCACGGCGTCGAGCCCTTCGGCCTCGAGGAGCTGGAGCTTGCGCGGCAGGGTGGCGATGAGGGGCGGCGCGAAGTCGGGCGAGAGGATCTTCGCGGGGTGCGGCTCGAAGGTGAGGAGCACCGCCTTGGTGCCCCTGGGGCGCGACAGCTCTCTGGCGAGCTCGAGCAGGCGGTGGTGGCCGGGGTGGACCCCGTCGAAGTTGCCGATGGCGACGGCGCAGCCGTAGAGCTGGTCACGGGCCTGGGCGACCGAGTGGAAGACGTCCATGCGAACGGGGTACGCCGGCGCCATGGCGGCGTCAATGGGACTTGGGGAGCGGGGCCATTGGGGCCACACCCGGCGCGGCCTGCTTCGGCGCGCGGAGGCCGAGGGAGGTCTCGGAGATGCGCGCCTCGTCGAGGTAGCCGACGATCCGGCCGGCGTCGTCCACCACCGGCAGCTCCCGCAGCCCGTTGGCCACGAGCCGCTCGGCGGCGGTGCGCAGGTCGTCGTCCGGGCGGACGGAGACGAAGGGCCCCATCACGTCCGCGGCGACCGCCCAGCCGAAGGAGCCCGGCTCGCCGGCGAGCACCCGCACCGCGTCGGTGTTGATCATCCCCACGAGCGCACCGTCCGATCCCTGGACGGGGAAGACGTTCTGCGAGTCGGCCTCGCCGTGGATCCGGAGGATCTCGCTCGCCGGCGTGCTCGGCGCGAAGACGTGGTTGAGCCCGAAGGTCATGGCCTCGCGCACCTGGATCGACTCGAGGGCGGAGAGGAGCGCGTTCTCCCGGTGCACGGGAGAGTCACGCTCGGTGGCGGGCTGGGAGCCGTAGAGCGCGTGCCTGCGGAGCGCGACGAAGGCGATGCCCTGGGTGAGCATGAGGGGAACGAGGAGGTCGTAGTTCCCCGCGAGCTCGCAGACGAGGACCATCGCGCTCAGGGGCACGTGGGCGATCCCGCCGTAGAACGCGCCCATGCCCACCAGCGCGAAGGCGCCGGGGTCGATGGAGGGATCGCCGAGGAGGAGCTGGGCCGCCCTTCCGAAGGCGCCGCCGAAGAGGCCGCCGATGGCGAGGGAGGGAGCGAAGTCGCCGGCGCTGCCGCCGGAGCCGATCGTCAGCGAGGTGGCGACGAGCTTGCCGAGGGTCATCACGGCGAGGAGGAGGACGGCCGTCCATCCCTCGGTGAGCCACGAGGCCCCGGAGATCGCCACCTGCACGGCGCCGTAGCCGCCGCCCAGGATGCCGAAGCCCTGCCCCTGCGCGGGCACGTACCGGCCGGAGAGCACGATCACCGGCGTGATGAGCGCGCCCAGGGCGAGGCCGCCCACGGCCGGGTGGAGCCAGCGCGGCAGCGGCAGGCGCGCCACCGTCCGCCTCGCTACACGCAGCGCAGAGAGGAAGAGCACCGCCAGCAGCGAGCAGGAGAGCGCAAGGAGACCGTAGAGGACGAGGTGGCGCGGGATGAAGGGGAAGGAGCGCGCGTGGTGGAAGAGCGTGGCCTCGCCGAAGATCGAGGTGACCACCGAGTAGGCCACGACGCTCGCGAGCACGGAGGGCACCAGGGCGTCCGACTCGAAGCCGTCGCGGTAGAGGAGCTCGACGGCGATGAGGGCGGCGCCCAGCGGCGTGCGGAAGACCGCGGAGATCCCGGCGGCAATGCCGGCCAGGAAGAGGATGCGCCGCTCGCGGACGCTGACCTTGAGCACGTCGGCCACGAGGCTGCCGAACGCGCCCCCGAGCTGCATGGTGGGGCCTTCGCGGCCTCCGGAGCCTCCGGTGCCCAGAGTGAAGAGCGTCGCGAGGGGCTTGAGCCAGAGGACCCTCCGCCGGATCCGGCCGCCGCCGTGGTGGAAGGCGTCGATGGCGGCGTCACCCCCGCCGCCGAGGATCTCCGGGGCGAAGCGGGAGAGCCAGCCGGCGACCAGGCCGCCGAGGGCGGGCAGGAAGAGCAGCACCCAGGGCCGGAAGCGGCTCCACGAGGGAGCGGCGTCGTGGGCCTCGCCGTGGGCGAGCAGGGGGACGTAGCCCGCCCAGCCCTCGAGGAAGAGGCGCTGCGCCTGCTCGAGCGCCCAGAGGAAGGCGGCGCCTGCCGCTCCGGCGGCCAGGCCCACCAGCGCGGCGTGGGCGAGGGTCCGCCCCACCAGGCGCAGATCCACCGGCGCGTCGTCGGCGAGGAGCGCGGAGAAGATCCTGCGGTTCCGGCCGAGGAGCCAATCGTTGAGCTGGGTGGTGAATCGTCTGACGCCGGAGTCCACTTTCGATCTCAGCCACGGAACGGAGAACGTCTCCTAGCATTCCGGGCCCGGCGAGATAGATCCAAAATTCCTCGATCGGCGCGGCGGGCCCCGGGCATCCGCCACGGGCAGTCGCCCGCCTACCTGGCTGCCTTCAACGCCGCTGGGCCGAAGCCGTGGGGGAGGAGCTCGGCGAGGGTGAGGCGGCGCTCTTCGTCGCCAGGGTTGGCGAGGAGGATCGGGAGGTCGCTATCGGCGAGCTCGGCGAAGGTCTGGAGGCAGATGCCGCAAGGAGGCGCGGGTGGCGTGGACGAGGTGACCACGGCGGCGGCGAGGATCCGGCGGGCGCCGCGGGCGATGGCCTGGCCCACCGCGTTTCGCTCGGCGCAGAGGCAGACGCCGTAGGAGCTGTTCTCGACGTTGCAGCCGGCGTAGACCCTGCCGTCGTCGCCCAGGACCGCGGCGCCCACCTGGTATCGCGAGTAGGGAGCGTAGGCGCGCTGCCGTGCAGCGAGGGCGGCGAGGAGGAGCCGGCGCAGGTCGGCGTTGCGGACGGGCCTTCGAGTGGGGGCCTTGGCCTTGGCCGGGGCTTTGGCCGGGGCCTTTCGGGGGGCACGCGAGCTGGAGCGCTTGGTCGCCATGGCCGCGAACAATGGCAAGCGGCGCCGCGCTTCGCAACGCTCTGAAGCCGACCGCGCGACTCGGCGGAAGTGCAGGCGGGATCCTACGACGCCGCGGCAGGGAGGAAGGCCTCCAGCAGCGCCGAGAAGCGATCCGCAGCCTTGGCGGCGACGACTGCGACCTCGTCGTGGCGGAGGGGCTCGCGAGAGGCCCCGGCGGCGAAGTTGGTGATGCAGGAGATCCCCGCGATTCGCACCCCCATGTGGACGGCGGCGATCACCTCGGGGACGGTGCTCATCCCCACCGCGTCGGCGCCCAAGGTTCGCAGCATCTTGATCTCGGCCGGAGTCTCGTAGCTGGGGCCCCGCATGCAAGCGTAGACGCCGGTCTTGAGCTCGACGCCGGCGCCGCGCGCGGCGGCATAGAGCTTCGCGGTGAGGTCGGAATCGTAGGCCCGCGAGAGATCGGGGAAGCGCGTGCCGAGCCGATCGTCATTGGGCCCCACGAGCGGATTGGTCCCGGAGAGGTCGATGTGATCCGAGATCCGCATCAGGTCGCCGGGCCGGAGATCTGCGCGGATCCCGCCGGCAGCGTTGGTGACCACGAGCGTGCGGATCCCGGCAAGGCAGAGCGCCCGCGTCGGGAAGGCCAGCTGCCACGGCTCGAACCCCTCGTAGCCGTGGGCCCTGCCCTGGAGAGCGGCGACGGTGGTTCCGCCGAGCTTGCCGACCAGCAGGCGCCCCCGGTGGCCGAGCACGGAGGAGGCGGGAAAGCCGGGCAGCGCTCCATAGGGGATCGTGACCGCCGCCTCGAGACGATCGCCGAAGCCGCCGAGGCCGGAGCCGAGGATCACGCCCACCTCCGGCGACATGCCGCTCCGCTCGCGAATCAGGGCCGCTGCGGCCGCCAGGCGTTCGAAATGGTCCGTTGGGATGGGGCTCATGCGATCCGTTCGAGGACGAGGGGCGGCTGACGCGGCGCCTCCTCGGCGATGGTGAAGGCGGCGAGGAGCCGCGAGAGCGCATCTGCCGACGGCCGGCCATCGGGCAGATGCGCGATGGCGAGAGGCTCGCCCGGCTCCACCCGGTCGCCGACCTTGCGCTGGAGGACGAAGCCGACGGCGGGATCGATCGGGTCCTCTTTCCTCGACCGCCCGGCGCCGAGCGTCATCGCGGCGAGGCCGACCTCCTCCGCCTGAATCCCGACGACGTAGCCGGCGCTCGGGGCCCGAACGACCTCGGTGCGCGGGGCCCGGGGGAGGCGCTCGGGCTCGCGGACCACGCGTGGGTCGCCGCCCTGTGCCTCGACCAGCGCCTCGAAGGCCCTGAGGCCGCTGCCGTCGGCGATGGCCGCCCGGATCCGATCGCGGCCGCTCTCCAGATTCGCGACGGCCTCCCCGAGGACGAGCATCTCGGCGCCGAGCTCCACGGTGAGGTGCTCGAGGTCCTCGGGACCGCCTCCGCGAAGGACCTCGATCGACTCGACCACCTCGAGGGCGTTCCCGACGGCGCGGCCCAGGGGTTGCTCCATGCCGGTGAGGAGCGCGACCATCCGCCTTCCCATCTGGCGGCCGAGGTCGACCATCGTCCGGGCCAGCTCCCGGGCCTGCCCGAGGTCCTTCATGAAGGCGCCCTGCCCGACCTTCACGTCGAGCACCAGGGCGTCACACCCCTCGGCGAGCTTCTTGGAGAGGATCGAGCTGGAGATCAGCGGGATCGACTCCACGGTGGCGGTGGCGTCGCGGAGCGCGTAGAGCTTCCGGTCCGCCGGGGCGAGCTCCGCCGTCTGGCCGATGAGGGCCGCGCCGATCTCGCTCACCTGCCGCCGGAAGCGGTCGACGCCGAGCTCGACGCTGAAGCCCGGGATCGCCTCGAGCTTGTCGATGGTGCCGCCGGTGTGGCCGAGGCCGCGGCCGGCGATCATCGGGACCTTCACCCCGCACGCCATCACCAGCGGCACAAGCGGGATCGACACCTTGTCGCCGACGCCGCCGGTCGAGTGCTTGTCCACCTTGACGCCGGGGATGTCGGAGAGGTCGAGCACCTCGCCGCTCTCGAGCATCGCGCGGGTCCAGGCGGCGAGCTCGGCGGCATCCATGCCCCGGAAGAAGATCGCCATCAGCATCGCGGAGGCCTGGTAGTCGGGAATGTCACCTCGAGTATAGGCATCCAGGAAGGCCGCGATCTCCTCCTGCGCCAGGCGGCCTCCGTCCCGCTTCCGCTTGATCAGATCGTACGCGCGCATGGTCCTCCCTACGATGCCGACATTCCCGCGACAATCGCCACCGAGGCCGAGGCGCCGATCCGGTTCGCGCCGGCGGCGATCATCCGAAGCGCATCTTCCGTGGTCCGGATACCGCCCGAGGCCTTGACGCCGACGTCGTCGCCGACGAGGCGCCGAAGGAGCGCGACGTCGTCCGCCGTGGCGCCGCCGGGGCCGAAGCCGGTCGACGTCTTGACGAACGCGACCCCTGCCTCGACCGCGAGCCGGCACGCCCTCTCCTTCTGCTCCTGGTCGAGGGCAGCGCACTCGAGGATCGCCTTCACCGGCCACGGCCGCGCCGCCTCCACGACGGCGGCCAGGTCGCGGACGACCGCCGCGTCGTCGCCCCCTTTGAGCGCGCCGAGGTGGATCACGGTGTCGATCTCCCGGGCGCCGTGGCGCACCGCCCACGACGCCTCGAAGGCCTTCGCCTCTGCTGCGGCGGCGCCGGAGGGGAAGCCGACGACGGCGATGGGCAGCACGCCGCTCACCTCCAGCCGCGCCGCCACGAGGGGGATCCAGGAGGAGCTCACGCAGACCGTCGCGAAGCCATGGCTGCGGGCTTCCTCGCAGGTTCTCTCGACCTCGGCGGCGGTGGCGTCGGGCTTCAGGATCGTGTGGTCGATGAGAGCGGCGAGCTCGCGGGCCGTGCGCGGAAGCGTCAAGGAGGGTCCCCGTTCGGAATGGGCCCGCATCGTATGCTGTGCGGGATCGGGCCGCAATCGAGCCGAGCGCCGCGCCACGAATGCGATCGAGGGATGCCTCTCGTTGGCGCTACCGGCGGGCGGTGCCCATGCGCCGGGCCAATGAGCTGCGCGCCTGCTATCGTGCGCGCCGATGCGCTTTTTCCGTCTGTTCGCGTTGCTCCTGCTCCTCGCTCCCTCGTGGGCGTGGGCGGCGCCCCTCACGCTCGAGGTCTTCGACGTGGGACAGGGTGACGCGATGCTGCTCACCTCCCCGACGGGGAAGCGAGTCCTAATCGACGCCGGCCCTCCCGAAGCCGGTGAGCGGATGGCGAAGAGGCTTCGCGACCGCGGGATCGACGCGCTCGACCTCCTGGTGATGACCCACCCCCACCTCGATCACGTCGGGGGCGTCCGCGCGGCGATAGCGGCCGCCCCGCCCCGCCTGGTGCTCGACCCGGGGACGGACCATCCCACGCGGACCTACGAGCAGATCCTCGACGAGCTGCTGCGCCGGAAGATCCCCCTTCGGATCGCCCGGCGGGGCACGAAGATCGACCTCGGAGGCGGCGCTGTAGCGGAGGTGCTGGCGCCGCCTGAGCCGCGCCTCGGGGGCAAGCGTTCGGTGAACGCGAACTCGATCGTCCTCGCGATCCGCTTCGGGCAGATCGCATGGCTCCTCACCGGGGACGCGGAGCCGGAGACGGAGCGCTGGCTCCTTCGCGAGAGCGGGAGCTCGCTGCGCGCGGATCTCCTCAAGGTGGCGCATCACGGGAGCCGGCACTCGTCCACGGCCGAATTCCTTCGGGCGGTCGGGCCGCGAGACGCGATCGTATCCTGCGGGGCAGGGAACGACTACGGGCATCCGGCACCGGCAGCGATCGAAAGGCTCGAGCGCGCCGGCGCGAAGATCTGGCGCACCGATCGCGACGGGAGCCTGCGGGTGACCACCGACGGAAAGACGATGAGGGTCGAGAGGATCGAGACCCAGGGGAAGGCGGATGATTCGAGGAACCATCGACAGCATCGACGAAGGACTCGCCCGAATCGAGCTGGATGACGGCGGGGTCTGCACGCTGCCGGCTCGCTGTCTTCCCGCCGAGACCGCCGAAGGTGACCGGATCCTTCTCCAACTGGGGCGCGACGAGGCGGAGACCGCCGTCGCGCGACAGAGGCTCGCCGAGAAGCGGAACGCGCTGATCGACGGCGACGACGGCGACTTCGAGCTCTGATCCCGGGGCCTGCCTCGCGGCTTTCGGGAGGCTCGAGCGGGCCGCTACGGCGCCCCGCCAAACACGAGCCAGGCCATCGCGACGAGAAGGGCGACGAGGACCGCGGCGCTCACGCCCACGACGATTGCGCCACGGCGTGCGGGGACGGGAGGTTCTGCAGCCAGGGCCTCATCGCCGAAGTTGAGCGCGTCCAGGCTCGTGGAGTCGAGACCCGCATCACTTGGCGTGGACGACGATTCCTCCGCCGGTTCAACGTCGGTCGAATCGGACGGCGCCTCCTCGGCCACGTCCACAGCCGGTTCCACCTCATGATGGTCCGACGGCGACGCATCCGGGCGTACGGCGGAGAACCGCTCCCAATCCGGCATCCCCTCGTGCCAGACGAAGGTGAGAGGGCCGACGTCGCCGCGCTCGACGGCGTCGTGCAGCTCGCGATCCGACCACGGCCCGAGCTGTTCGCCGTCGACCATGGCGAACCACTCGAACCCGGCCTTGGGCCGAAGCCGGAGCACCGCCAAGAGCGCCGATGCACCGCTCTCCCGCGCTTCCTGCCGCGACGTCGCTCCGCCTTCGGCGACTTCGGGCTCCTTCCGAACCTCGGGCCTGGCCGAAAGGATCGCCGGTCCGTCGTCGACCGAGCGCGCGACCTCGACTTCGGCGGGCGCAGTCGCAGGATCGGCGTCCCTCGAGGAAGGGTCGTCGGGTTCGGCGGGGTCGATCCCAGGATCGGCCTCAATCGAACGGGCGATCTCGGGTTCCGCGGGGTCGAGCGCAAGTTCGGCGTCAATCGAACGCGCGACGTCGGGTTCGGCGGGAGGGCTCGAAAGAGGTCCAGTCGGAGCGACTTCAAGAGCAGGGGCGCGCTCGCCCTGGACGCTGATCGTGGCCCCGCACTTCCTGCAGCGGACCTTCAGCCGCTTCCCGAGCACCTTCTCATCGGCCAGATCGTAGCGGGAGTGACAGGTCTCGCATGCGAAGCGCATCGCGCGGGACTCTACAACAATCCGCCGCTCGAGCGAGGACCGCGAGGCGCTTGACTTCGCAGAATGGCGGATTCTAATTCCCCGACACTTTCGTCGAACACAGCGAGGCAAGGGAATCCTGATGAGCCCAGCGAAAGATCTCGGCACCCGGCACGAATGCTGGAAGTGCGGCGCCAAGTTCTACGACATGAACAAGCCTTCCCCTGCGTGTCCCAAGTGCGGCGCCGACCCGCGCGCGAAGCCCGCTCCGCCCCCGACGCCGAAGGCCGCCAAGCCCGCCCCTGCGCCAAAGCGCGCCAAGGTCGAAGAGGGCGAGGAGGCACACGAGCACGAAGAGGAGGAGTCCTTCGGCGAAGAAGAGGGCGCCGAGGAAGACGCCGAGGACGACGCCGAGGCCGAGCCCGAGGACGACGTCTTCTAACCGCCGGAACGCAGTGAATGGGGGCGCGGTTGGGAGGAGGGTCGGCCCTCCTCCCTCCGCAGATGCAGCAGCAGCAGCCGCAGCCGCGCGCTACCGCAGCCGGGCGAGCAACGACCGCGCCTCTTCGGCGAACTCGCCCTTGGGCGCGAGGCGGATGTAGCTCTCCAGCGACTCGATGGCCTGCTTCTGCTGCTCGCGATCGCGCTGACCCGCGGAGATCCGTCCGATCAGGAAGTACGGGGGCGCGTAGCTCTCGGAGGCCGAGATGGCCTTCGCGTAGCGCTCGAAGGCCTGCTGGACGTCGCGGTTCGGCTCCTCGTCGTAGGTGCGGCCGAGCTCGGTGAGCGCCAGCGCGAGGGTCGGGCCGGTGGCCGCCAGGCCGAGCTCCTTGAGCGCCTTCTCGAGCTCCTCGCGGGCCTTGGCGTACTCCTTCTTCTCCCTCCAGATCGCGCCGAGCTTGGCGCGGGCCTCGGGCATCTTGCCGCTCTCGACCTCGATGGCCCGCTCGTAGGCCTTCCGCGCCGCGTCGATCGACGGGACCGCGCGGTTGGCGTCGCCCAGCAGCACGTGGATGCGGCCGCTGTCGGGGAACGTAGCGAGGGCCTTCTCCAGCGCGGTCACCGCCTCCTTGGCGCCGCCGGGCTTGGCGAGCAGCGCTCTGGAGAGATCCACGTAGAAGCTCGCGCGCCGGGGCTCGATCTCGATGGCGCGGCGGATCTCCGCCACGGCCTCGTCGACGTTCTTCTCGCGCAGCAGGCGACGTCCCTTCATCAGCCGGATGTCGGGGTTGCCCGGGTCGAGGGTGAAGGCTTCGCGCTCCAAACGCGCCGCCTCGTCCGCCTGGTCGTGGGCGAAGAGGAGCTGGGCCCGCGCGAACTTCGCCAGGGCGAGCTGCCGCGCGGAGATGGAGCCGTCGGGAAGGTGGAGGACCTTGTCGATCTGGGACTCCGCCTCGCGGAGGAGCTTCTCCTGATCGGACTTGGGACGATCGATCTCGTTGGCGTCGAGGACGAGGAGCGCCTTGCCCAGGAGCGAGTCGGCGTGATCGCGATCGATACGGAGGGCCGAGTCGTAGAACGTCCAGGCGTCGGTGTCCATGGAGCGGCGGCGGTTGAGCTGCCCGAGGGCGGCGAGGACGCGCACGCTGTTCGGCTCGACGGCCTGGGCCTGCTTCAGCGAGGCGGCGGCGTTGTCGAGCTCGCCGGCCCACATCTGGATGGTCCCCAGCGTGGTGTAGAGCAGACCCGAGCGCTGGCCCGACTCCAGGACCTTGCCGATCGCCTCCTCGGCGCCCTTGGGATCGCCGTCGAAGAACTTGATGTAGGCCTCGGCGGCGACGATCCGGCCGTGGGACTCTCCGGCCTTCTTCGCCGCGGCGAGCTCCTCGCTCGCGCGCCGCTTGAAGTCGTCGCCGTCGCCCTGCTCGCCCCAGCGGAGCGCGTTGATGTACGCGAGGTAGGCGTGGGCCACGTAGTTGCTGCCCTCGAGCTCCAGGATCCGGTCAGCGGAGGCCGAAGCGGCCTTGTAGGACGCGTAGGTGTCCTTGCGGAGCTGCTCGTTGGTCTCCTCGAGGAGCTTGGCGATCTCCCGCTCGCGGGCCTCGCGCATCTTCGTGAGGAAATGCCAGCCGCCGAGGCCGGCGATCACCAGCGCCACGGAGACGACGAGGGTCAGGAACTGGCGGCCGGAACCCCGCCGCGGAGCGACGTCGTCGTCGTCCGTATCCCACGCAGACGGATCGAGGGCGGCCCTAGCGGCGGGCTTCGTCGCGGGCGTGCGGCCGTGATCGGTCGCCGGCGCAGCGGCAGCGCGGCCCGCATAGCTGGTGGCCTCGGCGGGCTGCGAAGCCGGCTGTCCGCCATTGGCGTTCGGGAAGACCGGGATGGGCGCCCCACCCTGCGCCGGGTGGAGCACGGGCGCGCCCTGCGTCGCGGGAGCCTGGACGGCGGCGGCCGGCTGCAACACCGGCGCGCCCTGCATCGCCTGGGGAGCCTGCACGCCGGCGGCCGGCTGCAACACCGGCGTGCCCTGCGTCGCGAGCGGAGCCTGCGCGGCGGGCGCCGGCTGTACTACCGGCGTCTGCATCGCCGGCGTCTGCACCACCGGCGTCTGCACCACCGGCGTCTGCACCGCGGGCGTGGGCGGCTTCAGCTCCACGCCGTTCTTCCGGGCCAGCTCTGCGACCGCCTCATCGGCCGGCGCCAGCGCGAGGGCCTTCTCGAGGAGGCTCCTAGCGCCTGCCGCATCGCCGCAATGGAAGCGGAGCTCGGCGCCATATCGGAGCGTCGGAACGTCCTCCCCGCCGACCTCGAGCGCCGCGTCCAGCTCCTCGAGGGCGCGCTTCTCCCGGCCCTGCTCGCCGTAGACTCGGGAGAGGATTACCCTGGGAACCGGCGAAGTCGGATGCGCCCGCGCGCCGGCCCTCCCCACGACCATCGCCTCCATGTACCGGCCCATCGCGAGGTAGGCCTCGGCCAGGGGACGGTAGGCGTCGGAGGTGGGGTCGACGGCGAATGAATGCTCGAGCCCCGCCAGCTCGGCGGCGGAAGGCTTGGTCCCGGAGGTGGAATCGGCCATGGATCCTGGGCACTTCGACCGGCGTTCGATCGGCTGGTCGGTGGGCAGAGAGGCGAAAATTCGAGAAATTCTACCTAACAAGCAGGCCCTGGACTGTCAACGAAAGGACCGACTGCGCGCGGCTGCCTGCCAGCCCTGCCTTCGTGGTCTCCAGGGACGCGGAAGAAAATCTCGTCGAAATCCGTCTTGACGTGGACGGTTCGGATCGGTAGGTTCCGCGCACTTTCGAGGCGGTTCATTCCGCCCGATTCTGGGGCTGTAGCTCAGCTGGGAGAGCGCTAGAATCGCACTCTAGAGGTCAGGGGTTCGATCCCCCTCAGCTCCACCAAAATGACCCCGCGAATCCTTTGGGTTCGCGGGGTTTCCTTTTTCAGGCCCGGAAGCGCGGAGCACGGCGTCGGATACCCGTCTCGGCCGAGCGGACCGCGCCGCCCTGATCGAAGATTGAACCCATGTCGGGGGCTGACGGCATGGCGATCTACGACCCCAACGAGTGGCACGACTTCTTCCTCGCCGTTGCCGGTGGCTCCGCAGCGTTGACCGGCTTGCTCGTGGTCGCCATGTCGCTCCATCTGCGGATCATCCTGTCGGATCCCGCCCTGAGCCATCGCGCCCGCATGATCCTGGCGGGCCTGGCAGGCGCCTTCATGCGTTGCACGCTCGTCCTCATGGGGGGCCAAGGCGCAAAGGCTGTCGCGATCGAGCTCTTCGCCGTGTGCCTCCTCGTGGTGATTCTCGCCGGTTTCAGCTACGCGCCGATCTCGAGGCTCAACGCCCCGCACCGCTCGTTCCTCATCCGGGCAATTGGGAGCAACTTCTGCTACGGCGCAGAGATGCTCGGCGCAGTCCTGCTGTTCGTCGGGCATCCCTGGGGGCTCAACCTGGCGGCAGTCGCGATGATCACGAACTTCTTCTTCGTCTTCTCGGGCTCGTGGCTGCTGCTGCTCGGCGTTCGAACGGACGAGACGCTGTCGCCCGGTGGCGGTGGCGACGCCGACGAGGACTGAATACCCCGCATCAGCCGCGATGCTTCTGGTGCTCGATATCAGCCCGCGGCGCGGCTGAGCCGATCGCGGACGCCGTCCCAGGCGGCGCTGGCGGGGACCTCCTCTAGGAAGAAGTCGGTGGCGCCGGCGTCCTCCAGGGCGTGGAGCGCGCCGTAGAGCTGTCGCGCGAAGCCCGCGGGATCGTCGGGGAGCTGGAGCCAGGCGGCGACGCTCGCCCACTCGGGACGAGCGCTCCTGGCGATCACGCCGGCCCTTGCCCCTGGGCCGAGCCCGGCGAGGAGCCCGCCCAAGGACTCGGGGGAAGAGAACGAGCGCACTCGGCCGGCTGGGGCGTAGTGCTTGCGCGCCTGGCCGGGGGAGACTCTTGCGCTGGATTCCTCGGGCATCGCGGACGGATGCCCGAGCGGCCCGAACGAGCGCGAGAGCTCCTCTGCGCCCACGGCCCCGGGACGGAGGAGGACGGGGACGCTCCCGGTCAGGTCGAGGACGGTCGACTCGATGCCGATGGGCGTCGCGCCGCCGTCGAGGATCGCGTCGATCCGGCCGCCGAGGCTCTTCAACACGTGGGCGGCGGTGGTCGGAGAGATGGTCGTGTAGAGATTGGCGCTCGGCGCGGCGACTGGCGCGCCCACCTCTTCGAGGAGGGCGAGGGCGACCGGATGCGCGGGGATCCGGATGGCGACGGCGCCCAGGCCGGCCGTAATGGCATCCGGCACCGAGGGTGCCTTCTCCAGGACGAGCGTGAGGGGTCCGGGCCAGAAGGCCTCGGCGAAGGCCTGCGCACGATCGTCCCATTCGCGCACGAGGGCCTTCGCGGCCTCGATGCTCGCCACGTGCACGATCAGGGGGTTGAAGGACGGGCGGCCCTTGGCGGCGAAGATCCCGGCGACGGCGGCGGGGTCGAGGGCCAGCGCCCCGAGGCCGTAGACGGTCTCGGTGGGGAAGGCCACAAGGCGCCCCGCGCGCAGGAGCGACGCGGCCCGCGCGATCGCCTCGCGCCCATGCGATCCTGCGACCACGGAGAGGAGCTCGGTTTCCATTTCGGGCCCACTGTAGCGCTGGCGCCCTCCCCCGCAAATCGTTCCGCGAATCCGCGAGAGGTGGGTCCCCTTTGCGGCAGCCGGGTTTCTGCGTCCGGCGCTGCCCCGTTCGATTCTTCGAACCGCTTCTGCGACGCCGGCGGAGGAATGCTGCAGGCCCTTTCCAGGTTCGTGGTTGACGCTTGCCGCCCCGCCAGTCGGCTGTTACGACCGACCGCTGCCCTTCGACGCCCCCGCCCCGCGGAGCCGGAACTTGTCACCGAGATCGCTCCTCCTCGCCGGCGCCGCCGCGCTGATCCTGCCCGCCTCGTCCAAAGCGGATGAGCTGACCCTCGAGCAGTGCCGCACCACCGCCCGCCTCCAGCACCCCTCGGTGGCGCTCGCCCGCGCCCAGACGGCGGCGGCGACCGCCCGGGCAGCGATCGCGCTCTCCGGCTACCTGCCCGAGATCACGGCCGACGGCTCCTTCCTCGCCACCCGCGGGAGCGGCGGCGCCTCGCTGGGCACCGGACGGGGGCCCGGCGGCGCGCAGGTCACGCCTCCGATCTCGGGATCGAGGGGGCTCCTGGGGCCCGCCGACTTCGAGCTCTGGAGCGGCGGCTTCACGGTGCGTCAGGTCCTCTGGGACTTCGGCCGCACCACGAACCGCTACGAGGCCGCGTCGGCCGCGACCGACGAAGCGAGGGCCCAGGAGCAGGCGACCCGCGAGGCGGTCGACCTCGCCGCCGAGGCCACCTTCCGCGCCGCGCTGGCGTCGGAGGAGCTGGTAGCGGCGATGGAGGAGGCGAAGCGGCAGGCCGAGACACACCTCGCGCTGGCGAAGGGCCGCGCCGAGGTCGGGCTCCAGGCGCGCTACGACGTGAGCCGCGCGGAGGTGGAGGTGGCGGACGCCGAGTACCGGCTGATCCAGGCCACGAACGCGCGCAATCTCTCCCACGCAAGCCTCGCGAGCGCATGCGGCTACGACGAGCTCCCGGAGGGCACCGCCCTGGTCCCCGCGCCGCCTCGCACCCTAAGTGAAGTCCCGTCTCTCGCTGCGGCGGTGGAGGAGGCCGGGCAGAACCTCCCGGAGGTCCGCGCCGCGGCGCTGGCGGTCGAGGTGGCGGCCCAGCGCCTCGACGGCGCGTGGTCCCAGATCCTCCCGAGCCTGGGCGCGACGGGCAACGTGGGTCTGCGCGGCACGTCGCTGGACCAGCTCGAGCCGGGCTGGACCGCCACGGTGAGCCTGAGCATCCCGATCATCGCGGGCGGCGCCGACCTGGGCGGGATCCGGGAGGCCCGCGCCAATCTGGCCGCCGCCCAGGCGAACCAGGACGCGATCCTCCGAGCGTTGCGGCTGGACGTGCAGAGCGGGATGATCGCGGCCGACGAGGCGCGCGCCCGCCTGGCGGCGTCGCAGAAGCGCGAGGCGGCGGCGAAAGAAGGGATGCGCCTCGCCGAGGGGCGGTACCAGACCGGACTCGGGAGCGTGCTGGAGCTCGCGGACGCCCAGGCCACGCTGGCCTCGGCCCGCGCCGATCGCGTGCGCAGCGCGCTGGACCTCTCGGTGGCGTCGGCCTACCTCGAGAGGCTGCTGGGCCGATGGAGCGACGAGAGATGATTCGCGTGTTTCCCATTGTGATCGCCCTCCTCCTCGCGCTCGCGGGCTGCTCGAAGAGCGAGCCGGTCCAGGCGCGGCCGAATGGTCCCGTGCAGGTGCACGCGCTGACGGTGCAGCCGGAGCGCGTGGAGCGGATCGTGGAGCTCACGGGCCGCCTCGGCGGCGCGGAGGAGGTCACGGTCTCGGCGGAGGTCGACGGCCGCGTGGAGAAGGTCCTCGCGGACCTGGGCGACAAGGTCGCGCTCGGCGCGCCGCTGGTCCAGATCGACGCCTCGGAGCTCCGGCTCCGCGAGGCGCAGGCCGATAGCGACTACCTCCAGAGCCTGGCGAAGCTCGGCGTGGAGGCCGCGCGCCTCGATCGATTCGAACCGGAGGCCCAGGCGGACGTGAGGCGCGCGGAGGCCGATCTCGCCGAGGCCCGGCGCAACCTGGAGCGCGGCGAGGAGCTGATGAAGCGCGGTCTCCTCGCCGAAGGGGAGCTCGACACCCTCCGCACGCGCGAGCGGGTGGCGACGGCGTCCCAGCAGAAGGCGCTCGAGGACGCGCGCTCGAGCTTCGCCCTCGCCAAGGGGCGGCGGGCGTCGCTGGGCCTCGCGCGCAAGAAGCGCCTGGACTCGACGATCACCTCGCCGGTGGCGGGCTCGGTCGCGAAGAGGATGGTGGCCCTCGGCGAGTACGTGAAGGCCGGTCAGGCCGTGGCGGTGGTGGTGGTCACGGACCCGCTGAAGCTCCACGGCGAGGCCCCCGATCGCTACGCGGGCCAGCTCCACCGCGGGATGCCGGTGGACGTGGAGCTCGACGTTGCGGGCCTCGGCGCCCACACCGGCGAGGTCGCGCGGGTGGGCCCGCTGGTATCGGCCACGTCGCACACCTTTCCCGTCGAGGCCCTGTTCCAGAACGCGGACGGGACGCTCAAACCCGGCCTCTTCGCCCGGGCGAAGATCCGCGTCGGCGCGGACGAAGAGGTCTTCGCCGTGCCGGAGACGGCGATCTCGTCGGTTGCCGGCGTGACGAAGGTCTTCGTGATCGAGGACGCCAAGGCCCGGTCTCGGGCGATCACCGTGCTCCGCAAGCGCGACGGCGACGCCCTCCTCCAGGGAGAGCTCAAAGCGGGCGATCGCGTGGTGCTCACCGGCATCGCGAGGATGTACGAGGGCGCCGAGGTGCAGGTGATGGACGCTCCCGCGGAGGCCGCGGCGCCGAGGAGCGGGAATTGAACCTCTCCGAGGTCAGCGTCCGGAGGCCGGTCTTCGCCACGATGATGTCGGTGGCGCTCGTGGTCGTCGGCGCCATCTCCTACGGGAAGCTCGGCGTGGATCTCCTCCCCAAGGTGGAGATGCCGGTGGTCTCGGTCTTCACCTCGCTGCCGGGCGCCGGCCCCGAGGAGATCGAGAGCGCGATCACCAAGCCCATCGAGGAGCAGCTCAACACCATCGCGGGCATCGACGAGCTGATGTCGGTGAACCGCGAGGGCTTCTCCTACATCCGCATCACCTTCACGCTGGATCGCCGCGTGGACGCCGCGGTCCAGGACGTTCGCGACAAGATCGGCGCCGTGTTGCGCCAACTCCCGGAGGGCACGGATCCGCCGTCGATCACCGCCTTCGACTCGGAGTCGACGCCGATCATGGCGGTCGCGATCTCGGGCCCGCAGAGCCTCCGGGAGCTCACGGAGTTCGCGGACACGCGGGTCAAGGACCTGATCGGGACCGCGCCAGGCGTGGGCCAGGTGAGCCTGGAAGGCGGCCGCAAACGCGCGGTCAACGTCGTGCTCGACACACAGCGCATCGCCTCCTACGGCCTCACCTCCGCCGACATCAAGCGCGCGATCCAGTCGCAGAACGTCGAGATCCCCGGCGGCCGGATCACCCGCGGCGAGCGGGAGGACGTGCTCCGGACGATGGCGCGCATCGAGGACATTCCCTCGTTCGAGCGGCTGATCGTCGCCAACGACCACGCGACCAACGCGCCGATCCGCCTGGGCGACGTGGCCCACGTGGAGGACGGGACGATCGAGCCGCGCGGCGTATCCCGGCTCAACCGACGCGAGGCCGTCACCCTCACGGTGCAGAAACAGAGCGGCGCGAACCTGGTGGAGACCGCGAAAGCGGTTGAGGAGCGGCTGGACATCCTCCGCGCGACCCTGCCCGCGGGCAGCGAGCTCCTGGTCCTGCGCGACAGCTCGATCTTCGTGAAGATGAGCGCGGAGGAGGTGCAGCACCACCTGGTCCTGGGCGGGATCCTCGCCTCGCTGATGGTGCTGCTGTTCATGGGGTCGCTGCGCTCCACCCTGATCGCCGCGGTGGCGATCCCGGCGTCGCTGATCGCGACCTTCGCGGCGATGAAGGCCTTCGACTTCACGCTGAACAACATCACCCTCCTCGCCCTCACCCTCGCGGTCGGGATCGTGATCGACGACGCGATCGTCGTGATCGAGAACATCCACCGCCACATGACCGAGCGTGGGATCTCCGCCATGCAGGCGGCGATCGATGGCACCCGGGAGATCACGCTGGCCGTCGCCGCCACCACGCTCTCGCTGGTGGTGATCTTCATGCCGATCGCCTTCATGACCGGCCAGATCGGTCGGCTCTTCAGCAGCTACGGCATCACCGTCGCGGTGGCGGTGCTCGTCTCCCTCTTCATTTCGCTCTCCCTCACGCCCATGCTGGCCTCGCGGTTCCTGAAGGAGGAGCACGCGGAGGAGCAGGCGCCGAAGACGGGCTGGCGCGCGATCCCCGATCGGATCAACCACTGGCTCGACAGCCGCTACGAGCAGCTGGTGGCGTGGTCCCTCGACCACCGGCTGATCGTGCTGGGGATCGTCCTCGGCTGCGTCGCGCTCACCGCGCCCCTCTTCGGCCTGGTGAAGAAGGACTTCCTCCCGGAGGACGATCAGAGCGAGTTCGAGATCACCATGGAGCTAGCGCCCGGCACGTCGTTCACCGCCGCCGATTCGCTCCTGAAGGAGATCGAGCCCCAGGTCGCGGCGCTGCCCGGCGTTAAGGACGTCCTCTCGTCGGTGGGCGACACTAGGGGCGGCTCCGGTTCCGCGACCCGCGCGAACCTCTACGTGGGCCTCGTCCCGATCGAGGAGAGGAAGCTCACCCAGAACGACGTGATGCTGAGGGCCCGGCGGATCTTCGCCGGCTATCCTGACATGCGACCCACGGTGCGCGCGATCAACACATCCGGCCTCGGCGGCGGCGGGTATGGCGGGAAGCTCAAGATGTCGATCCGGGGACCCGGCCTCGACAAGCTCGAGGAGTACCTGGCGAAGCTCCTCGGCGCCATGCGCGCCGAGCCGGCCTTCGTGGACGCGTTCAGCAGCTCCGCCGACCGGCTCCCGGAGGTGCGGGTCGAAATCGATCGCGCCAAGGCCGCGGATCTCGGCATCGACGCCCGCGCCGTCTCCGAGACCCTGCGGACGATGGTCGGCGGCGAGATCGTGAGCTCGTACCGCGACGGCGACGAGCGCTACGACGTGTGGCTGCGGCTCCGCGAGGTGGATCGCGCCAACCTTGAGTCCGTGGGCCGGATCCAGCTCCGCACCCGGAGCGGCGGCCTCGTTCCCCTGGAGGCGATCGCGCGACTCGAGGAGGCGAAGGGGCCGACGACGATCCTGCGGCTGGGCGGCATGCGCCAGGTCTTCCTCTCCGCGAACCCGGCCCCCGGCGTGGCGCTGGGAGACGCCGTCGCACGGGCCGAGCAGCTCGTCCAGCAGCTGAACCTCCCGCCGGGCTACGACGTCCTCTTCAGCGGCGACGCCAAGACCATGGCCGAGACGGCGACCGAGTTCGCCATCGCCCTCGCGCTGTCGATGGTCTTCGTCTACATGGTGCTCGCGGCGCAGTTCGAGAGCTTCGTGCACCCGATCACGATCCTGCTGGCGTTGCCCCTCACCCTCCCCTTCGCGCTGCTCTCCCTGGTGCTCACCGGCGAGAGCCTGAACGTGTACTCGGCCCTCGGCGTGTTCATGCTCCTGGGAGTGGTGAAGAAGAACGGCATCCTCCAGGTCGACTACACGAACACCCTCCGCAAGACGGGGATACCTCTCCGCCAGGCGATCCTCGCGGCCAACCGCGCCCGGCTACGTCCGATCCTGATGACCACGCTCACGCTGATCGCCGCGATGGTGCCGATGACGCTGGCGCAGGGGCCGGGAGCCGCGTCGCGGGGCTCGCTGGCCAAGGTCATCGTCGGAGGCCAGGCCCTCTCGCTCGTGATCACGCTGCTGATCGTCCCCGTGGCCTACGCCTTCTTCGACGAGCTCCAGGAGCGCCTGGCCGCCCAACGGGGGCGCTCCCGCCCGGAGGCGGATCCAGCTCTGGAGCCCTGAGGCCAACCGGCTCCGCCCCTGCATGTGCCCGGGGGCATGCGCACGGGGGCATGTGCACAGGTGTGTGCGTTGTGCCCGAGCCTCGAGCTGACTAGATTTCGGGGACCCAAGAAGGGATCCCATCCATGCGCCTTGCTTCTTCGCTCGTCGTTCTCGGCCTCGCCCTCTCCGGGTGCGGCCTCGGCTCCTTCGACATTCCCGTCGAGGAGGGAACCACCATCCCCGGCAACTCGGTCAATCCCGCGCCATGGGTCAGCGAGGATCTCGAGCTCCCCGAGGAGCTCACCTCCTTCTCGCTCTCGGACCGGAAGGAGTTCAAGGAACAGGGCGTGAAGCCGAGCGACGTGAGCTCGATCAAACTCACGTCGCTGAAGCTCTGGACGGACCAGGACGACCTCGACTTCATCGACCGGATCGAGCTCTACGTCGTGGCGGACGGGCTGCCGAAGGTCCTGATCGCCCATGGGACGATCCCCAGGGGCAAGAGCCAGGTACGGCTCGAGACGACCCGGGTGGAGCTGAAGGAGTACGCGACGGCGCGCGTGATGGGCCTGTTGGCCAGCGCGGACGGATCGCAGCCGGACCGCGACACCAAGTTCGTCGTGAGGGCGAACTTCCGCGTCGAAGTGTTCTGATCGTCGAAGGCCTCGGCAGGGGTGGCGTCCGGTGATCGCGGCGCCTATCGGCGCTCGTGGCGCTCGCGCGTAGCGAGCGCCGCAGTGTGGACCCGCTCGCGGAGCAGCCCGGACTCGAGGAGCTCCGCGTCGCCGCCCAGCGAGAGCACCGTCGCCGCGACGAAGGCCTCGCCGTCCGCTGGAAGGGTCGCCTCCGCCGAGCCGTCCCCTCGGGTGACGACCTCCACGGCGCCGAGGCGCCGGAGCGATTCGGCCCGGGTCCACGGCCCCTCGGCGATCCGCACCCTCGCGAAGGGCGCGTTCGCACCGGGGGCGTGGAGCGAGGGCCTGCGGAAGCGCGCGTCGTCGTCGGAGGGCCGCGGCACGAAGGTGCGCTCGGTGAGCACCAGATCGGCGGCGCGGTCGAGGCGGAAGAGCCTCCGGTCGCGGCGCTCGCAGCAGAAGGCGTGGAGGTACCAGTAGCCCTGATGGAGCACGCGCTCCAGCGGCCGCAGGCTGCGCCTCCGTGCCTCGCCCCTGGCGGCGGTGAAGTAGGTGAGCTCGAGCTCGCGCCGCTCGGCGATGGCGCGATCCAGCAGGCGCGCGACCTCCAGCTCGAGGCCCCCGTGGTCCATGAGGACGCGGCCCGCGACGCTGTCGAACTGCTCGCGGGCGGACGTCGGGATCGCAGCGCGCAGCTTCTCCCTGGCGCGCGAGAGGGCCTCGCCGCCCTCCGCCGCCAGCGCGCTCGCCGCCGCGTCCAGGGCGGCCGCCTCGAGGGGCGTGAGCGAGGGAGGCCGCAGGAGGCCCTGGGGAAGCGCCACCTCGACCCTGCCGTTGCTCACGTCGATGTCGATGAGATCGGCGGGCGAGTAGGGAGGGCGGCCCACCATGCGGAGAAAGTCGAGCTCCGCGAGGAGCTGGTCGGGCGAGAGCCGCGCCGCCGCCGCGAGGTCGTCGACACGGCAGCCCGGATTCGCGACCGCGTAGGGGATCAGGAAGAGCGCACGGCGAAGCCGCTCCCGAAGATCGCCGGGGACGGTGATGGCCCGCGTGCCCGAGCCGGGAGCCATGCGGGAATCGGCCGCCAAGCGGTCGGCTTCGCCTGGCGACGTTCGCGCGTCGGCTGCCCAGGCGTCGACGCGTTCCGCGGCACGAACGGCAGCGGCGCTCTCGCCCTCCCCCTCGTGGACGGCGGCGAGGCGCCCGGCCACCTCCGCCACGCGCTCACGCAGCGACGGCGGAGAGACGAGCTCGGCATGCGGCGCGAGCCGGAGCACCTCTCGAACGAGCGCTTCACCGTAGGTGACTCGCAACTTCACTGACGCGCCCGCGTCATCCTCGAGGACGACCGCGTCGCGCCCGAAGCGGCTCCGGGCGAGGAGCGCGACCACGGGATCGAGCCGTATCTCCACCTCGACCGGCGGGTGGACGGCGAACTCCCAGGGCTCCCTGCCCACCACGGCGCGCGCGTCGAAGCCCTGGGGGACGTCGAAGTCGGGGCCGCGGCTGGTGCCCTTCCCGCGGGAGAGCGATGCGATCCGCTCGACCTGGAACGTGCGCAGGCCGCCCCGCAGGTGGCAGTGGCCCACGAGGAACCACGCCCCGCGCCGATAGGCGAGACCATAGGGCGAGACGGCGCGCTCGGTGACGGCCCCGTCGAAGGCGCGATAGGAGAGGCCCACGTCCTTGCGTGCGGCGACGGCCTGGCCGAGGGCCTCGAGGACGCCGGCCTGGAGCTCCGCGCCGGCGGCGGGGAGATGCACGAGCGGGACGCTCCGAGGGCCGGGGCCTTCGCCGCGGGCGGCGTCCTCGAAGAGCAGCTTGTTCAGCGCGTGGGCGAGGTCGGTGCGCAGCGGAAACTGCGGCTGCTCCAGCGCTGCGGCGCCCGCCACCGAGAGGAGCGCCCGCTCCTCCGGAGCCAGGTCGAGATCGCCCAGGAAGTACTGGGCGCGATCGAGGACGTAACCGCCGGTGTCACCGTCGCCAGTGGGGGGGATCCAGCGCAGCGGGAGCCCCATGTCCACCAGCTCGGCCTTGTCCCGCTCCCACTTTCGCAGGCAAGAGTCGGGCTTGCCCGTGCCGTAATCGCCCGGGAACGCCTCGCGGAGCTCCGCCCAGGAGATCGGGTGGTCCGCCCCAAGCAGCAGGCTGACCAGATCGAGGAGCCGCTCGGCCCTGTCGGTCTGGCGGTGGCTCATCGGAGAGGCGGAGATCGACGACTCAGATCTCCATGACCTCCTTCTCCTTGCGGGCCACGATCTGGTCGACCATGGCGATGCCGCCGTCGGTCTCCTTCTGGACCTGATCCAGGAGGCGCTTCTCGTCGTCCGTGGAGAGCACGCTGTCCTTGGTCTGGGCCTTGATCTGCTCGTTGGCGTCGCGGCGCAGGTTGCGGACGGCGACCTTGTGCTCCTCGCCCCGCTTCTTCACCTGCTTGGCGATCTCCTTCCGGCGCTCCTCGGTGAGGGGCGGAACCGGGAGGCGGATCACGGTGCCGTCGTTCTGCGGGGTGATCCCGACGCCGGCCTCGTTGATCCCCTTCTCGATCGCGGGGATCTGCGAGCGATCGAAGGGCTTGATCACGATCGTGCGCGCGTCGGGGACGGTGATCGTCGCCACGGCGTTCAGCGGCATGCGCGAGCCGTAGGAGTCGACCTGCACGCCCTCGAGGACGCTGGCGTTGGCGCGACCCGTGCGGATCTTGGAGAGCTCGCGGCGCAAATCCTCGAGCGTCTTCTCGACCCGACCCTTGAAGTCCTTGATGATCTCCTCGCCAGCCATCGAAGTCGCTCCCTTCAAGCGCAAACGGTGGGGATCTTGCCCACCATCGTACCGACATCCTCGCCACGGACCATCCGCACCACGTTGCCGGGAACGGTGAGGTCGAAGACGACGAGCGGCAGGTTGTTGTCCATGCAGAGCGAGACCGCCGTCGCGTCCATGACCTTGAGCTCGTTCTGGAGCACGTCCATGTAGCTCAGGGTCTTGTAACGGCGGGCGCTCGGGTCCTTCTTGGGGTCGGCGGTGTAGACGCCGTCCACCTTGGTCGCCTTCAGCATCACCTCGGCCTTGATCTCCATGGCCCGCAGGGCGGCGGCGGTGTCGGTGGTGAAGAACGGGTTGCCGGTGCCGGCGGCGAAGATCACCACCCGCCCCTTCTCGAGGTGGCGCGAGGCCCGACGGCGGATGTAGGGCTCGGCGATCTGGCGCATCTCTATGGCCGACTGCACCCGGGTGCTCACGCCGCGCTTCTCGAGCGCGTCCTGGAGCGCGAGGGAGTTGATGACCGTCGCGAGCATCCCCATGTAGTCGGCGCTCGAGCGATCCATGCCCTCTGCCGCGCCGGAGACGCCGCGGAAGATGTTCCCGCCTCCGATGACGAGGGCGGTCTCGACGCCCATCTCAACGACCTCGCCGACCTCTTCGGCGATCTGGTCGAGGGTCTGGGTGTCGATCCCGTACTTCCCGGGGCCCATCAAGGCTTCGCCGGAGAGTTTGAGCAGGATTCGATTGAATCGGGGATCTGCCATGGCGCACCCAGGGTCCGGCGCCGACCGTGCTCGGGTCGAGGCGGCGTTCGCGCGGGTTTGTAGCGCGCACCTCCCAAGGGGTCAAGGCGAGAGGCGAAGCGGCAGAGGACTTATGGGGGAGGGAAAATAGAGGAAGGAGCGGGTTTTTCGTCTTCTCGGCCCCCGGTTGCTTCGAGACGGCTTCCCGCTCCTTCCGCCGTTTCTCGAATGTCGCCTCGCGGCGACCGGGATCACTTGGACCGAAAAAAGTTTGCGGGTGCTCCCGCCCGAAAACGCGGACGGGAGCATTCGCTTCTTCACTCTGCGCGGGGATCAGGCCAGACCGGCGGTCTTGGCGATCTCCTCGGCGAAGTTCTCGGTCTTCTTCTCGAGGCCCTCGCCGAGAACGAAGCGGGCGAAGCGGCGGACGGTGATGTTCTCACCGATCTTCGCAACGGCCTCGTTCACGAGCTGCTGAACGGTCTTGTCCGGATCCTTCACGAAGGGCTGCTCGAGCAGGCAGATGTCCTGGTAGAACTTCTCCCGCTTGCCCTCGAGAATCTTGTCCCAGATCTTCTCCGGCTTGCCCTGCTCCTTGAGCTGGCCGCGGTAGACGTCGAGCTCTCGCTCGAGGATGGCGGGATCCACCTCTTCGCGGCGGACGTACAGGGGCGCCGCGGCCGCGATGTGCATCGCGATGTCGCGGACCAGCTCCTGGAAGCCCTCATTGCGAGCGACGAAGTCGGTCTCGCAGTTCACCTCGACGAGGACGCCGATCTTGCCGGCGCCGTGGATGTAGCTGGTGACTGCACCCTCGGTAGCAGCGCGGCCGGCCTTCTTCGCCGCGGCGGAGAGGCCCTTCTGGCGGAGCCAGTCGATCGCCTTCTCCATGTCACCCTCGGTGGCGGAGAGGGCCTTCTTGCAGTCCATCATCCCCGCGCCGGTCTTCTCGCGGAGCTCCTTAACTGCTGCTGCGGTCACTTCGGCCATGGTTCACCTCTTTTGAAACGAAGGCGCGCTCGACGCGAGTCGGCGCGCCGTGCGCGTCCCTCCTCCGTCTGCGCTCACTTCGCAGGAGGAGGGGCTCAGAACGATGCGGCGCGGGTCCAAGGCCCGCGCCGCGTGGAGTGGCAGCTCACGCCCGCGCGAAAGCTGCGCGGGCGAAAGGCGACGCGGGGGGCTTACTCCGCGTCCGGCGCGGCCTCGGCGGCGGGCTCGGCGCGGCGCACCACCTCGACGGCGGGACCACGGCGCTCCTCGGCGCCACCGGCCTCGGCGCGGGGGCCGCGCGGCGGCGGACCACGGCGCTCGCCGGGGCGGCCGCCACCGGGACCACGGCGGTCACCGCGGTCGCCACGGGGACCACGGCGCTCGCCACGGCCCTCTTCCTCACGCTCACGGCTCGGCTCCTCGGCGCGCTCGTGGCGGGTGGCGGCGTAGCGCGCCATGCCCTCGAGGGCGGCGTCGGCGACCTTGCCGGCGAAGAGGCGGATCGAGCGGATGGCGTCGTCGTTGCCCGGGATCACGTGGGTGATGCCCTCGGGGTCGCAGTTCGTGTCGACGACGGCGACCACGGGGATCCCGAGGCGGTTCGCCTCGTGGATCGCGAGGTGCTCCTTCTTCGGGTCGATCACGAAGAGGACGCTGGGGAGGCGGGTGAGCTCCTTGATGCCGCCCAGGTTGCGCTGGAGCTTGTCCTGCTCGCGCATGAGGATGGCGACCTCCTTCTTGGGGAGGCGCTCGAAGGTGCCGTCCTCGGCCATCTTCTCGAGGGTCTTGAGGCGGTCGATGCCCTGCTTGACCGTCTTGAAGTTGGTGAGCGTGCCGCCCAGCCACCGGTTGGTGACGTGGAACTGATTGCAGCGGGTCGCCTCCTCCATGATCACGTCCTGGGCCTGCTTCTTGGTGCCCACGAAGAGGACGGTGCCGCCCTTGGCGACCGAGTCGGCCACGAAGCGGAACGCGTTGCGCGCCAGCTTCACGGTCTTCTGCAGGTCGATGATGTAGATGCCGTTGCGGGCGCCGAAGATGTACGGCTTCATCTTCGGGTTCCAGCGACGGGTCTGGTGGCCGAAGTGCACGCCGGCCTCGAGCAGCTGCTTCATGCTGATCGCGGTCGCGGCGGCGGCGGCGGCAGCCATCGGGCTCTCGGGAGGGGCGAAGGCTTCGGGCTGCGTCTCGGTCGTAGGCTCCATTTGCTTCTTCCTTTCGGTTGTTCCGCCACGCCCGCCAAGGCCGCAGGATCCCTCTCCTCGAGGGCACCATCCGACGACGCTCGGGCGTGTGAGTGATGTGCTCCAAGCCGCCGGGTCCTCGAGACGAGGGCCTGACGACGAAGAGGCGCGCTGCCATAGCACGCCTCTCCTGAACGATCAAGATATCAACAGTTGCGGGCCCGGCCCGATCGGAGGGGCCGGCGCTCGCCAGGGAGGCCGGCCAGCCGGCGTCCTCCCTGGCGTTCGGCCACCTGTCAGGTCCCGGTGGAGGTGTCCGCGTCCGTCCCGTGGCACTTCTTGTACTTCTTGCCGGACCCACAGGGGCAGGGATCGTTCCGGCCCACCTTCGGGGCCTCCCGGACCGTCGGCTGCTGCCGAGGCGCCTCCTGGCGCCCGCCCCGCCCTTCGGCCGGATCGGCGTTCGCCGTCGCGGCGAGATCCGCGTGGCTCTCGATCATCCGCTGGCGCTTGCGCTGCTCCGCGATCTTGCGCTCGAGGTCGGCGGCCGCACGGGCGGCGGCGACCTGGGCCGCCTGTACCTCCTGCTGCTCGCGGGTGATCACCTGGAGCCGGAGGACCTCGCGGGCCACCTGCTCCTGGACCCGGTAGGCCATCTGCTGGAAGTAGTTGAACCCTTCCTTCTTGTACTCGGCCTTGGGATCCTTCTGGCCGTAGCCCCGCAGGCCGATGCCCTGGCGCAGGTGATCCATCTGCAGCAGGTGGTCCTTCCAGTTCGCGTCGATCGACTGGAGGGAGATCCACTGTTCGAACTTCCGGAGCACGGGCACGCCGTCGGTGTCCAGGCCGAGGTTCTCCTCCTTGGCCTGCCAGTGCTTCTCGAACGCGGTGAAGAGCTGGTCCTCGACCTGCTCCTGGCTGCCGCCGGCCACCTGGAAGTCGAAGCCGAACTGGTCGCGGACCGCGGCGCTGAGCCCCTCGGCGTCCCACTCCCCCTTGGCCGGGGCGTAGGTGTCCACGAGGTTCGAGACCACCGCGTCGATGAAGTCGAGGATCCGATCCTTCTGATCGTCCCAGGTGAGCGTCCGCTCCAGGCGGGTCTTCTTCTTGGTCTTCGGATCCTCGTCGAACTCGACCAGCGGCTGGCCGGCCCCGGACGCGAGCACCTCACGGCGCATCCGGTACACCGTCTTGCGCTGCTGGTTCATCACGTCGTCGTACTCGAGGACGTTCTTACGGGAGTCGAAGTGGTGGGCCTCCACCCGCTTCTGGGCGCTGGCGATCGAGCGCGTGAGCCACTTGTGCTCGATGGGCTCGCCTTCCTGCATGCCCAGCGTCTCCATGATCCGAGCGATGCGGTCGCTGGCGAAGATCCGCATGAGATCGTCTTCCAGCGAGAGGTAGAAGCGGCTCAAGCCGGCGTCGCCCTGGCGGCCCGCGCGGCCCCGGAGCTGGTTGTCGATGCGCCGGCTCTCGTGGCGCTCGGTGCCGAGGATGGCGAGGCCGCCCGCCTCCATCACCTCGCTCCGCTCCTTGGAGAGGAGCGCCTCGTACTTCTCGAGGAGCTCCTTCTTGCGCGCATCGTAGGCCGCCTGCTCCTGCTGCCAGGTCTCGAGGAGCACGCCCTCCGCCCCGATGGGCTGGATGGGCGGATCGCCGAGCTCGTGCTGGACCAGCGCCTCGGCGTTGCCGCCCAGGATGATGTCTGTGCCTCGGCCGGCCATGTTGGTGGCGATGGTGACGGCGCCCTTGCGGCCCGCCTGGGCCACGATGTTCGCCTCGCGCTCGTGCTGCTTGGCGTTGAGGACGTCGTGGCGGATCCCGCGCTTCTTCAGGATCGAGGACAGCGCCTCGCTCTTGGCGATGGAGACCGTGCCGACCAGGATCGGCTGGCCCTTGGCGTTGAGCTCCGCGATCTCGTCGGCGACCGCGTTGAACTTCTCGCGCTCGGTCTTGTAGACGATGTCGTCCCGATCCTTGCGGACCATCGGGCGGTTGGTGGGGATCACCACCACGTCGAGGTTGTAGGTCGAGGCGAACTCGGGCGCTTCCGTGTCGGCCGTACCGGTCATGCCGGACAGCTTGGTGTACATGCGGAAGTAGTTCTGGAAGGAGATCGTGGCGAGGGTCTGGTTCTCCGCCTCGATCTTCACCCCTTCCTTGGCCTCGATGGCCTGGTGGAGGCCGTCGGACCAGCGCCGGCCCGGCATGATGCGGCCGGTGAACTCGTCGACGATCAGCACCTCGCCGTTCTGGACCACGTACTCCTTGTCGCGGCGGTAGAGGGCATGGGCGCGGAGGGCCTGCTCCACGTGGTGCAGGGTCTCGATCTCGGACGGATCGTAGAGGTTGGGGATCGCGAGCTTGTGCTCGACCTTCTCGACGCCCTCGTCGGTGAGCATCGCCGAGCGGGCCTTCTCGTCGACGACGAAGTCGGTGTCGGCGACGAGGAACGGGATGATCTTGTCGACCTTGTAGTAGAGGTCGGTGGCCTCGTCCGAGGGGCCCGAGATGATGAGCGGGGTACGGGCCTCGTCGATGAGGATCGAGTCGACCTCGTCGACGATGGCGAAGTTCAGCTCCCTCTGCACGTACTGCGAGAGGCGGAACTTCATGTTGTCGCGCAGGTAGTCGAAGCCGAACTCGTTGTTCTGCCCGTAGGTGATGTCGGAGCGGTAGGCGTCCTGGCGCTGGGCGTCGGTGAGGCCATGGAGCACGCAGCCCACGGAGAGGCCGAGGAAGCGGTGGACCCGGCCCATCCACTCCGAGTCGCGGCGAGCGAGGTAGTCGTTCACCGTGACCACGTGGACGCCGCGGCCCTCGAGGGCATTGAGGTAGGAGGGGAGCGTCGCGGTGAGGGTCTTGCCTTCACCGGTGCGCATCTCGGCGATCCGGCCGGAGTGCAGGACCATGCCGCCGATGAGCTGCACGTCGAAGTGACGCTGGCCGAGGACCCGGCGCCCGGCCTCCCGGCAGGCGGCGAAGGCCTCGGGCAGGAGATCGTCGAGCTTGCGGCCGTTCGCGACCTGCTGCTTCCACTCGACGGACTGCCTGGCGAAGTCCTCGTCCTTGAGGGCCTTCATCCGGGTCTCGAGCTCGTTGATGCGGGCGACGACGGGATCCAGCTTCTTCAGCTCCCGCTGGTTCTTCGTCCCGACGAGCTTCCTGACGACAAAATCGAACATCGAGGCCACCTGACACTACGAGAACGGGTTCCGGAGCCCAGAGGCTCCGTTTGAATCGCGCACTATATGCGCCGGAGGGGTCGAAGGAAGCTCCAAACGTCGGCTTCCTACCGGATCTCCCGGCTCCGGCAACTGGGTGCCGGGACTGAAACGCGCCAACGCCTCGCGGATTTCCCGGCTCGCCGAGACCGACGCGGATTTCCCGGCTCGCCTGGCCCGATGACGGGCGCTGGCGCCACGAGGGGAGGAGCGGCTCCTCCATCGCGGGCGCTACTCCAGGATGAACTTCCGGGGGTTCTCCGGAATGCCGTTCACCCTCACCTCGTAGTGGAGGTGCGGGCCGGTGGAGCGGCCGGTGTTCCCCATCGCCGCGATCTGCTGGCCGCGCCGCACCTTCTGCCCGACGATGGCCTCGATCTTCGAGAGGTGGCCGAAGCGGGTCTTCACGCCGAAGCCGTGGTCGAGGACCACGACCTTTCCGTAGCCGCTCTCGGCGCCGGCGTAGACCACCACGCCGTCCGCCGGCGCGATCACGGCGGAGCCCGCTCGGTTGGCGATGTCCAACCCCTTGTGGACCACCCGATGGGCCGTATAGGGGTCGAGCCGACTCCCGAAGTCGCTCGTCACCCAGCCGCGCGCAGGCCAGATGGATGGCGTGGAGGCGAGCAGGCTTTTCTGATCCTCGAAGTAACGCTGCAGCTCGGCGAGGCTCCGCTCGCTCTTCGCCGCCTCGTCCACCAGGGCCTCGAGCTTCTCGCCGAGATCGTCGTGGGCGTCCTCGATCGCTTCGGCGTCGTGGGCGTCAGGCGCATCGAGCGGACCGATCGCCAGGTTCCGCTCCTGGTCGCTGAGCGAGGTCAGGGCGCGGAGCTTCTGGTCGAAGCGGCCGACCCGATCCAGGGTCTCGTCGATGTGGGCCACCTTCTCCTGCACCAGCCGGAGCTGCGAGCGGAGCTGCGCGTTCTCGTCCCGCAGGAGGCGGTTGTCCTCCGCGTGATCGATCAGGCCTGCGTAGTGAATCCCGATCCCCGACAGGGCCAACGTCGCGGCACCCGCTGCCGCGCAGGTTGCGAGGATGGCCCGATGGCCGACGCGAAAACGCTTCGTCGTCGAAGCGCGGTCGGGCACCACGAGGATCGTGTAGGAACGCTGCGGCAAACTCTTCTCCCTTGCGGCGCCCATGGAGACGGCATTCCGAGCTCCAATGGGCAATCTGGATACGCGGGACGCCTCCGATCGACGGCCAAAGACTTGGCCGGTTCGACCCACTCGCCGGACCCTATTTGAGGGCTCCGCGCGCGATCAACTGAAAAGAATCCAAGGAACGCCTCGCTTCCCCCGCCTGGGTCGCACCAGACGGAGGGCGATCGCCTAATCCTCGCCGGACTGGAATCGCCGATTGGCAGCGCTCCTGCCGAGCTGGCTACGCGCCGACCCGCACCACGATCACCGTGATGTTGTCGTCGCCGCCCCGCTCGTTCGCGAGGTCGACGAGGGCGGACGGCAGCATGTCGACCGGCAGCGTCTGCGCGGCCTCGGCGATCTCGTCGTCGTCCACGAGGTTCGTGAGTCCGTCGGAGCAGAGCAGGAAGAGGGAGTCCGCATCGGCGTCCACCGAGCGGACGTCGACCTCGACGTGCTCCTCCACGCCGACCGAGCGGGTGATGATGTTCCGGAGCCGCGAGTGGCGGGCCTCGTCCGGCAGGAGGAGCCCCGCGCGGACCTGCTCCGCGACGAGGGAGTGGTCGTCGGTGAGCTGCCGGAGCTCTCCGTCCCGCCACAGGTACGCCCGGCTGTCTCCGACGTGGCCGATCACCGCCTTGCCGTCGCGTACGAGCAGGGCGGTTGCGGTCGTGCCCATGCCGGCCTGTGCCGGGTTCCGCTTGGACTGGTGGTAGACCCGCGCGCCAGCGACCTCGACGGCGTCGCGCAGGATCCCGGCGAGGTCCGCTGCAGCCTCGCCGTCGTCGCCCTCTACCTCGAGCTGGGTGCGGACCTCGTTCTCGATGGTCTCCGCCGCGAGGCGCGACGCAACCTCGCCAGCGGCGTGTCCGCCCATCCCGTCGGCGACGACGAAGAGCCCGAGGGCCTCGTTCTCGAGGAACGAGTCCTCGTTGTGATCCCGCACGCGCCCGACGTCGGTGCGACCGCAATGTTCGAGGTTCATCCGATCCACCGATCCCAGTCGAGCTTTGCGCGCTCCGGAGCCGCGGGATGCTAGCGACGCGCCCTACCCGCCCGCAACGGTCGTCTTCCCCAGGGACCGCGGCGACGAACGACATCGTTCGATCCTGACTCTCGCCCATCACGAGCTCGTTCCGCCACCGGATCAGGCCGCTTTGCGTCGGCCCCGCCGGGCTCCGGCGATCCCTTCGACGCCGGTCGGGGACGGGCGCTCCGCGGGAAGCGCTTGCCCGAGCAGCTCCGCCGCCGCCGCAAGCGAGGCGGGACCCTCGCTCCCCGAGAGCATCCGCGCGAGATGCCGCTGCCGTGATTCCCTCGCCTCGAGCCGTTCGACCCGGGAGTGGGTTCGACCTTCGCGAACCTCCTTGGTCACCTGGAGGTGCACGTCTGCGAAGGCGGCCACCTGAGGAAGGTGGGTCACGCAGAGCACCTGCCGCTCGTGGGCCACGTCGCGGAGCATCTGCCCGACGATGACGCCGGTCGCGCCGCCGATCCCGGCGTCGACCTCGTCGAAGACGTAGCTCTCCACGGGATCCACCCGGGCCAGCGCCCGCTTGAGCGCGAGGAGCACCCGTGAGAGCTCGCCTCCGCTGGCCGCACGTCCCAGCGCCCTCGGCTCCTCGCCGGGGTTCGCTGAGAAGAGGAACTCCGCCTCTTCCGCTCCTCTCCTGCTGAGACGCATGCCAAGGCGCAGCCCGTTCGCGCCCTCGCGCCGATCGCCGCCGGATGGAGCGCTCTTCTCCTGAGCGAGCTCCGCTTCGGGCGGGAGCCCCCTCGTCTCGAGGCTTCCTTCACCGCAGGGAGGCGAGAAGCGGACCTCGAGGACGGCGTTCTCGAGACCCAGGCGCTGGAGCTCCGGCTTCACGGCCCGGGCGAGGGCCTCCGCTGCAGACGCACGTGAAGCGGAGAGGCGCCCCGCGAGCGCTTCCGCCGCCCGGCTGCGGATCCGCACCTCCTCGGCGAGCTCCGAGACCCTGGCCTCGCTTCCTTCGATGGCCGCGAGCTCCTCCCGCATCGACGCGCCCCGGGCGAGGGCCGCGCCGAGGGTTCCACCGTGCTTTCGCGCCAGGTGACGTAGCGCCTCGAGCCTCTCGTCGACAAAGGCGAGCCTCTCGGTCGCGTCGCCGCCGGCGGCGGAGGCGAGCCGCTCCAGGGTACGGCCGGCCTCGGCGAGCTCCGTCCGGGCCGCTTCGACGGCGCCGGCCACCGGCGCGATGCGGGGATCGAGCCGCGCGGCGTCCTCCAGCCGCCGCAGCGCGACGCCGAGGCGGTCGACCACGGCGCCGTCGCCCGAGACCAGGAGCCCCTCGACCTCCTCCGCCGCCACGCGGATTCGCTCGGCCCCAGCGAGGATCCGCCGCTCGAGCGAGAGGCTCTCGTCCTCTCCCTGCTCGGGCGCGAGCTCGTCGAGCTCGCGGAGCTGGAAGGCGAGGTAATCCCGGCGCCGCTCCCGCTCGGCCTCCTCCGTCCGGAGCCGCTCCTCCTCACGAGACGCCGCAGCGAGACGCCCGAACTCCTCGTCGAACGAGCGCCGGAGCCCGCCGAGGGAGCCGAAGTCGTCGAGGAGATCGAGGTGGCGCTCCCGACGGAGCAGCGAGACCTGCTCGTGCTGGCCGGAGACGTCGACCAATCCCCTGGTGAGCGTCGCGAGGAGGGAGACCGTCGCCAGCGCGCCGTTTACGTGGACCCGGCTGCGCCCCGACCGCGAGATCGTGCGCCGCACCAGGAGCTCGTCGCCGTCGGCGGGGAGTCCGAGCTCTGCCGCCCGCCCGGCGAGGCCGGGGCCGACGAAGAGGCCCTCCACCACGGCCTCGTCGCGGCCGGCCCGTACCGCCGCCGGATCGGCCCTCCCGCCGAGGAGGAGCGCGAGGGCGTCGATGAGGATGGACTTGCCCGCGCCGGTCTCTCCGGTGAGGACGTTCAGGCCCTTGTCGAACCGGACCTCGAGAGAATCGATGATCGCCAGTGACTCAATCCGCAGCGCTGCAAGCATGGCGCGCCTCCGCTACCCCTGACCACCCGTTCCCACTGAACGGATGATCTCCTTCTAGCAGAGGGGTCCGACAACGCCATCGGACGACCGTCCGATGCCTGTGGAAAGGATGCGGGGCCGAACGCGGGGAAGCCCCTACCGCTCGCCCCAGCGGAGCTTGGCCCGCAGGATCGAGAAGTAGTCGAGGCGCGGGTTGCGGACGAGGAAGACGCGGTCGGCGGAGCGGCGGATCTCGACCCGATCGCCGCGCTCGAGCGCCATGCCCGACTGGCCGTCCAGCGTGAGGTAGACCTCGCCGTTGTCGCTCTTGAGCTCGACGTGGATCGGGCGATCCGGAGGGACCACGATCGGGCGCTGGGTGAGGGTGTGCGGGCAGATCGGCGAGATCACCACGGCGTCCAGGGAGGGATAGACGATCGGGCCGTCCGCAGAGAGCGAGTACGCCGTGGAGCCGGTGGGCGTGGCGACGATGATCCCGTCGGCCTTGTAGAGCGTGACCAGGGATCCGTCGAGGGTCGCCTCGAGGTCGGCGATCCGCGCGAGGGCGCCCTTGCTGATCACCACGTCGTTCAGCACCTGCCCCTGGACCAGGGGCGGTCCTCCGCCGCGGTGGAGGTGGACGTCGAGCTTCATCCGCTCGTCGACCGTGTAGTCGCCCTCGAGGACGGACTCGAGCATCGGGTAGAGCTCGGGGAGCGGCACCTCGGTCATGAAGCCCAGCGAGCCCATGTTGACCCCGAGGATCGGCGTGGGCTTTCCCTCGAGGAGCGTCGCCGCGTGGATCAACGTCCCGTCGCCGCCGAGGACGACGAGGAGCTCGCTCTTCTCCTTGAGCTCGGACGCCGGGACCGCCGGCGCGCCGAAGTCCTCGTCGGAGACCGCCTCGACGAAGACCTCGAGGCCCCTCTCGACGAGCCAGGCTGCGAGCTCCCGGGCGGTCTTCAGCGCTGCCGGATGGCTCATGCGGGGCACGATTCCCACGCGACGGAGCGGCGTCCTCGACATGGGCGCGGATGCTAGCACGGGTTAGGATGCGCCCATGTCCACGAAAGGCGAGCAGCCGGATCTCTTCGGCGCTCCATCGAAGCCGGCCGGATCCAAGGCCAAGAAGACGAAGGGGAAGCGCACGGGGCGGGAGCAGACGGGCCCTGCCCCCGCCCCCCTAGCGGAGAGGATGAGGCCGCGGACGCTGGACGAGCTGCTTGGGCAGCAGCACCTCGTCGGGCCGGGTCACCTGCTGCGCCGGGCGATCGAGCGGGACGAGGTCCCGTCGATGATCCTCTGGGGCCCGCCGGGCTCCGGAAAGACCACCCTCGCCCAGGTGATCGCGAACCTCACCCGAAGCGAGTTCGTGCCCTTCAGCGCGGTGCTGGGCGGCGTGGCGGACGTCCGGGCGATCGTGGCCGAGGCGGAGGAGCGGCGTGACCAAGGAGGGGGCCGCACGATCCTCTTCGTGGACGAGATCCACCGCTTCAACAAGGCGCAGCAGGACGCGTTCCTCCCCCACGTCGAGAGGGGCACCATCACCCTGATCGGCGCGACCACCGAGAACCCCTCGTTCGCGCTGAACTCGGCGCTCCTCTCCCGGGCGCGGGTCTACGTGCTGAAGCCGCTCACCGAGGACGTTCTCCTCACCCTGCTGGAGCGCGCGCTCCAGGACGAGGAGCGCGGCCTGGGATCACTGGGCCTCGAGGCGGATCCGCTGGCCCTCGACCACCTGTCGAAGATCGCCTCGGGCGACGCGCGGCGGGCGCTCTCGGCGTTGGAGATCGCCGCTGCCTCCGCCGCCGCGAGGACGGATCGACGGATCTCGCTCGCGGACGCCGAGGAGGCGATCGCGCGGCGGGCGCTCCTCTACGACAAGGCCGGCGAGCAGCACTACGACCTGGTCTCGGCCTTCATCAAGTCGATGCGCGGGAGCGATCCGGACGCGGCGCTCTACTACGCCGCGCGGATGCTGGAGGCCGGGGAGGATCCGCGCTTCGTGCTGCGCCGGATGGTGATATTCGCCGCCGAGGACATCGGCCTCGCGGATCCGCGGGCGCTCTCCGTGGCGATGGACTGCTTCCGCGCGTTCGAATTCGTGGGCTGGCCGGAGGGCTACCTGCCGATCTCGATGGGGATCTGCTACCTGGCGGCGGCGCCCAAGTCGAACAGCGCGCTCCAGGCGTACCAGGCGGCGAAGGCGGACGTGATGGGGCGCGGGCCGCTCGAGATCCCGATGGCGCTTCGCAACGCGCCCACCGGACTGATGAAGGATCTCGGCTACGGCAAGGGCTACCGCTACCCCCACGACGAGCCCGGGCATCACGTGGCGCAGGACTACCTGCCCGCAGAGCTCGCGGGCCGCCTCTACTACGATCCCTCGGATCAGGGCTGGGAACGCCAGATCGGGGATCGCATGGGGCAGCTCCGGGAGAAGGTGGCGAAGGCCCGCGGGAGGGGCGGCTCGGGGCGCTGATCGGGCGCGCGCGGCCCCGCTCCTCGAGCCGTTTGGTCCGCCCCCGCCCCAGCGAAAGCGGGGCCGCCGGAATTGCGGACCGGACGATCCGACTGGACCTTGCCCGCATGCTCGTCCAGCGACCGTTCGATCCGCTCCCAGTCCGCCGGGCCCTCTCGGGACCGGGCCTGATCCTCTTTCTCCTGCTCGCCGCCGGATGCTCGGGAGGGCCGGACCTCGTGGGCAAGACGAACCCCGAGACGTTTACGCCCCCCGATCACGGCACCCCTCCGCGGCCCCCGAGAGCGTGGCCCCCGGTCTCCAAGCCTGGGAGCCCGATCGCTCAGGAGAACCAGCAGCCGGGAGAGCCCGGCTGGGACGTCATCTACGACGCCTGGGATCACCAGATCGAGGGCTACGCCGAGCGGGTCTCCGCCCGCGCCGGAGAGAAGGTGCGGATCATGCTCAGCTCCACCGCGGCGCGGAAGGCGAGCTGGAAGCTCTACCGGCTCGGCTGGTACGGCGGCGCCGGGGCGCGGGTCGTTTCATCCGGAGGTCCGGTGGACGTCACGGTTCAACCTCCCTGCCCCCCCGATCCGGTCTCCGGCCTCGTCCGCTGCAAGTGGACGCCGACCTTCGAGCTGACCATCCCCGCCGACGCAGTCTCCGGACTCTACGCGCTCAAGGCCGTCCGCGACGACGGCTACACGCGGTTCGTGCCGCTGGTGGTCGTGGACGATCGCCCCGCCGACCTCCTCCTCCAGGCGAACGTCACCACCTACCAGGCGTACAACGCCTGGGGCGGCACCTCCCTCTACGTGGACCGCACCGGCAAGCTCCCGCTGCGCAAGGCAACGCAGGTGAGCTTCGACCGCCCCTACGACGGCGATTACGGCGGCGGCCAGATGTTCCGGTACGAAGCGCAGATGGTGAAGCTCCTGGAGCACTGGGACTACGACGTCACCTACACGACGAACGTGGACGTGGCCTGGGGCGGCTGGCCCGTCCTCTACGGCCGCGGCGCCCTCCTCGACGCGGGGCACGACGAGTACTGGTCGGTGGAGGAACGGGACGCGGTGGAGAAGGCCCGCGACGCCGGCGTGCACCTCCTCTTCTTCGGCGCCAACACCGCCTACTGGAAGATCCGATTCGAGAACTGGGCCTCGGAGCGAAATCCGCGCACCTTCTCCTGCTACAAGGGCGGGACCAAGACCGATCCCGTCCAGGGCGCGCAGCTCACGGGGCGGTACCGGGACCCGCCGATCGACCGGCCCGAGAACGCGCTCCTGGGCGTGATGTACGAGTCCTGGTCGATCCGCTCTTCACCCTGGGTGGTCGCGGACGACTCGAGCTTCCTCTACACGGGCACCGGCCTCCGCAGGGGGGACACGATCCGCAACATCGTCGGCTACGAGTACGACCGTCTGATCGACAACGGCGCCACGCCGGCGACGTTCCGGGTCGCGGGCCGCTCGCCGGTCCTCGACGCCGAGGGGAAGCCGGGCTGGTCGGAGGGAGGCTCCTACACGGCGTCGAGCGGCGCCTTCGTCTTCGCCTCCGGGTCGATCGAGTGGGTCCTCGGCCTCACCGGCGGGCCGCGCCCGGATCCCCGCGTGGATCGGATGACCGCGAACGTGATCCAGGCCGCCCTCTCGATCGCTCCGCCCCGTGGCCTCGGCGACGGCGCGCTCCCCGCCGACCCGTCACCCAGCGGGCCGTTCGCATCCAGCGTCACCACGATTGCTACGGGCCTCGCGGGCCCCGCCGGAGTGACGGCCCTCCCGGACGGGAGGCTCGCGGTGGTCGACACTCGAAAGCATCGGGTCGTCGAGGTGGGGCCCGCGCCGACGAGGACGGTGACCCCGATCGCCGGCGACGGGAACCTCTCGAACAACCCTGCGTACGACAACGTGCCGGGGCTGCGGGCGCGCTTCTTCTCCCCCACCGGGATCCTCGCGGTGCCCGGCGGGATCTTCGTCGCCGACACCTACAACCACTGCATCCGGAAGATCCTCGACGGGCCCGATCGCAAGGTGATCCCGATCGCCGGCGTCATGGGCGTCTCGGGGTACCGGGACGGCGACGCGGGGCAGGCCCTCTTCGACATGCCGATGGGCATGGCGGAGGATCCCCTCACAGGCGACATCCTCGTGGCCGACATGAACAACCACCGGATCCGCGTGCTCGAGAAGGGCACGTGGAGGGTGCGAACCCTCGCGGGGAACGGGGTCCTCGGCGACGCCGACGGACCGGCGGCCCAGGCGGCCATCGGCTATCCGAGCGCGGTGGCGGTCGCCGGCGACGGGACGGTCTACGTGGTGGCGACGGGGAGCGCGAAGCTCCTCCGCGTCGGCACGGATCCCGCTCACACGGTGACCACCCTCGCCGGCGGAATCCCCGGCTACCAGGACGGTAGCGGCGATCTCGCGCGGATCGCGCCACAGGGAGGGCTCACGTGGGACGGGAGCGGGCTGCTGCTCACGGAGCCCACCAACTTCCGGATCCGGCGGATCGTGCCGGGGAGGGACGCTCGTTCGACGGTGGTGACGACGCTGGCCGGAACGGGGCGCTTCGGAAACGCCGACGGGCCTGGCGATCGGGCGGAGATCCCGCTGCCGATGGGGATCGCGGTGGGGCCGGACGGTACGATCTACGTCGCCGACGGCAACGGCGCGATCCGCGCGATCCGCCGCTGAGGCGACAAGGAAAAAGGCGAGCGCCTCTTCGAGAGACGCTCGCCCTTCCGCTTTCGCGAGTCAGTCCGAAAGTTAGCGCAGGTTGACCGTGAGCGAGGTCGTGCCGACCAGCATGCCGATCGAGGCCCGCTCCCAGTACTTGCCCCCTGCCGGACGGACGAGGACCGAATCCAGCGCGCCGTAGGTCACGCTGTAGATCGGGTCGTTGTCATCCACCGTCGCGAGCGCCTCCTGGGGGTTCCACCGCAGGATGAGGAGGTTGCCCTTGATCTGGACGGCCGTGCCGCGGCTGGCATTCTTGAGCTCGTTCCACTTGCCGTTCCCGTTCTCGTCCCACGAGTCGATCGAGAGCGTGTCGTCGACGTACTTCGCGTACTCCGCCGCGGTGTGGAGCGGGTCGAACTCGATCGGCTGGTTGAAGGCCAGGACGATCTCGCCGTTCGGCGCCGGGATCCCGGTGGTGATGGAGTTGTAGACGAGCTCGAGACCGGCGGCGTCGAGCGGGTCGAGCACCACGGTCACGTAGTCGTCGATGCCCGCCAGGAAGCCGGCGATGCCCGGAGCGTATCCGGCGGCGCCGTACACCATCACGTCGTAGTGGACGCCGAAGCCGAGCTCGCCGGCCTCGATCGTGGCGACACCGTCGGTCACGGTCTTGGTCACCGTGCGCAGCTGCAGGTCGTCGGCGTTGTTCCAGATCTGCCCGTTGACCGCCGGGAGGTAGTCGAGCATCGCCGGGACGTTGGTCGGCGTGAAGCGGACCGTTCCGGACGGCCGCTTCTCGGTGTCCCAGGTCGTGACGAAGACCTGGGTGGCCGGGGCGACGAGGTCATCCGGATAGAGGAAGGCGTTGTAGTAGAAGCCCTTCTCCGGGGCGTGCTCGTGGACCAGGAAGGACTCGTGGTTCCAGTCGAGCGTGATGCCCGCGTTGTGCGAGAGGAAGGAGCGGTAGCCGTCCGCCTTCACGCGAACCGTGTAGTCCTGGAAGTACGGGAGCGGACCCACGAAGTAGCGACCCTCGGCGTCGACCTGCGCGCTGAGCTTCTTGTCGCGGAACTGCAAGTCGAGGGAGTAGCCGGTGAGCCGCTGGCCGGTCAGGCCGTCGTAGATGTGACCGGAGAAGTAGTAGACCTGGTCGGCCGTCTGCTGCTCCTGGACGAGGATCGTCTCCTTGTCCTTGCCGCAAGCGGTCGCGAAGAGACAGGCGCCGAGCAGCGCCACCAGGCCGGTTCGAAGCTGAAGCATGTAGTTGCACACCCCTGAAGAGCCGAAAATTCGGCGGGCGCACCCATACTCCAAGCAACAAACCAGTCAACAGTAAAAAATCTAACAATTCGCCAATAAATCAGCAGAGCGAGAGCGCTTCTAGCGATCGAGGATCTCGGTGGCGAGGGGGGCGGCAGCGGCGATGCAGTCGTTGACGCCGATGCCGCGCCACGCGTTGCCGCCGAGGTGCACTGGTCCAAGCCGTGCGATCCGCTCCATGGCTTCCCGGCGCCGGGCCTCGTGGCCGATCACGTACTGCGGGATCGCCCGCTGCCAGCGGATCACCTCGGCCAGGCTCGGATCGCCAGAGGCGCCGATGATGCCGCCGAGCTCCGATGCCGCGAGGGTCGCGAGCTCCGCCTCCGGGCGGGCGGCGAGCTCGGGCCGGACGGCGCCGCCGATCATCACGGTGAAGAGCGCCTGATCCGGCGGCGCGCGCCACGGGAAGATCGATGAGACGAAGATCGCGCCCAGGATCCCGCGCCCCTCGTGGGGGGGCACCAGGAAACCGAAGCCGTCCAGCGGGTGGGCGATCCGCGCGCGGGGCCACGCAAGGTGGACCACGGCCATCGGCGCGTAGGGGACGCCGGCAGCGAGCTCGCCCAGCGCCGGGTCCAGCGGCGCGAGGAGCCTCGAGGCCACGTCGGCCGGCGCCGTGATCGCGACGGCGTCCGCGTCCAGCTCGGCGGCCCTCCCGCCAGAATTCGTGTGAAGTCGGACTCCACTCTCCGTGACCGACAGCGCGTCGACCCGCACGCCTGTGCGCACCGCCGACCCCAGGGTCTCGGCGAGGCGCGCCGGGTAGTGGCCGAGGCCGCCCTCCACGCTGGTGAGGACGCCGCCCGGGCCTGCGGGACCGCCGGCCCCCTTCTTCTCCCGCTGCAGCCGGATCATCCCGAGCACCAGCGAGCGATGGGCCCTCTCGAGCTCGGCCATCTTGGGGAAGCAGCTCGCGAGGGAGAGCTTCTCCACGTCCCCGCCGAAGATCCCGAGCACCATCGCGCCGAGGAGATCGCGGGTCGCCCGGGCGCCCAGGTGCCGCCTGCCGAAGTCGGCGATGGACTCGTCCACGCCGGGCTTCGCGCGCCGGGAGAAGGGCTCCAGCGCGACGCGGGCCTTGGCGAAGGGCGGGAGGATGTCGGAGCGCAGGAACGCCGGCGGCGTCGAGGGCACCTCGCGCAGCGCGCCGCGGACGAAGACCCAGCGGCGCTTCGCCGCGGTCTCCGCCTGGCGAAGGGAGTCGCGGAGGCCGATGCGGGACGCGAGCTCGAGGGTGGCGGGCTCCTTGTCGAGGAAGCCGTTGGGCCCGGCCTCGAGGAGGAAGCCGTCCTTGCGACGGGTGGCGATCTTGCCGCCCGCCCGATCGTCGGCCTCGAGCACGAGGGGCTCCGCGCCGGCGGCCGCCAACCGCTCAGCCAGCGCGAGGCCCGAGATCCCTCCGCCCACGATCGCCACTCTCATGCCGTGCGTTCCTCGGCGGGACCCCTCGCGTCAGCACGAAGGGGCCCCGTTCCAGTCCGAGGGCGGCGTAAGCCCCCGGTTGCAGCAGAGCTCAGGCCTTGCGGGCGCCGAGGCGGTGGACCTCGTTCACCAGGTGGCGCGCGTGATCCGGATCCGTCGGAGGCGTGATCCCGTGGCCCAGGTTGAAGATGTGCCCCGGCCTGCCGGCGTTCTGCGAGATGATCTCCTCGACGCGCCTGGTGATCTCCTCCTTCGGGAGGAAGAGCGCCGTCGGGTCGAGGTTGCCCTGGACCGCGACGTCGTCGCCGAGGATCTTCCGCGCGTCCTTCAGCTCGATCCGCCAGTCGAGGCCGAGCACGTCGGCGCCGGTGTCCTTGAGCTTGGGGAGCAGCGTGGACATCCCGGTGCCGAAGAAGATCACCGGAACGTGCGGCGCCTTGGCCTTCACGTCGGCAACGATCCGCTGCACGTACGGGAGCGTCCACCGCTCGAAGTCGGCGGGGCCGAGCTCGCCGCCCCACGAGTCGAAGATCTGCACCGCGTCGCAGCCCGCCTCGATCTGGGCGACGAGGTACTGCCCGATGGCCGACGCGATCTTGCCGAAGAGCTCGTGGGCCAGGCGGGGCTCGGTGGCCATGAGCCGCTTCACTCCGAGCCAGCTCTTGGAGCCGCGCCCCTCGAGCATGTAGGCGGCGAGGGTGAACGGCGCGCCGGCGAAGCCGATCAGCGGGACGCGTCGGTCGAGCGCGCGGACCGTCTGTCGGATCGCCTCGAGGGTGAACGGCGTGCGCTCGGACGGATCGAAGATCGCGAGACGCTCGATGTCGGCCTGGTTCCGGATGGGCTCCGGGAGGACGGGGCCCTCGTTCTCGTGGAACTCGACCCGCATCCCCATCGCCTCCACGGGGATGAGGATGTCGGAGAAGAGGATCGCCGCGTCGACGCCGATGAGGTCGACGGGCTGAACGGTCACCTCCGCCGCGAGCTCCGGCGTCTTGCACAGGCCGAGGAAGGTGGTCTTGCCCCGGACCTCGCGGTACTGCGGCAGGTAGCGGCCCGCCTGGCGCATGATCCAGATCGGCGTGGTGTCGACGGGCTCGCGCCTGCAAGCCTTGAGGAATCGGTCGTTCACGATCGAAGCCCTTTCCGAGCGCCGGGACGGCGCCGCTTTGTGGAGGTCGCGCGACGGAAGCGGGCGCGAGGTTGACTAGGAGCCTGTTGCGTAGCGAACGGGCAGACTACGCCCAGTCGCGGGGCTGGTAGTAGGCGACCGCCTGCTCTTCGGGGGAGCCGGGCTTGGGCGTCGGGTCGTAGTCCCAGCTCGCCAGCGGCGGCAGGGACATGAGGATCGACTCGATCCGCCCGTTGGATCGCAGGCCGAAGATGGTGCCCCGGTCGTAGATCAGGTTGAACTCGACGTAGCGGCCGCGGCGGTGGAGCTGCCACGCGCGATGGCGCTCGTCGTGGGCGTCGTCCTTCCGGCGCTCGACGATGGGCAGGTACGCGGGTAGGAAGGCCTCACCGGCGCTCCGCAGGAAGGCGAAGCTCTCCTCCGTGCCCGCGAGCTCGTCGAAGAAGATCCCGCCCACGCCCCGCATCTCGCGGCGATGCGGGAGGTAGAAATACTCGTCGCACCACTTCTTGTAGCGCGGGTAGAGCGCAGGTCCGTGGGCGTCGCACGCGGCCTTGAGGGTGCCGTGGAAGTGCCGGACGTCCTCTTCTCGCGGATAGTAGGGCGTGAGGTCCGCGCCGCCGCCGAACCACGCCGAATCCCCACGGGCCAGGAAGCGGAAGTTGGCGTGGACCGTCGGGACGTGGGGGTTCCTCGGGTGGAGGACGAGCGAGACGCCGGTGGCGTAGAACTCGGGCCCTGCGCCCTTGAGGTCGCGTGCGAGCGCGGAGGGCACCTCGCCGTAGACGGCGCTGGTGTTGACGCCGGCCTTCTCGAAGACGGCGCCGCCTTCCATCACGCGGGAGATCCCGCCGCCGCCGCCCTCGCGCTCCCAGCGGTCCTCGTGGAACCGGGCCTTGCCGTCGGCCGCCTCCAGCGCAGCGCAGATGCGATCCTGGAGGTCGCGGACGTAGGTGCTGGCGCGATCGCGCAGCGATGGAGTCTCGGCCATGTCGCCTCCGCCGGCCTCGCCGGCGAAACGGAAGGGAGCCGTCCGGCCCCTGCCGGGCGGCGTGCTCGTCCCGTCCTGGTCCGGAAACGGGGTCGGATCGGCTCGGAAGCCGGGACTAGGCCTTCGGCTTCGAGGCGGTCGACGGGGAGGACTCCTCGTCCTCGGTCTCGTCGCCGGACAGACCCTTCTTGAAGTTGCGGATCCCGCTGCCGAGGGCCTTGCCGAGCCCCGGGAGCCTCGTTCCGCCGAAGAGGATCAGGATCAGCGCGAAGATGATGAGGAGCTCGCCCGGTTTGAAGCCAAACATCGTCCACCTCGTCTGCGGGGTCGCGGGCCGCCGCGAGCCGCCGCTGCGGGACCAGATACCCAAAATGCCCCGGCTGCGCAATTCGCGCGCGGACTCTTTCGCGGGTGACCCCCGAAATACGCCCCGGCCGTGCCGGTGGCCAACGCACGAGGCGGCTCCTACCTTCCTCGGGAGCGGGATCCGCTCGAGGGGATGGGAGACGAGCGAGATGAACTGGAGCATGGACTCGAAAGAGCTGCGAAAGAACGCCAACCAGCTTCGCAGGGACGTCGGCCGCAGGTTCCGGTCGTTGCCGAGCTACGACCTCGACGATGCGCTCGAGCTGGTCGGCCTTCGCCGTGCGCCGCGTCCCGCCCTTCGCTTCTTCAGCGGCCTCGGCCTGATCCTGGGTGGCGTCGCCGTCGGCGTGGTGGCCGGCATGCTCCTCGCGCCGCGCCGCGGCAGGGAGCTTCGGAAGGAGATCTCCCAGACGGCGCTCTCGGGCGTTCGATCGGGCGCGGCGGGGCCCTCGGTGCGGATGCAGGGCGCCCACTCCCAGCAATAGAAAACGAGAAAGTGCCTCGCGCGCAGCGGGCTGAAGAGAGCGGAAGCAACGTCCCGATCTCTTCAGCCACTCAGCGAGCATGCGCCTGGCCGCCGGCCTGCTCTTCGGGGGAGGCCTCGGCTTTTCGGGGGGACCGGCCGGGCGCCGCGGTTGCCGCGAAGGAGATGGGCCGGCTCCCATCTCCTTCGCGGCGACTCGCGTTTTTCATCAGAGGCTGGGGAGTCGAATACCCTTCTCCAGGATCGGCCCGAAGAGATCGCCCACCTCGTCGAGCCTCCCGGGCATGGTCCGCAGGTTGAACGCGCCCGGCTCGAGGCCCTCATTCACCTCGTCCCAGCGCAGCGGAGCGGACACCGGCGCGCCGTCCGACGCCCGGAGCGAGTACGGGGCGGCGATCGTCTTGCCGTAGCCGTTCTGGTAGCAGTCGATATAGAGGCGGCCCCCGCGCCGATCCTTCATCCGCTCGAGGGTCACCTGCGGGAGGACCTGCTCGACGGCCCGCCCCACCGTGAGCGCAAACCGCACCGCCTCGTCGTGGCGCTGCCCCGGGGCCATGGGCACGAGGACGTGGAGGCCGCGCTTCCCGGAGGTCTTGGCGAGGCTGGGGAGGCCGAGGGCGTCGAGGAGGGCCTTCAGCGCCCCGGCGACGTCCACCGCCTGGCGGATGTCCTCGCCCTCCGCCGGATCGAGATCGAAGATCGCCCAGTCGGGCTCGTTCAGGCTGTCGGTGCGCGACGACCACATGTGCACGGTGAGAACCGACCGCTGGGCGAGCCAGCGCAGCGTCTCCCGGTCGTCGACGAGGAGGCGCCTCTCCAACCTTCGCCCGGATTGCGAAGGGATCGCGGCCAGCGTCATCCAGCTCCTCGCGTCGTCGTCCGAGATCTTCTGGTGGAACCAGCCCGGCTCGTCGATCCCCTCGTTCCAATGCTCGAGGGCCACGGGCCGACCCGACAGGGCGCGGAGGAGCGGCCCGGCCATCGCCTGGTAGTAGGCGGCGACGTCCGCCTTGGTGATCCCGTCGCGGGGAAAGAGGATCCGGTCGGGATGGGTGAACCTCACGCCGGCATCCGACCGCGCCTTTGGGATCGCTCGCCCGGGAGACGGCTCCGGCGGCGCTGCCGCCTCGCGCACGCAGTCGGCGGGGGACTTGTCGACGCGCAGGCCCTTGAACGATGGCTGCCGGAGCCGGCCCTCCGAGGTCCACTCCGTGAAGCGGACCTCGGCCACGAGCTCCGGGCGCACCCAGACCGCCCCTCGCAGACGGGGCGGATCGACCACCGGCGACCGCCGCACCACGCTCTCCGAGAGCCGCCGGAAGAGTGCCTCCCGGTCGGCGGCCGTGAAGCCCGTGCCAACCTTGCCCGCGTAGCGGAAGCGGTCGTCCATGGCGACCGCGAGCAGGAGGGAGCCGATCGCGTCGCCGCCGGTGGACGTGCGCTCGAAGCCGACGATCGCCAGCTCCTGGGCGGCGACGGCCTTGCGCTTCCGCCACGCGCCGGGGTGCCGGGCGCGGTACGGCGAGCCATGCCGCTTGATCACGATCCCTTCGAAGCCCCGGCGCTCCGCTTCGCTCAGGGCGTCCTCCGGGGGCCCGTCGAGGCGCTCCGCCAGACGCAGCGCAGACGATCCTTCACCGATCACGCGGGCGAGACGGTCCCATCGCTCTTCCAGCGGGAGACCTCGCAGGTCGGCGCTGTCTTGCTGGAGCAGATCGAAGGCGAAGAAGACCACGTCCTCGCCGTCGCCCCGCTGGAGGAGCTCGAAGCGGGGCACACCGTCGGGGTCGAGAACGCAGATCTCGCCGTCGATGATGGTGCTCGCCGCGCCGAGACCCTCGAGGGCCCGGACGATCGCAGGGAACCGCTGGGTGAAGTCGAGGCCGTTGCGGCTCACGAGCGCGGCTTGCCCGCCCTGAATTGCGGCGAGAGCGCGGTAGCCGTCGTACTTGAGCTCGACCCAGCCCTGCCCGCCTCCGTCGGCGAGGACGGCGCGCATCGGCGGGAGGAAGCTACGGGCGAGCTCGAGGGGAGGGCTCTCGGTGGCCGGGTCGGGAGGTCGCATCCCTCCCAAGGTCGGCACGTCGCGGGCGTGCGCCTACTTCGTCGCGTCGCGCGAAAGCCGCGCGAGCGACGCGGGTGCTCGTCTGGCGCGAGAGGGGGCGCCAGACGGGCGCCTCCCCTCCGGTACATCTGCGCCTACTTGTGGATCGCCCGGCCTTCCACGTCGAGGGCCGCTTCCTTCACGATCTCGGCGAGGGACGGATGGGCGTGGCTCGAGCGGGCGATGTCCTCGCTGCTCGCCATCATCTCGATGGCGACCGCGAGCTCGGCGATCAGATCGCCCGCGCGGGCCCCGATGATGTGGGCGCTGAGGATGCGGTCGGTCTTCGCGTCGGCGAGGATCTTCGCGAAGCCCTCGGTGGCGTTCATCGCCCGGGCCCGGCCGTTGAAGCGGAAGGGGAAGGTTCCCTTCTTGTACGAGACCCCGGCGGCCTGCAGCTCGGCCTCGGTCTTGCCCACGGAGGCGATCTCCGGATCCGTGTAGACCACGTTCGGGATCGCGTCGTAGGTCACGTGGCCGGACTTGCCCACCATCAGCTCCACCGCGGCCATGCCCTCCTCCTCGGCCTTGTGGGCGAGCATGGCGCCGCGGATCACGTCGCCGATGGCGTAGACGCCGGGGACGTTGGTCTCGAAGCGCTGGTCCACCTCGACCCTGCCGCGGCCGTCGAGCTTCACGCCGACCTCGGCGAGGCCCAGGCCGTCGGTGAAGGGCTTGCGGCCGACGGCCACCAGCACCTTCTCCGCCTCCATGGACTGCTCCTTGCCGTCCGCGTCGAGGAAGACGACCTTGCCCACGCCGTCGGCCGCCTTGGCGGACTGCACCCGGCAGCCGACCAGGATCCGCATGCCCTGGGCCGAGAAGATCTTCTGCGCAGCGGCGGCGAGCTCGTCGTCCATGCCGGCCATGAGGCGCGGCAGGAACTCGATCACGGTCACCTCGGCGCCGAGGCGGCTCCACACCGAGCCGAGCTCGAGGCCGATCACGCCGCCGCCGATCACGATCATCCGCTGCGGGACGTGCTGGTAGTCGATGGCTTCGTCGGAGGTGCCGACGATCGCGCCGTCCAGCTCGACGCCGGGGATCAGGGCGGGCGCCGAGCCGGTGGCGATCAGGATCCGCTTCGCCTCGAGGGTCTGCTCGGAGCCGTCGGCGCCGCGCACCGACACCTTGCCCGGAGCGGTGATGCGGCCCGTGCCGAGGACGCGCTTCACCTTGTTCTTCATGAAGAGGCCGTCGACACCCGAGGTGTTGGCCTTCACGACCGCGTCTTTGTGGGCGAGCATCGTCGGCAGATCGAGCTCCACGCCCGAGGCCCGGACGCCGAGCTTCTCGGCGCCGTGCTTCGTGTGAGCAAATACGTGGCTGGCCTCGAGCAGCGCCTTCGAGGGGATGCACCCCACCCGCAGGCACGTGCCGCCCAGGGCCTTCTCCTTCTCGACGCACGCGACCTTCATTCCGAGCTGCGCAGCCCGGATCGCCGCCACGTACCCGCCGGGGCCCGCCCCGATCACGACCAGATCGAATGTCTCCACGATTCACGCCTCTCGAGGCTCTCGCGCGGCCTCGGACAAGAGAAAGGCCGCGGCAGCTCCTGGCTGCGCGCGGCCGTTCGAAGGGGGCCTGCTTCAGACCTCGAGCAGGATCCGCTCGGGCGCCTCGAGGCACTCCTTGATCCGGATGAGGAACTGGACCGCCTCGCGGCCGTCGATGATCCGGTGGTCGTAGGAGAGGGCCAGGTACATCATCGGGCGGATCACGATCTGGTCGTCGACGACCACCGGCCGCTTGATGATGTTGTGCATCCCGAGGATGGCGCTCTGCGGCGGGTTCAGGATCGGCGTCGAGAGCATCGAGCCGTAGATGCCGCCGTTCGAGATCGTGAACGTGCCGCCCTGGAGCTCCTCGAGCTTGAGCTTGTTCGCCTGGGCCCGAACGCCGAAGTCCGCGATCACCTGCTCGGTCTGCGCGAACGAGAGCATGTCCGCGTCGCGGATCACGGGGACCGTGAGGCCCTTGCCGCCGCCGACCGCCACGCCGAGGTCGTAGTAGTTCTTGTAGATGATGTCGTCTTCGCGGATCTCGGAGTTCACCAGGGGGAACGCCTTGAGCGCCTCGATCGACGCCTTCACGAAGAAGGACATCATCCCGAGCTTGATGCCGTAGCGCTTCTGGAACTGCGGCTGGTGACGGGCGCGGAGCTCCATCACCTGCGTCATGTCGACCTCGTTGAAGGTCGTGAGCATGGCCGTGTTCTGCTTGGCGCTGAGGAGCCGCCGCGCGATCGTCCGGCGCAGCGGCGTCATCGCCACCGACTGCTCCTCGCGGCCCGCGTGGATCGCGGCCACGGCGGGGAGGCCGGCCGGAGCGGCGGGGGCCTTGCGCTCGGCCTTGGCTTCCGCCTTGCCCTCGGCCTGACGGAGGGCGTCCTCCTTCAGGATCCGGCCGCCGGGGCCGGTGCCCTCGACGGCGGAGGGCTCGAGGCCGGCCTCGGCCATGATCCGCCTGGCGGCGGGGCCAGCGGCGGGAGCCGCCGCGGAAGGCGCAGCAGGCGCGTGCACCACCGGAGCCGGCGTCGGCGCGGCAGCGGCGGGCGTGGGCGCCGCCGGCTTGGGCGCGGCAGGCTCGGCCTTGGCGGCGGGTGCACCGGCGGAGGGCTTCTCGGCCTCCTCGATCTCACCGATGGTCTCGCCGATCTTCACCGACGAGCCATTGCCCTTGAGCACCTTGCGGAGGATGCCGCCCACCGGGGCGGGCACTTCGAGCGTCGCCTTGTCGCTCTCCACCGTCACGATGGTCTCGCCGCGGGCCACGTAGTCGCCGGGCTGCTTCTGCCATTTCTCAATGGCCGCCTCGACGATCGACTCCCCGAGGGACGGTACGGTCACGTTCACCGACATCTTCTTCTCTCTTCAGCGGGAGGAAAACTGGATGGGAGCGAAGGCGGTCTCGATGATCCGCCGCTGCTCGAGCTTGTGGCTCGCGTTCGAGCCCGTTGCGGGGCTCGCGGCCGCGGGACGCGTGACCTGCGCGAGGGGGACCCGGAGGATCCCGCTGTTGACGAGGGCGTTCCACATGTGGAGCCACGCGCCGTGGTTGGCCGGCTCTTCCTGCACCCACACCAGCTCGGCCATGTTCGGGTAGCGGCCGAGGGTGCGCTCGATCTCCGCGATCGGGTTCGGGTAGAGCTGCTCGATCCGCACGATGGCGACGTCTTCGCGCTTCTTGTCGCGCCGCTCGGCGAGGAGCTCGTAATAGACCTTGCCCGTGCAGAGCAGCACGCGGCGCACCTTCGAGGCGTCGCCCTCGCCGCCAGCGGCGAAGAGGGAATCGTCGATCACGCGCTGGAACTCGCCGGTGGCCAGCTCCTCGAGCGACGAGACCGCCTCGGGGTTGCGGAGGAGGCTCTTCGGCGAGAACACCACGAGGGGCTTGCGGAAGGGCCGCAGCACCTGGCGCCGCAGCAGGTGGAAGAACTGCGCGGGCGTGGTGGCGTTGCACACCTGCATGTTGTCGTCGGCGCTGAGCGAAAGCCAGCGGGCGATGCGGGCCGACGAGTGCTCGGGCCCCTGCCCCTCGAAGGCGTGGGGGAGGAGGAGCGTCACGCCGGAGAGGCGGTGCCACTTGTCCTCGCCGGAGGCGATGAACTGGTCGATGATCACCTGGGCGGCGTTGACGAAGTCGCCGAACTGCGCCTCCCAGATTGTGAGGCCGTCGGGCGTGTCGAGGCTGTAGCCGTACTCGTAGCCGAGGACGCTGACCTCGGAGAGCGGGCTGTTGCGGACCTCGTAGTCCGCCTGCCCCTCTCGGAGGTTGTTCAGCGGCGTGTAGGTCCCACCCGAGGTGTAGTCGTGGAGCACCGAGTGCCGGTGGCTGAAGGTGCCGCGCTCGCAGTCCTGGCCCGAGAGCCGGATGCGGGTGCCGCCGTCGACGAGGGTCGCGAAGGCCAGGGCCTCGCCCATGCCCCAGTCCAGCGGCCGCTTCCCCTCGCCCATCTCCCGCCGCTGCTCGAGGAAGCGCACGATCTTGGGGTGCGCGGTAAAGCCCGGGGGAAGCATGGTGAGCTTCGCCGCGAGGTCCTGGAGCACCGGGAGGGCGACGCCGGTCGAGATGTCCGCCGTGTCGCGCTCGAAGCCGCCGGCGTACTTCGCCCAGAGGCCCGCCATGGCGGAGGGGCGCTTGCGCTTGTGGCCGCTCCGCTGCTCGGCGAGCTGCTCGTCGAGGACCTTGCGGCGAGCGGCCGCGATCTCCTCAGCCTGCTCCGGCGTGACCTGCCCGAGGGACTCGAGCTTCTTCACGAACTGCTCGCGGATCGAGGGATGCTCGTGGATCTTCCGGTACATCTCCGGCTGCGTGAACGTGGGCTCGTCGCCCTCGTTGTGGCCGTGCTTCCGGTAGCACCAGAGGTCGATCACCACGTCCTTGCCGTAGCGGGCGCGGAAGTCGGTCGCGAGCTGCACGACCTGCACCACGCTCTCGGGATCCTCGCCGTTCACGTGGAAGATCGGGATCTGGAGCATCTTCGCCACGTCGGTGGCGTAGCGGGTCGAGCGGGCGTCCCGGGGGTCGGTGGTGAAGCCGACCTGGTTGTTCACCACGACGTGGACCGTGCCGCCGACCGTATAGCCCGGCAGATCGGCCATGTTGAAGAGCTCGGCGATGATCCCCTGGCCGGCGAAGGCCGCGTCGCCGTGGATGAGGAGCGGGAGCACCTTGCGGCGCTCGAGATCCTTGCGGCGGTCCTGCTTGGAGCGGACGCGGCCGGCCACAACGGCGTCGACGAACTCTAGGTGGCTGGGGTTGAACGAGAGCGAGAGGTGGACCTTCTTGCCGTCCACGTCCCGATCGTTCGAGTAGCCGAGGTGGTACTTCACGTCGCCGCGGCCGATGTAGAGGTTCGGATCCTCGTCGGCGAACTCCGCGAAGATCTCGCGAGGCGGCATCCCCATCACGTTCGCCATCACGTTGAGGCGGCCGCGGTGCGCCATGCCGATCACGACCTCCTCCACGTCGTGGGAGGCGGCCCGCTCGATCACGAGCTGCACCATGGGGATCAGGCTCTCTCCGCCCTCGAGGGAGAAGCGCTTGGCGCCGACGAAGCTGGTGTGGAGGAACTGCTCGAAGATCTCCGCGTCGGTGAGATCGGTGAGCAGCTTGATCTGCTGGCTCCGATCCAGGGCGACGTGGTTCTGGGTGGACTCCATCCGCGTCTGGAGCCAGTCCCGGACCTCGGGATCCTCGATGTGGGCGAGCTCCACGCCGATGGTGCGGCAGTAGGTCTCCTCGAGGTGCGCGATCAGCTCGCGCAGCGTGCCGCGGAGGCCCCCGGCGGTGAAGGTCTTGTCGAGGCTCGACTCGTCGAGGCCGAACTCGGAGAGCTCGAAGTGGCTCACCGGCGACGAGGGCGCGGGCTGGAGCGGGTTCAGGTGGGCGAAGACGTGGCCCTGCTGCCGGTACCGCTGCACGAGCTGCCCGACGCGATCCTGGGCCGCCTCACGGGCGAGGCGCTTCTCGTGCTCGGAGGCGGGGGCGCCGTTCATCGCCCGCGGCGCGAAGATGCTGCGGGGCGCAAACGCCGGGCCGGTCGGCGGCGTGCGATCGCCGAGGCCGCGGAAATAGTTCCGCCACGCCTCGTCCACCGAGGACTCGTCCTCGAGGAAGCGGGCGTAGAGCTCTTCGATGAACGGGAGGTTGTTGCTGGGCAGGGGCTGTGAACCGATTGCCATCTCTGAACCACTCCGGGGCGAAAGCGTTGGCCGCTGACGGGCGCGAAACATAACCCAACCGCACGAGCCGCGCCCCTTCCTTTCGATGGGCCGCTCGGCTGCCGCCAGTACTCCATTCGTCCGGAAAAGGAAAGCCGGTTGAAGGCGCGCTCCTCCTCCCGCGGAGGGGCCCTGAGCCGCCCTCCGAACGGCGTCGCCAGCCTACCCGGAACGAGCCTGGTCGGAACGCCAGATCAGCGCTCCGTCTCTTCGTTCGAGGCGGGTGCCGAGCTCGGCGGAGAGGGCCTCCATGCGGGCGAGGATCGCCTCCCGCTCGTCATCTCGGGCCAGATTCGTCGTGGCGAAGCCCAGGTGCACGGGTAGGAGATCGAGCGACACCGGCACACCCTCCTCCAGCCCGATCCGGAAGAGGCAGCTCCGGTCGTTCCGCAGGATCGGGTCGACCGCGTAGTCGTCCAGGAAGTCCCCCGTGTCGAAGAGGATCGGCTTGCCGCGGTAGATCTCGACGCCCTGGGTCAGGTGGGCGCTGTGGCCGAAGTAGATGTCGGCGCCCCTCTCGATGACGGCCCGGGCGAAGCGCCGGAAGAGGGCTGGCGGCCGCTCGACCATGTTCGGGCCCCAGTGGTTGGAGAAGACGACGGTGGAGGCGCCGGCCTCCCGCGCCGCCGCGATCCTCTCCTCGACCTTCGCCAGGACAGAGGGCTCCAGGGAGACGGGCAGGAAGGCGGTCCCCGGGCGATCGCCGCCCGCGGCGAAGAGCGGCTCGTTGTCGGTGCAGGCGACCAGGCCGATCCCGTGTGGGAGGATCGCGGGCGCGGTCGCCTCCTCGCGATTCCGTCCGGCGCCCGCGTGGGCGATCCCCGCCTCGTCCAGGTAGCGCAGCGTATCGAGGAGGCCCTCCTCCTCGAAATCCAGGCTGTGGTTGTTGGCGAGGGAGCAGGCGTCGATCCGCGCCGCGCGGAGCGCGGGGATGGCCTCGGGCGAGGCGCGGAAATGGAAGACCTTCGGCGCCTCGTGCCACTGCGTCAGATGTGTGGTTACCGCACACTCTAGATTCACGATCCGGACCGACGCGTCGAGGAGGCTCGGAAGCGTGTCTCCCCAGGGCTCGGCCGGCTCCATTTCGTGCAGGGCCTCGCGGACTCCCCTGCCGAGCATCACGTCGCCTGCAAGCATCAGCGTCTCCATCGCGGCCTCCTTGGAGACCCTATGTTCAGCCTCGATGGAGAATGCAGACGTCGCGCAGGTCCTCTACGACATGGGCGCCATGACCGAGGTGATCGGCGGGAACCCGTTCAAGGTCCGCGCGTTCCGCCAGGCGGCCGAGGTGATCGACACCCTGCCCGGCCCGGTCTCCGAGCTCTGGCGCAAGGACGAGCTCACCGGCCTGCCGTCGGTGGGCACGCGAATCGCGGACAAGATCGGGGAGATCCTCGAGAGCGGCACTTGCGAGGAATACGAGGAGCTCGCCGCCGAGGTGCCGATGGGGGTCCTCGAGCTCCTGCGGATCGAAGGGGTCGGTCCGAAGACGGTCGCATCCGTCTGGAAGGAGCTGGGCGTCACGGATCTCGACGGCCTCGAGGACGCGATCGACTCGGGGAGGCTGAAGGAGGTGCCGAGGATGGGGCCGGTTCGCGTGCGCGCGATCCGGAAGGCGATCGGCCGCTATCGCGCGCGCGGGGGCCGCATGCCCCTCCACCGGGCGCTCTACTATGCGGAGGGGATCCTCGGCCGCCTGCGCCGGGTGCCAGGAGTCATTCGGGCGGAGGCCGCCGGCTCGCTCCGGCGCCGGCGCGAGACCGTCGGCGACCTCGACCTCCTCATCGCGTCGGAGCGCCCGGGACCGGTGATGCGCGCCTTCGCGTCCCTCCCGGACGTGGACGAGGTGATCGCTCGAGGCGACACGAAGAGCTCGGTTCGCCTCGAGATCGGCCTGCACGTGGACCTGCGGGTCCTGCCCCCGGAGTCGTTCGGAGCCGCGCTCCACTACTTCACCGGGAGCAAGAACCACAACATCGCGATCCGGACCCGTGCCGTCCGCCTCGGCCTCAAGCTCTCGGAGTACGGCGTCTTCGACCGCGAGGGCAACCGGCTCTCGGGCGAGCGCGAAGAGGACGTCTTCGAGGCGGTGGGCCTGCCCTGGATCCCTCCGGAGCTTCGCGAGGGGACCGGCGAGCTCGAGGCCGCCGAGGCGGGAAAGCTCCCCCATCTCGTCACCGAGGAGGATCTCCTCGGCGATCTCCACGTCCACAGCGACACCTCCTCGGACGGACGATCGTCGCTCCAGGATCTCTGGCGCGAGGCGAAGGGCCTGGGCCGGCAGTACCTGGCCATCACGGACCACTCCCGCTCCCGTCCCCTCGGGCTCGAGCCCAAGGCGCTCCTCGCCCACGCGAAGGAGATTCGCGCCGCCTCGAAGAAGTTTCAGGGCGGGCCGAAGCTCCTCGCCGGCGTCGAGGTCGACATCCTCCCGGACGGCTCCCTCGACCTCCCGGCGGACGTGCTCGGCTCGCTGGATTGGGTGGTGGCCAGCATCCACACCCACTTCGACGACCCTCCCGACCGAATCACCGCGCGCATGGTGAAGGCGATCGAGTCCGGCGTGGTGGACGCGATCGGCCACCCGAGCGGCAGGCTGATCGGAAAGCGCGATCCCTACTCGTACGACCTGGAGGCCGTGCTGGACGCGGCCCGCGCCCACGGCGTCGCGCTCGAGCTCAACGCCATGCCGGATCGCCTGGACCTCACCGACGGCGGCTGCCGCCTCGCGAAGGAGGCCGGTGTGCCGGTGGTGATCGACTCGGACGCGCATGTATCGAGCCACCTCTCACTGCTCCGCTTCGGCGTGTGGGTGGCGCGACGGGGGTGGCTGGAAAAGGAAGACATCGTGAACACGCGGCCCGCTTCCCGGCTCAGGGAGACGCGGAGAGGCGAGGCGGCGAGAGAGGAGCGGAAATGAAGGACATCGAGAGTCGCGAGGTGATCGTCCGGACCGACGACGTGGACCTTGCCGGCAACCTCGCGGTTCCGGGGGGCGCGACCGGGATCGTGGTCTTCGCGCACGGCAGCGGCAGCAGCCGGTTCAGCCCCCGGAACAACTTCGTCGCCGAGGTCATCCAGCAGGCGGGGGTCGCGACCCTGCTCATGGATCTGCTCACCTCCGAGGAGGAGGAAGTCGACCAGATGACGGCAGAGCTCCGCTTCAACATCCAGCTCCTCGCCGAGCGGGTCGTCGGAGCGGTCGACTCCCTCCAGCAGGAGCCGGAGACCGGACACTTCCGCATCGGCCTCTTCGGCTCGTCCACGGGCGCGGCGGCGGCGCTGGTGGCGGCGGCGGCCAGGCCCTACGGCGTCCACGCCGTCGTCTCCCGGGGCGGGAGGCCGGACCTCGCCGGCGATTCGCTGGGCCTCGTGCAGGCGCCGACCCTGCTGCTCGTCGGCGGCAACGACGACGTCGTGATCGAGCTCAACCGCGACGCCTACGGGCGGATGGACTGCGAGAAGGAGCTCCGGATCATCCCCGGCGCCACCCACCTCTTCGCCGAGCCGGGCACGCTCGAGCAGGTGGCCAAGGAGGCCGCGGGGTGGTTCGCCGACCACCTCGCCATCGGCGAGCAGCCCGCGGCGCAGTAGGTCAAGAGCCCCACCGAGGGGGTTTGGCGCTCCAACCGGACTGCCTATCGTCGGCCCAAACCCATCGATGCTGCTCGCCGGGAGCCTGGCGCCAGATGCGACCGCTCTTCCCCCCATGGGCCAACTCCGCCCTCTGGGCGGGGACGATCCTACTGCTCGCCGCGGTCCTGGGCCTGCCCGTCGCCGTGATGGTCTACATGCGAACGCCCTACGTCACCGATCGGCTCAAGGAGGTGGAGCAGCCGGTCCAGTTCGACCATCGCCACCACGTAATGGACGACGGGATCGACTGTCTCTACTGCCACTACCTCGCCGACCGCAGCCCGTGGGCAGGGGTGCCGCCCACCGAGCTGTGCATGAATTGTCACGCCCAGATCTGGAACGACGCGCCGCTCCTCGAGCCGGTGCGGGAGAGCTTCTTCTCCGGGCGGCCGATCAAGTGGCTGCGGGTGAACGGCGTCCCCGACTTCGTCTTCTTCAACCACGCGGTGCACGTCCACCGCGGCGTCGGATGCGCAACCTGTCACGGGCGCGTCGATCAGATGGCGGCGGTCCACGCCGCGGCGCCCCTCCAGATGCAGTGGTGCCTCGAGTGTCACCGCAAGCCGGAGCGCTTCCTCCGGCCCCTCGACAAGATCACGGACATGGAGTGGCAGCTCCCGCCCGACCAGCAGCTGCTCCTCGGCCGCGAGCTGAAGGAGAAGCTTTCGATCATACCGCCCACGAGCTGCACCGGCTGTCACAGGTAGAGGAATGGAAGAGCACAAGCTCAAAGTCCTCGATCCCGAGGAGGGGGTCAGCCGCCGGAGCTTCCTGGAGCTCCTAGGGGCGGGGCTCGTCGCGGGTGGGATCGCGGCCTGCGAGCCGCCCCGGGGCGAGATCCTCCCCTACTCCCGGCAGCCTCGAGAGGTGACACCAGGAAAACCGCAGGTCTACGCGACTTCGATCGTGGAGCGCGGCTACGCCTCCGGCCTCCTCGCCACGAGCTGGTCCGGGCGGCCGACGAAGCTCGACGGCAACCCCGAGCACCCCGCCACGCTCGGCGGCGGCTCCAGCATCCACCACCAGGCCGCCGTCTTCGGTCTCTACGATCCCACCCGCGCCCGGACGATCCGGCGCGGCAAGCAGTCCGGATCGTGGACCTCGTTCTTCACCGAGCTGCAAGAGAGCCTGGCGCCCGACTCGCGACCGCATTTCCTCCTGGAACCCACGAGCTCGCCGCTGTCGATCGAGCAGATCCGGCGGATCCGGAAGCGGCTCCCGAGCGCGACCTTCCACTTCTACGACCCGGTCGACCATTCGGCGGAGCTCGCTGCCGCCCGAAGGGCCTTCGGTAAGCTGGCGATCCAGCGGCTGCACCTCGACAGGGCCCAGGTGATCGCCGCCTTCGACGCCGACTTCCTCATGGATCGGCCTTTCCACATCCGCTACGCGTACGAATACGCCACACACCGCCGGGTCCGCTCCACGTCTGACGGGATGAGCCGCCTCTACGTTGCGGAGGGCGAGGTCACCGTCACCGGCGCCATCGCGGATCATCGGATCCGCACGAGGCCGAGCCGGATCCCCGACCTCCTCCTCGACCTCCTGGGCGCCATCGCCAGGGGACGCGCCCGACTCGCCCCCGAGAGGGTCGCAGGACACGGAGACCTCCTCGCCGGCGTGAAGGATCGCGCCTCGTCGCCGTGGATCGACGTCCTCGCGGACGATCTCCTCGCCCACCAGGGAGCCGGCCTCGTGGCCATCGGCCCGCGGCAGCCCGAGGAGGCCCACGTCCTCGTCCATGCCCTGAACGCGATCCTGGGCAACCTCGGCCAGACGGTCACCTTCACCGATCCCGTCCTCTTCGAGGCCGGCACCGAGAGCCACGGGCTCGCGCCTCTCGCCGAATCCCTGCAGCGCGGCGAGGTCGATGCCCTGATGATCCTCGGCGTCGACCCGGTGTACACCGCACCGGCGGACCTCGAACTCGAGAGCCTGCTCCCGAAGGCGAAGCTCCGGATCTACTCGGGCCTCCACGAGAACACGACCTCCCGGGCTTGCGAGTGGTTCATCCCGGCGGTGCACTTCCTCGAGCAATGGGGAGACGCCCGCGCCTACGACGGGACCCTCTCGCTCATCCAGCCGCTGATCCGCCCCCTCTACGGCGGCCACTCCGCCAGCGAGATCCTCGCCGCCGCCGCGGGCGATCCCGCGCCGGACGATCGCTCCATGCTCCGCTACCGGTACGTCAAGGTGGCGGAGGACACCTGGGAGCGCGCCCTCCGGCACGGCTTCTTCTCCGGAGCGCTACCGCCCCTCGGCGTCCGGTTGAACCCGGACGCGGCCCGGGCTGCCGTCGGGGCGCTGGTGCAGCGATCCCCCGTCCTCGGCCTCGAGCTCTCGCTGCGCCCGGATCCCAAGCTCGGCGCGGGAGAGCACGGGAGCAACGACTGGTTGATCGAGCTCCCCGATCCGATCACGCGCCTCGCCTGGGGAAACGCCGCGGCGATGAGCCTGGCCACCGCTTCGAAGCTCGGGCTGCGGGAGACCCAGGTGATCGAGCTCGCCGCAGCCGGGCGCTCGATCCGGATCCCCGTCCTGCCGGTGATGGGCATGGCGGACGACCTCGTCTCGGTGAACCTCGGCTGGGGGAACGGCGCCCATCCCAGGGAGGAGGAGCACGGCCTCTTCTCCGCGAAGGTGGCGCCGGTCGGCGTGAACGCCTTTCCGCTCCGGACCAACCAGGCGCCCTGGATCGTCGGCGGCGCCACCGCCCAGAAGGCCGCGCGGAAGGCCTTCCCCTACGCGGCGGCGGAGCGGGTGGAGGAGAGCCTCGCGATCACCCAGACCAACCTCGACATGCAGGACCGACCGATCCTCCTCACGAACACCCTCGAGGGCTTCCGGGCAGTCCCCGACTTCGTCTCCCCCACGACGACCCCGTCCCCGATCTCTACGGCAAACCCTGGACCTACACCGGGCAGCAGTGGGGCATGTCGATCGACCTCTCGACCTGCATCGGATGCAACGCCTGCGTGGTGGCCTGCCAGGCGGAGAACAACACGCCCACGGTCGGCAGGATCAACGCATTCAAGGGCCGGTCGATGCACTGGCTCCGCATCGATCGCTATCGGCTCGGCAAGAGCGACGACGACCTGCGCCTGCTTCCGCAGCCGATGATGTGCCAGCACTGCGAGAAGGCGCCCTGCGAGTACGTCTGCCCGGTGAACGCCACGGTGCACAGCCCCGACGGCTTGAACGAGATGATTTACAACCGCTGCATCGGGACGCGGTTCTGCTCAAACAACTGTCCATACAAGGTGAGGCGATTCAACTTCCTCCTATACAACGACACCCACATGCCCGAGACGCTCAAGATGATCCACAACCCGAACGTCTCGGTTCGGGGCCGGGGCGTCATGGAGAAGTGCACCTATTGTGTGCAGCGGATCCGCACCGCCGAGATCGACGCGCGGATCGGGCAGCGGCACATCCGCGAGGGGGAGGTCCGAACCGCCTGCCAGATCGCCTGCCCGACGGGGGCCATCGTCTTCGGCCTCCTCTCGGAGCCCGCGAGCCCCGTCTCCGTGCTCCAGGAGCAGGAGCGCAGCTACGGCGTGCTCCAGGCCGAGCTCGGGACCGCTCCGCGCACCCGCTATCTCGCCAACCTCTTCAACCCCAACCCCGAGCTCGAGAAGACCTGATGGAGCCGGCGGAGAAGCTGCCGCGCGAGTCGGCCGACTACGCGAAGGCGATGGACGGGCCGCCGATCCTGCTCACGCGGGAGTCGGAGGCGGCGATCACCCGGCGCCTGCTCCGCCCGATCTTCCAGGGGGGGCCTGGGTGGAAGCTCGCCTTCCTGATCACACTGGGGGGATCGACGGTCTGCTGGCTCGCGATCCTCTACACGGTGGCGACCGGCATCGGGACCTGGGGCACCAACATCCCGGTGGCCTGGGCCTACGCGATCACGAACTTCGTGTGGTGGATCGGGATCGGCCACGCCGGCACGTTCATCTCCGCGATCCTCCTGATCCTCGAGCAGACCTGGCGCAACTCGATCAACCGCTTCGCCGAGGCCATGACGCTCTTCGCGATCATGCAGGCGGCGATCTTCCCGGTGCTCCACCTGGGACGGCCCTGGTACGCGTACTGGATCCTCCCCTACCCGGCGACGATGCGGGTGTGGCCGAACTACCGAAGCGCCCTCCCGTGGGACGCCGCCGCGATCTCGACCTACTTCACGGTCTCGCTGATCTTCTGGTACCTCGGCCTCATCCCCGATCTGGCCGCGGCCCGCGACAGCGCTCCCACCCTGGGCAAACGCCGCTGGTACGGGATCTTCGCCCTGGGCTGGCGAGGCTCCGCCCGCGACTGGAAGCACTACCAGATCGCGTATTTGATTCTGGGCGCGCTGGCCACGCCGCTGGTGCTCTCGGTGCACAGCGTGGTCAGCCTCGACTTCGCCATCGCGCAGCTCCCCGGCTGGCACTCCACGATCTTTCCCCCGTACTTCGTCGCGGGCGCCATCTACTCCGGCTTCGCCATGGTGCTCACGCTGATGATCCCGGTTCGGCGGATCTTCCGCCTCCACGACGTGATCACGACCCGACACCTGGAGGCGATGGGGAAGCTCGTCCTGGTGACGGGATCCATCGTCTACTACACCTACGCGGTCGAGACGTTCCTCGCCTGGTACAGCGGCAGCGAATACGAGTACTCGGCCGTCGTGATCCAGCGACTGACCGGTCCGTTCGCGTGGACCGTCTGGACCGTCTACTCGCTCAATTTCCTCTGCCCGAACCTGATGTGGTTCAAGCGGATCCGGCAGAGCGCGATCTGGCTCTTCTTCATCTCGATCCTCGTCAACATCGCGATGTGGCTGGAGCGCTTCGAGATCATCGTCACCTCGCTGAGCCGCGACTTCCTCCCGTCGAGCTGGCACTTCTACAAGCCCACCTACATCGACGGCGCGATCATCATCGGCACCCTCTTCTTCTTCATGTTTCTATTTCTTTGCTTCTTGCGCTGGGTGCCCTTCATCCCGATCAGCGAGACCAAGGAGGTCCGTCACCTGATCGTGAGCGAAGAGCGGAGGCTCGCGGAGGAACGCCATGCGACGGGGCGTGGTCGCTGAATTCGAGGATCCGGAGCGGCTCCTGGGCGCTGTCCTCGCCATGAAGGCGGAGGGATTCAACGCGATGGACGCCTACACGCCCTACGCGGTCCAGCCCGTGATCGAGGCGCTGGACCTCCCGCGGTCGCGGGTCCCTCTCTATTGCCTCCTCGCCGGCGTGTTCGGAGGCTGCTACGCGTACCTCATCCAGTTCTGGATGAATGGCTTCGACTTCGCCATCAACGTCGGCGGCCGCCCGCTCGGCTCGGCGCCGGCCTTCATCCCGCCGACCTTCGAGGGAACCGTCCTCCTCGCAGCGCTGATGTCGATCTTCTCCTTCCTCGGGTTCGCAGGTCTCCCCCAGGTCGCGGCCCCGATCTTCTCGGTGGAGGGCTTCGAGCGGGCCAGCATCGATCGCTACTTCCTCGCCCTCGAGGAGCTCGATCCCCGCTACGACCCCGAGATCGCATCTGCCGTGCTGCGCAAGGCAGGAGCCCTCCGAATCACCTTCCTCCCGGTACCCGAGCCGGCGCCCGTGCCCAACCCGGTGGCCGACGGGCCCGTGGCATGAGGCGGATCGCCTGGTGGCTCGTTCTGGTGGGACTCGCCGCGTGCAGCGACGAGAAGAACCTCGTCCCCCTGGACTGGGAGCTCAACCGCATGACCCAGCAGGCGCGGTACACCGACTTCAAGCCCGGTCCGGGCTTCCGTGACGGGCGGGTGCTCCAGCCGCCGCCAGCCGGAACCGTTCCGGTCGATCGGGTCATCGGGCCGACGACCCTGACCCTCGGCATCACGGACGCTGGCGATTACGTCGACACCTTTCCGATTCCGATCACGACCGAGCTCATCGAGCTGGGCCGCAACCGCTTCGAGCGCACCTGCGCCGCGTGCCACGGGATCCTCGGCACCTCGGAGACCGAGGTCGCGTCGAAGATGACCCTCCGCCCGCCTCCGTCGCTCCAGAAGGCGTCGATCAGGGGCAATCCGGTCGGCCGGATCTACCAGGTCACCACCTTCGGCTACGGCCTCATGCCCGGCTACGCGATCCAGCTGAACCTCGAGGAGCGCTGGGCGGTGGTCGCCTACGTCCGCGCGCTGCAGCTCAGCCAGAACGCAAGGCTCACCCAGCTCCCGCCCGACCTTCGACAGAGATTCCGCTCGGAGGTCCCGTGAGCCGGCTCCAGCGCCGCTTCGTTCTCGCCTGCTGCCTCATGATCGGGGTGGGCCTCGTCGGCCTGCTCCTCGGCGTATGGCTCGACCCTCGCCGCTTCTTCTTCTCCTACCTCGCCGGCTGGTCGTTCTACGTGAGCACCGCGATCGGCGGCCTCCTCCTGCTGATGATCGGCCACGCCGCGCGCGCCCGCTGGTTCGCGGGGATGAGGCGCCTCGGCGAGTACACCGCGTCCACCCTGCCGGCCATGGCCGTTCTCGCCATCCCGATCTTCCTCGGGATGGACACCCTCTACGCCTGGGCCGGTCCGCGCGAAGACATGACCGAGCTCGAGCTCGCGGCGGTGAAACACAAGGCGCTGTGGATGAACACGCCCTTCTTCATCGTCAGGACGGAGCTCTATCTCCTCGCGCTGAGCGCCTTCGCCTTCTTCCTGATTCGTTGGTCCCTCGCCGAGGACGCCGGCTACAACGAGATTCGAAAACATCGGATGCAACGCCTGGCGTCTGGCGGGATCCCGATCTCGGCCTTCCTCCTGACCTGGGCGAGCTTCGACTGGCTGATGTCCCTCGACCCGACCTGGTACTCCACGGTCTTCGGCGTCTACTTCTGGGCCGGCGGCTTCGTCGCCTCCCTCGCCGTCCTGAGCCTCCTCGGCTGGAGCTTCCGGCGGCTGGAGCTCATCCCGGAGGAGATCGGCCGCTTTCACCAGTGGGCCACCGGACGGCTGATGTTCGCCTTCGTGATCTTCTGGGCGTACCAGGGGTTCGCACAGCTCCTCGTGATCTGGATCGGCAACGTCCCGAGGGAGATCACCTTCTACCAGCATCGCGCCAACGAGGGCTGGGGGTGGGTGAGCCTCACCCTCGCCCTCGGACAGTTCCTGGTCCCCTTCCTGGTGCTGCTCTCGCGCGACCTGAAGAAGAAGCCATCGGCTCTCGCCTTGGTTGCGGGATGGCTCCTCTTCGCCCACTACGTGGACATCTACTGGATGGTGATCCCCAACCTGCACCCCCACGGCATCGTGGTGCACTGGCTGGATCTCTGCGCCCTCCTCGCGATCGGCGGCGTCCTCGGGCTCTGGGTCCTCTGGCTCTTCCGGGGCCGCTCCACCGTCCCTCTCGGAGATCCGTACTACTACCAGTCGCTGCGGTACCGGGGCGCGCCATGACCCGGCGGCACGCGAACATCCGCCTCGAGGAAGACGTCGTCCCGGCGGGCTTCCTGCTCTCCCTCATCTTTGCGGTGGTCTTCGTCACCCTGGCCGGCATCGGCTGGGCCTGGCTGATCTTCTCCCGCGAGACCATGAGGCTCGGCGGCTACGAGCAGCCCATCCCCGAGCAGCACGCGCCCCGGACGATCGTCCGCGTGAACCAGTCGCTCATCCACGTGGAGCGGAACGGGCAGCGCATCGAAGCCGAGCAGCGCCGGATCCTCGAGGAGTACGGCTGGATCGACCGCGAGCGCGGCATCGTCCGGATCCCCATCGACGATGCGATCAGAATCACCGCAGAGGGGGCGACTCGATGAACGAGTTCCTCCGCCAGATCCTCTACCTTCCCAAGCAGGCGAGCACCATCTCGACCGACATCGATCACCTCCACTACTGGGTGATCGGGACCACGATGGCCGGCTCGAGCCTCGTCTTCTTCACCGCGCTCTGGTTCACGTTCAGATACCGGCGGAGGGAGGAAGGCGAGCTCACGCCGCACATCCGGGCCGGAGTTCCCCTCGAGCTCGGCTTCATCGGCCTCCTCGTGACTCTCTTCGTGACGTTCTGGGTGATCGGCTTCCACCAGTACGTCCGGATCCGCACGCCGCCCAAGGACGCGATGATCGTCTACGTCACGGCGAAGCAGTGGATGTGGAAGTTCTCGTATCCGGAGGGAAAGAGCTCCATCGCCACCCTGGTCGTCCCCGCGAGGCGCAAGGTGAAGCTGATCATGACCTCGCGGGACGTGATCCACAGCTTCTTCGTGCCGGCCTTTCGCCTGAAGCAGGACGTGCTCCCGGGGCGCTACGAGACCCTGTGGTTCGAGGCGAAGGAGCCGGGCCTCTACAAGATCCTCTGTGCGGAGTATTGCGGCCTGAATCACTCCCGCATGTGGGGCGACGTGGTCGTGCTCGATCCCGAGCGCTACGACGAATGGCTCGAGGGGATCGATACCGAGAACCTCGTCAACTTCCCCGAGGACGATCCGCGCCGGACCATCGCCGACCAGGACCACCCCGGCGTCAACCCGTCACCGACCGGGGTGGTGCTCTCGTCCATGCCCAAGAGCCTCGCCGACAGGGGCCGCCTGGTCGCCGAGCGCCGCGGATGCCTGTCCTGCCACACCCTGGACGGCCAGCAGCACATCGCTCCCACCTGGCGCGGGCTGTGGGGGAGCACCGTGATCCTCTCCGACGGATCGCAGGTCGTGGCGGACGAGGCCTACCTCACCGAGTCGATGATGGATCCAATGGCGAAGGTCGTCGCGGGCTTCCTTCCGGTGATGCCCACCTACCAGGGCCTCCTGGAGCCCGCGGAGGTCGCCGCGCTCCTCGAGCTCATGCGCTCGATCCGGGATCCGCTCCCGAGCAAGGTCCTGTACCCGGTGCCGCTCATCGAGTCGCCGGAGCGACCGCCCCTCAGCCACGTGGATCCCGATCGCGCCCGCCAGATCCTGAACCTCCCCTCGGAGAGGACGCCCCCGTGACCCCGAAGAGCTATCTCGACGAGGAGACGACCGTCTGGTCCTGGCTGGCCACCACCGATCACAAGCGGATCGGGGTGATGTTCTTCGTGCTCACCTCGATCGCGCTCCTGATCGGCGGGATCTTCGCGCTCCTGCTGCGCCTGGAGCACCTCACGCCCAACTACACGATCATGAGCGCGAACGCATACAACCAGGCGTTCACCCTCCACGGCGTGATCATGGTCTGGTTCTTCTTGATCCCGTCGATCCCGGCCGCCTTCGGAAACTTCTTCGTCCCGATCCTGCTCGGCGCGCAGGACGTCGCCTTTCCCCGGCTCAACCTCGCCACCGTCTACATCTACATCGCCGGCGCGATCGCGATCGCCATCGGCGTGGCGATGGGAGGCACCGACACCGGGTGGACCTTCTACCCGCCCTACAGCTCGCAGACGTTCTCGCAGCTCCTTCCGATCCTGATCGGCGTCTTCATCCTGGGATTCTCGACGATCTTCACCGGGCTCAACCTCATCGTCACCATCCACACGCTGCGTGCGAAGGGCATGCGCTTCATGCAGATGCCCCTCTTCGTGTGGACGATGTATGGCGTCTCGGTGATCCAGGTGGTCGCGACGCCGGTTCTCGGCATGGTGCTCCTCCTCACCACGCTCGATCATGGCTTGAACTGGGGCTTCTTCGATCCGGCTCGAGGCGGCGACGTCGTCCTCTTCCAGCACTTCTTCTGGTTCTACTCACACCCCGCCGTCTACATCATGATCCTCCCGGCCATGGGCGTGGTCAGCGAGGTGATTCCGACCTTCGCCCACAAGAACCCGCTCTCCTACAAGGCCATCGCCTTCTCCACCTTCGGCATCGCCTTCGTCGGCTTCCTCACCTGGGGACACCACATGTTCGTCTCCGGGATGTCGGTCTTCGACGCGGGCGTCTTCGGCGTCCTGTCGATGTTCGTGGCGATCTTCTCGGCCATCAAGGTCTTCACCTGGGTCGGCACGCTGTACAAGGGATCCGTCGATCTACGGACGCCGCTCGTCTACATCGCCGCGTTCCTCTTCCTCTTCGTCTTCGGGGGTATGACCGGCGTCGCTGTGGCCACCACGAGCCTCGACGTCCACTGGACCGACACCTATTTCGTGGTCGCGCACTTCCACTTCATCATGGTGGGCGCCTCGCTCACGGCATGGCTCGCCGCGATCCACTATTGGTGGCCCAAGATGACAGGCCGGATGTACTCCGAGCCCTGGGGGATTGCCGCCGCCGTCCTCGTCTTCCTCGGCTTCTTCGCCACCTTTTTTCCGCAGTTCCTGCTCGGGAACGGCGGGATGCCGCGGCGCTACTATTACTATCCGGAGAAGTTCACGACGCTCCACGTGATGTCGACCGCGGGCTCGTGGGTGCTGGGCCTCGGCCTGGTGATCGCGCTCCTCTACCTGGCCTGGTCCCTCTTCTACGGGCCCCGCGCCCCTGCCAATCCATGGGGCGGCCGCACGCTGGAGTGGCGCATTCCGTCGCCGCCGTCCCGGCACAACTTCGCCACGACGCCGGAGGTCATCCAGCCACCGTACGACTACTCCCATCCCCTCGAGGGCGACATCCATGTATGAGCCGCCGCTCCAGCACCACTTCGAGGACATGGAGAAGCAGGAGCACGCCGCCAAGCTGGGGATGTGGATCTTTCTCGGGAGCGAGCTCCTCTTCTTCAACGCCCTCTTCGCCCTCTATTCGTTCTACCGGACCGATCATCCGGAGATCTTCCGCGAGGGGATCCGCCTCAACGCGAAGTGGCTCGGGACCATCAACACCGCCGTGCTCGTCGCCGGGAGCGTCTCGGTGGCGAGCGCCCACAACTTCCTGCGGATGGGGCGGCGCAACCTGTCGATCGGGCTCACCTTGCTCACGGCGCTCGCCGGCCTCGCCTACGTGATCATCAAGTCGGTGGAGTACGGGATGCACTTCCGCGAGGGGATCTATCCCGGCGGGATGGGCTCATTCTTCGTCGAGAACCCGGACCCCGCCTACGCCGCCTTCTTCACCACCTACTTCGCCACGACCGGCCTCCACCTGATCCACGTGGCGGCAGGGGCGGTGCTCTTTACGTGGATGGCGTGGTGGATCCACCGGGATCGGGTCGGGCCCTCGGGCGCCTACCGCCTCGGCATCGCCGCTCTCTATTGGCACTTCGTCGACATCATCTGGCTCTTCCTGTGGCCGATGTTCTACCTCCTGGGAGCGCACGGATGACCGCGAAGCCCGTCTCTCTTTGGCTCTTCCCCGCGATCGGGGCCGTGCTCTACCTGCTCATCATCTTGAGCTTCGTGCTCTCGTACGTGGAGATGGGACCCTGGGCGACGCCGATCGCGCTGATCATCGCCGGCATACAGGCGGTGCTCGTCGCCTACGTCTCCATGGAGCTCTACGAGAGCCGCTTCTCGGTGAAGATGCTCGCGATCATCGCGCCGCTCTTCGTCGCACTCCTGGTAACGCTGGCCGCCGTAGACATCGCGACCCGCGCGCCCCAGCCGATGCTCGTCCCGGTCCCGGTCCGCACCGGCCTCCCCGGCACCCACCCCAATCCCATGCAAGGAGTCCCCGGCCCTCCCGTGCACATCCCCTGAAAGAGGCTCAGATATCGATGCGGACCGACGGGCGGACCTTCTCGATCCTCGGCTGCAGCACCGTGAAGAAGTAGCCCATCGCCAGCCCGTAGACGCCGTGGGCGATCCAATCCCAGCTCCGGCGGATGTGCTCCCACCAGAAGTCCTGATCGTGGAGCACCGTCATCCCGGGCGGCAGGATGAAGTAGACATCGACCGCGATCGCGAGGACGCCGATACCGAGGCCGAGCGCGATACAGGTCGAATTCCGGGTGGGGAAGCGCGGGCTCATCACGAACCAGGCGTAGACCGCCGACCAGAAGAGCGCGGGGATGAGCTGGTTGACGCCGATCCCCAGGGCGTAGGTGAGTCCATCCGGCGCCTCGAGCGCCTTCTCTCCCAGGAGAAAGCCCGCGACGACGCGCACCGGCCATTCGAACGGCCGCTCGGACTCGAAGGCCAGATAGACGAGCACCAGGAAGCCCAGGAAGGCCAGGCCCGCGAGCTGCCCGGCGGCGATGCAGGCCAGGAAGCGCTTCGGCTGCTCGGTCACCCGCCCAGGCAGATTGGACCACGCCATCTGCGGTCGCGAAGCGGCCGGTTCCATGCTCCCTCCTTGGGTCGACGCTCCCGTCGAGCATGCGCATGGCCGGCCACTCCCGCAGGATCTCCCCATACGGGGTTGCCTCGAGGGGCTCGGCGTCACGATCCATAGTTGGATGCCAAACCCGCGCGGAGCGAACCCGGAGGAGTCGCCATGAGTGAGACCGAGCCGCCGATGGAGCCACCGGAGCCGGCGCGAGCGCCGCCGGGGATGGGTCCCCCACCGCCGGGGGAGCCGAAAGAGGAGAAGGAGGCGAAGGCCGAGGAGCCAACACCGCGACCGAAGAAGCCGTCGGGACAGCCGCCCCAGCCTCCGCCCCGGGAGCAGGGGGGTCCGCTCCTCGAGCCGGTCTCGACCTGGTCCTTCGTACTCCTCTCGATCGTCACCCTCGGGATCTACGCGATCTATCGCTTCTACAAGGCGACCAAGGCCTACGAGTGGCTCGCGGGGCGCACCTCGAGCTTCTCGGGTTTCTTCTGGGCCTACGTCGTCTCCAGCTTCCTCTTCTTCCCGGCGGCGCTCGTCTTCGGCGCCCTCGCCCTGAACGAGGCGATCGACCTCCGCGACGAGGCTGCGGAGCGGTACGAGGTGCCGACCCGAAGGTTCCACTCCAAGGGAACCCACGTGGTCCTCTGGGTGGTCGGCACGCTCACGGTCTGGGTGCTGCTCGGCATCGTGGCCTTGGTGTTCCAGGCCATCTACTTCTTTGGCGAGTACAACCGGATCGCCCGAGGAATGGAGGAAGAGGGCGCCGGCGAGAAGCCACTCCTCCCTTCGCCGCACGAAGGCGAAGGCGGTGCAAAGGAGCACTCGCGCTCCGCGGCAACCGCCGAGCAGACCTGTTCGAGCTGCGGTGAACCCCTCCCGACGGACGCCCGCTTCTGCCGAAGCTGCGGCAAGCCCGTCGAGCCCAGCGACGCACACTGACGTCAGTCTGCTTGGGGTCTACTCCAAGCAAACGAGACCTGCCGCTCCTCGATCTGCTCGAACGGAGCGGGCGCGCCTCCCTCCCCCTCCGCCAGGAAGGGCACGATCAGCGAGTGCCTGGCGTGGAGCCGACGAGGCCGGAGGCCCGAGGCCTCCGTCACCAGCGTGACCCGCTCCTCGATCTCGATGGCCCTCGCGGGGAACGGAAAGATCGTGGAGATGAAGGCCAGGAGGCGCCCGCGCTGGTCGGGCTCGGGCGACGCGGTGATCTCGAGCTGCACGCAGCCGTCGGGCCGCTCTCCCGCGGCGCAGGGGACCCGGCCGGTCAGCACGATCTCGTAGAGCATCTCGAGGCCGATTCCGCCCAGCCCGTCGATCGCGAGCCGATCCCGGAGCTGGTAGACGCGCCCGACCTCGAGGTCGCCGCCGGCCCATAGGCCCACCAGCTCGTCCCAGTCGCCAGCGGCGCGCCGCCGCAGCCCCTCGTCGCCGAAGAGGCCCAGGAGCCTTCCCCGGAGCGCCTCGGGGATCTCCCCCGTCTTCGCCAGGCGCCCCAGGAGCGAGGCCGCCGTGGCCTGGGCCCGCGTGGGCTCGTCGATCCCCACCAGGTTTCCGAGGGAGTTCACCCGCCAATCGGGCTGGGCGAGCTCCTTGGCGATCATCTCCGCGAGCCGCGGATCCCGAAGCGTGGGCATCGCGTCGATCTTCACGTTCTTGCGCTGGACGCGGAGCCCGCCGTCGCCGCCGGACTCGACCTGGAGTCCGTAGCGCAAGACCAGCTCGTCCCTGCCCTCGGATCCCTGCAGCGAGCGGCTCACCTCGACCTGCGCCGCCTCCCCCGGGGCCCAATCGAAGCGCAGGGAGACCACGTCCTCGCGCGGCGAGGACATCGGCACCGGCTTCACCGAGGCACATCCCGCGCAAAGGAGGAACGCCAGAGCGGATCCCGCCATGAGGATCCGGATCGTCCGGCCACGACGAAGCTCGCCGTCCTGTCGAATGGGCATGTTCCGTCGTCCCCCGGACGGGGGGGCCTCGTCAAGCTCCGCCTTCTGGCGGCCAACTGGGAACGGCCTCCCTGCTTCCTTGCCGTCCCGGGCCGGTGTGGGCACTCCTCCTCCGTGCGTCCTTTCTCGTGGCACGGGATGTGGCAGCCAACGATCCCTCCTTGGGAGGTCGCGCTTCGCGCATCGATCGTCTACCTCTTCCTGATCGCCCTCTTTCGGGTCGTCCCTCGCCGGGAGCTCGCCCGCTACTCCGTCTCCGACATCATCGTGCTCTTCCTGGTGACCGTCGCGGTTCGCCGGAGCATCGTGGTGGACGACAACAGCCTGACCACCGCATTCGTCGGCCTGGCCACCATCTTTGGTCTGGACCAGCTCCTCGACGCTCTGTCCCGGCGAAGCCTCTGGTGGTCCCACGTGATCCAGGGCCGGCGCCTGGTCCTGATCCGGGACGGCCACCCGATGGCGAAAGGCCTCGCCGAGGCCAAGCTCAGCCTCGACGACCTGCTCGCGCAGCTGCGCACCACCGGTCGACAGGACATCTCCGACGTCTCCTGGGCCTTCCTCGAGAAGGACGGAAGAGTCACGTTCCTCTTCCGCCACCCGAAGTCGAAACAGAAGCCGAAGGACAAAGCGCGGGAGAGATCCGACGCAGACGATCGCGTGAAGGACGAGGACGATTGAGCCTTTCGGGGGCGGACGCTCGGGAGCGCCGGGCCTGCCGAGTGTCGGAGCGCATGCGGCGGCCCCCCGAACGGCCCCGTGCCCATCGCGGCCAGGGGCCCGCGGTCACCCTACGATCATGACCGCTGCGCGAGGCGCCCGGCCCGGCGCGTGGCGACACCTGTCTCGATTTTCGGAGGACGACCATGGTGATGATGAAGAACAAGATGATCGAGCAGCTCAACGAGCTGATCAAGCTCGACCTGGATGCGATCGGCTCCTACGACGAGGCCATCCAGGAGATCAGCCTCGAGCCCGTCCGGGCGAAGCTCCGGGAGTTCCAGAACGACCATCGGAACCACGTGACCAAGCTCTCGGCGGCGGTCCAGGCGTTGGGAGGGAAGGCGCCAGAGCGCGGCTCCGCGAAGGGCTTCTTCGTGAAACAGCTCACCAACATCCGCGCCAAGACCGGGAACGAAGGTGCAATCCGGGCCATGCAGGCCAACGAGACGCACATGAACTCCGTCTACGCCAAGGCGGCGAAGGAGGACTTCACCCCGGACCTCCGCTCGCTGGTGGAGCACAACTTCCGCGACGAGCAGAAGCATCTCGCATATGTCCAGCAGTGCGTCACCAACCGCGTGTGGGAGGAGGCTGCGGCGCATCCCTGAGCAGCAGCGCAGGGCAACGCGGGGATCAGGCGCGCGGGCTCGAGGGCCCGCGGGAAACGCTCACGCCCTCGCTGCGCCGCGCCACGCGCCGCGGAGCGCGAGGAGCGCGATCCCGCCGACCGCGCCCGCGATCGCGAGGCGGCGGCCGAGGGGCGCACCCAGGGAGGTGCGCTCGTTCTCCGCGATCCGCTCGGGGTAGGCCGCCGCGGTGCCCGACGGTCCGTGCCGCTGGGCGAAGCGGAGCACCTCCGCCAGGTGCAGGCTCCTGCGATCCGTGGCGTCCTCGATCTGCGTGCGGCAGGAGAAGCCGTCGGCGACCACGAACGCACGGCGGTCGAGCTGGCGAATATCCGGCAGGATCACGCGCTCGCCACAGGCCATGGACACGTCGAACTTTCGCCCGGCCTCGTAGCCGAACGCGCCCGCCATCCCGCAGCAGCCTGAGTCGGGCACGCGGTAGCTCATGCCCATCCGCTCCAGGACCGCCCGCTCTCCCTCGAGCTTCTCGAGGGCCTGCTCGTGGCAATGGGGCTGGACGATCGCCTCCATCTTCAGCTCCGGCACCTCGAGCTTCTCGCGCGCAACGAACTGCGAGAAGGTCGAGAACTGCTCGGAGAGGCGCATCGCCTCGTCGTCCTTGGGGAAGAGGTTGCGGAGCTCGTCGCGGAAGACCGAGGCACAGCTCGGCTCGAGGGCGACGATCGGGATCCCCTCTTCCACGTACGGACGGAGCCGATCGATGGTCCGACGCAGCATGCGCTTGGCCGTGTCGAGCATGCCGAAGTCGTAGAGGGGTCTGCCACAGCAGACGAAGCCCCTCGGAACGATGACGTCGTATCCGGCCTCCTCCAGGAACTCGGTGGCCGCCACCTGGCTCTCGGGGTGAAAGGTGTTGTTCCAGGTGTCGGGAAAGAGGACCACCTGCTTCGGGGACGGGACCGCCGCCTTCCTGCGACGAGGTCGGCTTCGCACCCAGCTCGTGAACGAGCGTGGCGCGAGCGTAGGGATCTTCCGCCGCGGATCCACTCCGGCGATCCCGCCGAAGACCGCCCGCAGCGCCCGCTGCTGCGTGAGGGCGTTCACGAGCCACGGCGCCAGCCGCGCGAGCCTCATCCAATACATCGAGAGGCCCATGGCGTAGGCGAGGCGCGGCTTCGGCCTGCCCTCGTAGTAGTGCGAGAGGAACTCGGCCTTGAAGGTGGCAACGTCCACGTGCACCGGGCACTCGCCCTTGCAGCCCTTGCAGGCGAGGCAGAGGTCGAGGGACTCCTTCACGCCCTCGTCGCGCCAGCTCCGCTGCAGCGTCTGGCCCTGCAGCATCTCGAAGAGCAGGTGGGCCCGGCCCCTGGTGGAGTGCATCTCCTCCCTCGTGGCCATGTAGCTCGGGCACATCACCCCGCCCTCGTGGCGCCGGCACAGGCCCACGCCCACGCAGCGGAGCGCGGCCCGCTCGAGCTTCCCTTCGTCCTCCGGGAACTGGAAGTGGGTGGTCGGCAGCCAGCGCGGCGTAACGATCCGCAGATCCTGGTCGACCCGCCGCGGATCCACGATCTTTCCGGGGTTCATCTTTCCTTCCGGATCCCAGATCCCCTTGAACTCGCGAAAGGCCTCCACGAGCTCCTTGCCGAACATCTTCGGGAGGAACTCCGCCCGGGACTGGCCGTCGCCGTGCTCGCCCGAGAGGGAGCCGCCGTAGGAGACCACGAGGTCCGTGGCGTCCTCCATGAAGACGCGATAGCGGGCCCGTCCCTCCTCGGTCTGGAAATCGAAGTCGATGCGGCAGTGGAGACACCCCTGGCCGAAGTGCCCGTAGAGCGCGGCGTCGTAGCCGTGTCGATCGAGGAGCCTGCGAAAGTCGCGGAGGTAGTCGCCGAGCCTCTCGGGAGGCACGGCCGAGTCCTCCCAGCCCTCCCAGGTGTCGGGCATCCCCGGCACCCGCGCGGTGGCGCCGAGGCCCGATTCACGGACCGCCCAGATGTGCGCCTGGTGCACCGGATCGTCGAAGACCTTGGACGAGACCAGCCCCTTCTCGCGCTTGAGGATCTCCCGGACCTCGCGGGCGCGATCCGCGGCCTCCTCGGCGGTCTCGCCGCCGAACTCCGCCACCAGGAGCCCGCCGCCCTCCGGCAGCTCTTCGAGGAAGTCCACGTGGAGCTTCTTGCGGCGAGCCCTCTCGAGGAGGCCGTCGTCCATTCCCTCGAGGGCCAGCGGCTTGAATTTATCAATCTCCGCGACCCGGTCTGCCGCCTCGAAGATGTCCGGATATCCGACCACGAGGAGCGCGCGGTGCGGTGGGCTGTAGACGAGGCGGACCTTGGCCCGGAGGATGGTCGCGCAGGTCCCCTCGCTGCCGACCAGCGCGCGGGCCACGTCGAAGCCGTGCTCGGCCAGGAGCGAGTCGAGGTTGTATCCGGAGACGCGCCGCGGGATGTGCGGATAGCGTCCGCGGATGTCGTCGGCGTACTTGTCCCGGAGGTCGCGGAGCGCCGCGTAGATCTCGCCGCGGCGCCCGCCTGCCTCGATGATCGCGTTGAGCTCCTCGTCGTTCGTCTTGCCCACCCACATCCGGAGTCCGTCGTAGGTGAGGATCTCCATCGACTCGACGTTCTCCGCCATCCTGCCGGCCATCTGCGCATGCATGCCGCAGGAGTCGTTGCCGATCATGCCGCCGATCGAGCAGCGGTCGTGGGTGGAGGGATCGGGGCCGAGAGTGAGCTGGTAGGCCTGGGTGGCCTCCTTGCGGAGGTGGTCGAGGATCGTGCCCGGGAGCACGGTGGCGGTGCGGCCCACCGGATCGATCGCCTCGATCCGGCCCAGGTGCTTGGTCCAGTCGATCACCACGGCGACGTTGCAGCACTGTCCCGCGAGGCTCGTGCCGCCGCCGCGTGAGAGCAGCGGCGCGCCGTGTGCGCGGCAGAGCGCCACCGTCGCGACCACGTCGTCCAGCGTGCGGGGCACGACCACGCCGATCGGCGTGTGGCGGTAGTTGGACGAGTCGGTGGCGTAGAGCGCCCGGCTGGTGTCGTCGAAGCGGACCTCCCCCTCCACCGCCGCGCGCAGGTCGCTCTCCAGCGCAAGCGGGTCCAGGGCGGGGTGCCCTCTCGTCGGTCGCAGGGGAAAAGGGATCGTCTCCATGGGCGTCCTCCGTCGGAGAGGTTGCAGGGAGCGCGGGCCGCTACGCGCCGCGCTTGCCCCCGTACCAGTCGCGGAAGACCTGACCGATCATGTGGCCCATGTTCGGATCGTTCTTCCACACGGCGCTCGCGAACTTCTTCGCCTGGTCGTAGGTGATGTGCGGGGGCAGCGGCGGCACCTCGGGATCCACCACCGCCTCGATGAGCGTGGGCTTGTCTGCGGAGAGCGCCGTCTCCCACGCCCAGGCCACCCGATCCGGCGAGTCCACGCGGATCCCCTGCAGCCCGATGGACTCCGCGTACGAGGCGAAGGGGAAGTCCGGGATCTCCTGGGTGGCGGGGATCTTCGGATTGCCCGCCTCGACCCGGAGCTCCCACGTGACCTGATTCAGGTCCCGGTTGTTGAGGACCAGGACCACGAAGGTCGGCGTCTTCCAGCGGTGCCAGTACTTCGCCACCGTCAGGAGCTCGTTCATCCCGTTCATCTGCATCGCGCCGTCGCCCACCAACGCGATCACGGGCTTGCCCGAGTGCTCCATCTTCGCCGCGATGGCGTAGGGGACGCCGGGCCCCATGGTGGCGAGGTTGCCCGAGAGCGAGGCCATCATCCCCGGGCGCATGTCCAGGTGCCGCGCGAACCAGTTCGCCGACGAGCCGGAGTCGCTGGTGATGATCGCCCCGCTCGGCAGGCGCGGCGAGAGCTCGTGGAAGACGAGCTGCGGGTTGAGCGGCTTGGCCGGCTCCTTCGCCCGCCCGGCCAGGGTCGCCCGCCACTCGGCCATCGACTTGACGAGGCCGTCCCTCCACGAGCGATCGGTCTTCTTCTCCAGGTAGGGCTTCAGCAGACGCAGGGTCTCGCGGGCGTCGCCGCAGAGCGCGATCTCCATCGGATAGCGGATGGCCAGCATCCTCCCGTCGATATCGATCTGGATCCCGCGGGCCTGGCCCTCCTCGGGCAGGAACTCCGGGTAAGGGAAGCTGGTACCCACCATCAGCAGGGTGTCGCAGCCCTTCATCATGTCCCAGCTCGGCTTGGTGCCGAGGAGCCCGATGGCACCCGTGACACCAGGCGCGTCGTCGGGCACTACCGCCTTTCCGAGGAGCGCCTTGGCGATGCCCGCGCCGAGCAGGTCCGCCACGGCGAGCACCTCCTCCGTGGCGCCCTTCGCACCAGCGCCCACGAGCATCGCGACCTTCTTGCCCGCGTTCAGGATGTCGGCGGCACGGCGGAGATCCTGCTCCATCGGGACCACCACCGGCACCGAGAAGCTCGAGCTCGAGTGGACCGTCGAGTGCATGTGCGGCGGCACCGGCTCCGCCGGCAGCTCCTGCAGGTCGTTCGGGAGGATCACGCAGGTCACCGTGCGCTGGGCCTTGGCGATCCGGAAGGCGCGGTCGATGAGGTGGCGCACCTGGGTCGGCGTCGTCGCCATGTGCACGTACTCTCCCGCCACGTCCTTGAAGAGGCTGACGAGGTCCACCTCCTGCTGGTAGTGGCCGCCCATCGCGGCGCGGGCGGTCTGGCCCACGATCGCCACCACGGGCTGGTGATCCAGCTTGGCGTCGTAGAGACCGTTGAGCAGGTGGATGGCGCCGGGGCCGGAGGTCGCGATGCAGACACCCACCTCGCCCGTGAACTTGGCGTGTCCGCAGGCCATGAATGCGGCCATCTCCTCGTGCCGCACCTGCACGAAGTCGACCGTGTCCCTCGCCTTCGCGAGCGCGATCAACATCCCGTTGATGCCGTCGCCCGGGTAGCCATAGATGCGCTTGACCCCCCACTCCGCGATGCGTCCCACGATGAAGTCCGCGGTGGTCTGTGCCATCTCCTCACCTCTCTCCTTCACTCGATCCGATATTTCTCAAGCTCGCCGCGCCTCGGCGAGAGCCCGAGGCCCGGCGCCCGATCGTCCGGACGCAGCTCCCCTCCCGACGGCTTGAGGGCGCCGTCGAAGACGAGGTGCTCGATGCGAACGTGATCATGGAAGTACTCGAGGGGCTCGATCGCACAGGTGACGGCGCAGCAGGCGTGCGCGTGGATGGACGGCGCGCAGTGCGAGGAGAGCGGCACCTGGAACGCCTCGCAGAGCGCGCCGGCCCGCAGGAAGCCCGTGATTCCGCCGCAGCGGGTCGCGTCGGCCTGGAGCACGTCTACCGCGTGATCCTCCAGGAGGCGTAGGGAGTCGATCGGCCTGGACGAGTACTCGCCGGCGACGATCCGCACGCCCGCTGGCGCGTGGTCGCGAACGAAGCGCAGCCCGTGGCGATCCTCCGACGACACCGGCTCCTCGAACCACGAGACGCTGCTCTCGGCGAGGTCCCCGGCGAGCTCAACCGCCTCGCGGGGATGGAGGGCGCCGTTGGCGTCCACGTAGAGCTCGACGTCGTCGCCGATCTCGCGCCTGGTGGTGCGAATCCGGTGCGGGTCGGCCCCGGGATCCCGGCCGATCTTCATCTTCACCGCCGCCATGCCCTCGTTCACCCAGCCGCCGAGCTGCTCCACGAGCCGCTGCTCCGAGTACGAGGTGAAGCCGCCGCTCCCGTAGATCGGCACGGAGCTCCGTGCCTTTCCCAGGAGGGTCGCGAGGGGAAGGGAGAGGAGCCTCGCCTCGAGATCCCAGAGGGCGACGTCAACGGCCGAGATCGCGTGGGCCGTGACGCCGTGCTGGCCCATGTTTCGCACCGAGTCGAAGAGCCGGTAACCGATCCGAGACGGCTCCATCGCCGACTGGCCCAGGACGAGCGGCGCGAGGAAGCTGCGGATCAGGCCTGCGGCCACCTGGCTCGTGTAGGAATAGCCGAGCCCGCGGCGCCCTCCGCCCTCCACCTCCACCAGCACGAGGGTCGTCGAATCCCACGCGAGGGTCCCGTCCGACTCCGGCTGGTCGGTGGGGATCCGGTACGCGGAGACCTCCAGGCGATCGATCGTCGGATCCCCTCTGCGTTTGCTCGCGTCCGGCTCGCGAGGCTCTCCCGCAGTCAAGTGCCGCGCCTCCCTTTCCGTGACGCTCGTTCGGGTACCAGCAGACGCTGGGCACGAAAAACAGCCATCGCAAGCGCCGGGACGATTCCAGTCACCTGCAACCGAGGGGGTGGTTCCCTTGCGACCGCCCGTGCCGATGGCGACGATCCGCCAGAGCCCGCGTGAGCACGGGGCCGGAGGGGAGACGAAATGAAAACGAGCACCTTGGTCGTGGCAGCCGCGCTCACCGCTCTCGGGTCGGGCTCGGCATGCAGCCATGGCGGCACCACCGCGTCGGCCGGCACCATCAACGAGCAGTGGCTGGCCCGCGTACCCGAGGGGGAGCTGCAGGGGGTCGAGGAGGCCCGGGCGGGCGAGCGGAAGGCCCGGGACGAGCTCGTCCGGGCGAGGTCGGAGCAGACCGACGCCCAGAACATGCTCAAGGTGACGAAGGCCCATCAGGAGAAGGCCAAGGCCGGCGTCGCCGCCGCCGAATCCAAGGCGAAGGCTGCGCAGAAGTCCGGCAACGCCGCGCTCCTGCAGCAGTCCCGGGACAACGTGGACCGCGCGAACGAGATGAAGAGCGTGTCGGACTCGCGGGTCGAGCTCGCGCAGGCCAAGGTCGAAGAGGCCAACGCCCACGAGAAGCTCGCCTCGGCCCACGTCGACACGGAGCACTCGAAGACCGAGCTCGCCGAGTACGATGCGCTCGTGGCAAATGGAGACACCCGGGTGAAGAACATGCACCGGGCGAACTTCCAGGCGACCGAGGCCCAGAAGCGGAGCGACGAGCTCGCGCTCAAGGCCGAGTATTCGAAGTCCCAGGAGCGGGTCGCCGAGGCGCAGAAGAAGTACGACGAGGCGCGCTCGACCCTCCAGGCCTCCCAGCCGACGCCGCCGGCGGGTTGAGAGGAGCCTGTTGCGGTAACGGCCGTAGCGAGGCGAAGGAGACGGGGAGCGAGGGCGGCGCGCGCACCGATGAGCGACGAGGCGTAGCCGTAGCTACGCCGCAGGAGCGAAGAGGGAGCACGTCGTCCGCAGCCCCTGGATCGTTCGCCGCAGTAGGCAGCGTTACCGCAATAGGCTCCTATGTCCAGTCGGGCACCACCATCGGCCGCCCTTCCCGCTGGGCCTTCTCCAACGAGGAGATGGCCCACGCGGCGTTGATCAGGCCGATGTGGCTGAACGCCTGCGGGAAGTTGCCCAAGAGCTCTTCCGTCTCCGGGTCGACCTCTTCCGCCAGGAGGCCGAGGTCGTTCACGTAGCCCGCCGCCAGCTCGAAGACCTCTCGGGCCCGATCGAGCTGGCCGGCGAGGGCCCAGGCCTGGGCCAGCCAGAAGGTGCAGAGGAGGAAGGTGCCCTCGTCGCCAGGCAGCCCATCCTCCGCCCGGTACCGATAGACGAGACCCCGGCGGTCGACGAGGTGCGTGGCGATCGCCTCGATGGTCGAGCGCATCCGAGGATCGGACGCGGGGAGCAGGCCCACGCTCGGGATCCGCAGCGTCGACGCGTCGAGGGCGTCGGAGCCGAAGGATTGCGTGAACGCGCCGGCCTTTTCCGACCACCCCTCCTCGAGGATTGCCGCGCCGATCTCCTCGCGCACCCGCTCCCAGCGCGGCACCTGGTCCTCGGCGCCGATCGCCTCGGCCATGGCGACGCCCCGGTCGAGGGCGGACCAGCACATCAGCTTCGAGTAGAGGAAGTGTCGCGGCTCGCCTCGCAGCTCCCAGATGCCGTTGTCCCGCTCCTTCCAGCGCGAGGCGGCGGCGTCCACGGCGCGAACCAGGAACTGCCGATTCAGCGGGTTCAGGACGTCGTGCTGGTCGCGCAGGATCCAGGCGGCGCCGAGGATCTCGCCGTACACGTCCAGTTGCAGCTGGTTCCACGCAGCATTTCCGACCCGGACCGGACGGCTCCCCCGCCAACCCGAGAGCCGCGGGACCTCCCGCTCCGAGAGGTCGTGCTCGCCTCCGACGCCGTACATGATCTGCATCTGCGCGCCGTCGCCGATCTGCGAGAGCGCCGAGCCCGCCAGGAACTCGAAATATCGATGGGCTTCCGTCGGGCACGCGGCCACCCAGAGCGCCTGCAGCGTGAGGCTGGCGTCGCGAATCCAGGAGTAGCGGTAGTCCCAATTGCGGACGCCGCCCACGCGCTCCGGGAGCGAGGTCGTGGCGGCCGCGATCACCGCGCCGGTCGGTCGGAATGTGAGGCCCTCGAGGATCTGCCCGCTCCGGTCCACGAGATCCTTCCACGGCCCCTGGTACGCCTGGTGTTGCCTGGCCCAGTCGAGCCAGCTCTCGACCGCCTCGTCGAAGAGGCCGTCGATCTCCTCCTGATCGAGCGGGCCGGGAGCCGCCTCCCAGCTCGAGGCCCACTGGAGGGCGAACGACGTCCGCTCGCCGCGCTTCAGCACGAACCGCCCGGTGGCGACCGAGCGATCGACCTCGCAGGGCACGTCCGACGAGAGGAAAAAGAGCTCGGAGCCGCCCGTGCCCACGATCCCGCCTGGCGCCTTGCGAAGGAGCGGAGTGACCAGGCCGAACTCCGGCCGCGGACAGAAGCTCGCGGCGATCGGCACCTCCCCGTCCTCGCAGCGCAGCCGCCGCAGGATCGCCCGGGGCGCGTCGGTGCGAAGCGTGTGATGGTCGGACTTCAGGTCGATCGCCATCACGTCCTCGAGGACGAGGACGCCCTTCGACGTACGGAAGGTCGTCTCGAGCACGAGCGCACCTTTCCAGTACTTCCGCGAGCTGGAGGCTTCGCCCTCCGGCCGGATCGACCAATGCCCCGCATCGCCGTCCAGCAAGCGGCCGAAGAGCGAGGGCGAGTCGAAGCGCGGGACGCAGAGCCAGTCGATCGAGCCGCCGCGGCTCACCAGGGCGGCCGAGCGGCAGTCCGAGATCATGCCGTAGTCCGAGATCGCGAGGTCGCTCACCCTCCTCATGGTTGAGATCCCTCGCGGCGGCCGCGAGTCCAGAGAGATCTCCTTTCTCAAAATTTTGACAACCCGGCCGTCCCACTCCTAGTCTGTCGGGAACTCGACCAGCCAGGCGGAAGGGGTCTCGTTTGCTCGACGCATGCGCCGGGAAATCGCGGGGAAGCAACCATCGGCGAGGCGCCTCTGCTGCGGCGCTCGCGCTTTGCCTGACGGCGGCCCTTCCCTCGCACGCAGGGGCGGCGGGCGATCCCTTCGCCCGCGGCATCGACCCCATCGGCGCCAAGCTCGGCGCCACGATGGACGGCTTCCTCACCGTGGAGGGCGGCCGCACCGCTCCCGCCGGCTCCTTCCAGCTCCAGCTCGCCGCCGATTTCGCCTCGGGCCTCCTGGCCCTGCGCCAGGGCGACGAGAAGGTCGGCGATCTCATCGAGCGCCGCCTCGACCTCCACCTCCTTGGGAGCTGGGCGGTCGCGGACTGGGCCGAGCTCGGGATCGACCTCCCCGTCACCGCCTGGCAGTCCAACGGCTTCGACCTCCTCGAGGAGAAGACTGGCTTCCCCGACCAGCGTCCGGGCGGCTCCGGCGCCGGCGACGTGCGCCTCCTCGGAAAGATCCGCCTCCTCTCGGAGGAGCGGGCGCCGGTCGGCGTGGCGGTGGTGGCGGAGGCGCGACTCCCGACGGGCGACCGCAAGAGCTTCCTCGGCGAGAACGGCTTCTTCCTCTCGCCCCGCGCCGTGATCGAGCGCAGCTTCGGCGACTCGTTCCGCCTAGGCTTCGAGGGCGGCTACCGCTACCGGCAGGACGCGGGCCAGTACATGAACCTCTACGTGGGCGACGAGCTCACCTTCGCGCTCGCGGGCTCCTATCGCCTCCCCGACGCCTGGAGCGACTTAACCGCCTACGCCGAGCTCCTCACCGCCACGCCCTCCCGCGCGCCCTTCACGAGCGCGAGCGCCGACGCCCTGAAGACGCCCATCGAGGCCCTCCTCGGCATGAAGGCCGAGCTCGGCAACGGCTTCCACGCCCTCGCGGGCGGCGGCACCGGCATCGCCGGCGAGTCCGGCTTCGGCCGGGAGTCGTTCCGGCTCTTCGCCTCCATCGGCTACCGCTCCATCGCCGCTCCGCGCATCGACCGGGAGATCGACAGCGACGGCGACGGGATCCCGGACCACCTGGATCGCTGCCCCAACGAGCCCGGCCCAGCCGAGCTCGACGGCTGCCCGGACACCGACGGTGACGGCATCCCCGACATCGAGGACAAGTGCCCGACCGTCCCCGGCCTCGCGATCCACGACGGCTGCCCTGCCGAGTACCCGCTCGCCACCTTCGAGAACGGGAAGATCGAGCTGAAGGCCGAGATCAACTTCGATACCGGACGGGCCGACATCAAGAAGGATTCCTTCGAGGTGCTCGACGTGGTCGCCTCGCTGCTCCGCGACCATCCCGAGATCAAGAAGGTGCGGATCGACGGGCACACCGACAGCCAGGGCAGCGCCCAGCTCAACCACGGCCTCAGCCGCCGCCGCGCCGCCTCCGTCGTCGACTATCTCGTCGGCAAGGGCATCACCCGCGAGCGCGTCAGCTCGGCAGGCTACGGCCCCGATCGGCCGATCGCGAGCAACTCCACGCCGCTCGGGCGCGCCAAGAACCGACGTGTGGAGTTCACGATCGTCGACTCCGACGCGAAGTGACCCAGGCTGGAGCGATGCTCCCGACGACGGCGAGATCCCATCGTCGTTAGCAGGGAGCCCGGCAGGAGCGGATACCGCCGTCGTCAGCAGGCGCCGGGCAGGCGCCGGCTACGCCTCCGAGCGACAGGCGCCTCACGTCGTACGGCGCGCAACGGCCCCGGGCGATAGACTCCCCCCATGATTCGCTGCGACGAGAGCCGCGTCGAGGCCAACGGCCTCGCCCACCACGTGATCACCTGGGAGCCCGAGGGAGCCTCTCCGGAAGCGACCGTCCTCTGCGGCCACGGCTTCCTCGACGTGGGCTACAGCTTCCGCCAGGTCGCCGAGCGCCTCGCCGCCAACGGCCACCGCGTCGTCGCCTTCGACTGGCGTGGCCACGGCGAGACCCAGTGGGTCGGCGCCGGCGGCTACTACCACTTCCTGGACTACGTTTCGGACCTCGCCGACCTCGTGGAGATCCTGGCGGCGGGCAGGCTCCACCTCGTGGGCCACAGCATGGGCGGCACCGCCGCCGCCCTCTTCGCGGGCAGCTTCCCCGAGCGCGTCGAGAAGCTCGTCCTCCTCGAGGGCCTCGGCCCCGAGGAAGCGTCTCCTGCGCCCGGTCCCGAGCGCGCGGCGAAGTGGGTCGAGGCGGTGCGCAAGATCCGTGCGAAGCCGCAGCGGATGATGTCGACGCTGGAGGAGGCCCTCACCCGGATGCGCGTGCAGAACCCCGAGCTCTCCGACGAGCTGGGCCTCGAGCTCGCCCGCCACTCCACCCGCGCCGTCGCCGGCGGCTACGTATGGAGCTTCGACCCCATCCACCGCACCCGAGGCCCCTACCCCTTCCGCACCGAGACCTTCCTCGAGTACCTGCGGGCGATCCGGGCTCCGACGCTCCTCGTCGACGGCGAGACGGGGCACCGCGCGCGCGACCACCAGCGCCGCAGGGACGCGCTCCCCCACGCGAAGCTCGTCGAGCTCCCACGCGTGGGCCACATGATGCATTGGTTCGCCCCCGACGCCGTCGCCGGGGCGATCCACGGCTTCCTCACGGAGCCCTGACAAGGTCGAGGCCTGAAGGCCCGACCTCCGGTTCCCATCAACCCGCGCAGATCAGCCGGAGCTCGATCTGATCGCCGTGCTGGAGGCGGCACGCTCCCTCGAGGGTGACCCGGGCGCGGCTCGTGGCCGTGGCGGGCTCGTAGGAGAAGCCGTCGCCCACCCGGCACCGCTGTGTCTCACCGGAAGTGCGACGAACGTCGACCTGGAGCAAGCGCCCGTCGAGCGGTGCCTGCGGGAGCTCGAGCACGTGGGGTGCGCTCACCATCCCGGCGATCTGCCGGAGCGCCGTCCCGTAGCTCTCGTTGCAGATCGAGTCGACGTAGCCGCTCTCGCCCATCAGGCGCACGGCCTCGCGGTAGCGGACGGCGACGCCCTCGGGCTCGTCCGGCGAGCCCGCCATGCAGCGCTCGGGATCGTGCGGGGCCTCGAGGGCCACCGAGCCGATCACCGCGAGGAAGGTCTCCCGCTTGCGGCCCTTGCCCGTGCCGTCGTCCAGCCCACGGAGGAAGTCCACGTAGCGCTCGACCGGCTCCAGGCGCGCGCGCCCCTCCGCCGTGTCGCAGGCGTTGGGCATGCAGATCCGATGATCGCCGTCGGCCAGACAGTATGCGCCCTCTTCACACTGGGCGTCGGAGCTGCAAACCAGGTCGGGCGGGCACGGCGGCCTGAGCACCAGGGCCTTCCCCGTGGGATCCGAGCAATCGTCCTCGTCGGAGACGATCACCACCAGCAGGCGCGAGCCCGGGCGCAGGATGCCCGCGTTGCCGCCCGGCCCGGTCGCGGAGACGAGGGGCTCCGAGAGCGCCAGCCGCATCGCCTCGAGGCCCATCTCCTGCCCCGATCCCTTGGTGCCCTGGGCGATCAGCCCTCGGAAGTTCTCGACAAAGTCGGGGTCGTTCCAGGCGAGGACCCGCGGGCCCTCGATGGCGGCGCCGCGCTCGTCCTTCGCCGGCTGCAGCCTGCCGCTCTCCTTCTCGTAGCGGTAGAGGTAGGGCGCCTGCTCGGGATCGCAGAGGGCGGCGTGCATCGTCACGCCGGTGGTGACGACGCCGACCTGGAAGTCGTTCGCTACCGGCCCCTCGACGAGCGCCGAGACGAAGCTCTCGAGCTCCGCCATCACCCTCGCCTGCTTCGATGCCATCGAGCCCGAGTTGTCGATCACGAAGAGGATGTCGGTGGAGACGCCCGGCGGCAGCTCCAGCCCGCTCTTGCACGAGTCGATCACGCCATCGGGGGTACCGCCGCAGGCGGCCAGGAGCGCCGACGCCACAAGAGCTGCAAATAGTCTCATGCTGCCGAGCGTACGAGGCCTGGGCACGCGACGTCAAGAAGTCGACCGCTCCCCAGCGCTCAGACGCCCGACCGCGCCGTGAAGTACCGCGAGCTGGCGCTCGATCCGCTGCTCCAGCGAGGCCAGGAGCGGATCCTCGAGCCGGGGCCACGCCTCGGGTGCCGGCAGCCGCGCCGGAGTACGGGAGCGCTCGATCGACACGGCCAGGTCGTCGAGGACTCCGTGGGCGAGGGCACGCACGGGCCTGAGCGGCTCGATCGAGACCTGCTCCGAGCGCGCCGTGGATACGGAGGTGACCGTCGCCTCGAAGCGCCGGGCGTAGGTGACGAGGGAGAGGAGCGCCTCCGTTCGCCTGTCGTCCTCCCGGTGCTTGGCGAGGAGGCGCTGGAACGACGCCTCCGCGCTGACGAACGCGATGCCGACGCGGCGGCGCGATTCTCGAACCTCGGACCGCACTTCCTGCCGCACCTCGGGGGGCCGCGCCGCGCTGTCGAGGACCGCGCCGAGGTGATCGTCGACCGCGCGCACCGCCGCCGCCACCTGCCGCGGGACCTCCTCCACCTCGGACCTCGGCCAGAGGAGCCACGTGCTCGCGAGGGCGAGGCCCGCGCCGAGCGCCGCGTTGCCCATCCGGATCCCGGCCAGGTGCCAGTCGGTCGCTCCCGGCTCCGAGAGGATCAGGAAGGCCGGCGTCAGGAACGCCAGGTAGAAGCCGAAGTTCATCGGCAGGAGGGAGACCGCGACCCAGGCCAGGGCGAAGACCAGGATGGTGATGCCCACCGGCCCGTGGACCAGGGCCGCGAGCAGCGCGGCGAGCACGGCCCCGATCAGCGTCCCGCCCGTGCGCTGGAGGCCTTGCTGGAAGGTCTCGGCCGAGTAGGGCCGCAGGGTCGCGAGGGCGGCGATCACGATCCACTGGCCCTTCTCGATTCCGAGGACCAGCGGGACGAGGATCGCGACGGCGCCGGTGAGGCCCACGCGAAGGGAATGGCGCAGGATCACCGAGTCCGTCGAGAGGTGGTCTCGGAGGGGGCGGAGCAGCGAGGTCCGGCGGGGCGGCCGGATCGCCGGCTCCATCGAGGTCTCTCCGGTCGTCGCGGCGGCCACGGCCGCGCGCTGGTAGCCGCCGAGGCGATCGAAGAGGTCCGCGAGGCGGTGCGCGAAGACCCTCCCCTCCGGCGACGAGATCGAGTCCGCCCGCTTCCGGATCGAGCCTCCGTCGAAGGGCGCAGGCCCCGTCGACGGAGAGGGCTCATCCTTCTTTCTCGCCCCTCGCCGGAACGGATGCGAGAGCAGCGCCTCCTCTTTGAGGATGGCCGACCGGATCGCCCTCGACTGGGCCGCCGAGGCCCTGAGCAACTTCGACGCCTCCCCGCCGAGCTCCGCTGCCTCGGGATGGACGGCGAGGAGCTCACGCCAATCCGCCATGGCTTCGTGGATCGCCGAGCATCGGAAGGCGCCTTCGAGCAGCACGACCAGCCTCTCACCGCGCGCGCTCTCGCCGACCAGCCCACGGCGCGCGGTGACCAGGGTGGACGTCGCCTCCTCTAGGGCCTGGCGGACCTCCTGCTCGTGGTGGCGGAGGTGTTCGGCGAGCACGCGATCGCCCCGGCGCTCGATCGCCAACCCCGCCAGATCCTCGTCGGCCTCGGAGAGCGCCATCCAGCACTTCGCAACCGCCTGGCGGGCGGGCCGATAGGGACGCAGCGGCCAGAACGCGACCGCCAGCGCGGTCGCCCAGGCGGCGCCCGCCAGGCAGAAGCCCCCGCGGACCACCGACGCGGCGAGGCTCGCCGCCGGCGTGAAGACCGAGACCGCGAAGGCGATGGTGGCCATGCGGGCGATCATCCCCGCCTTGGGCCCCCAGGCCCACGCCATGCCGCCGGCCAGGCCCCAGACCAACATGCCCGGAACCGCCGCCCAGCCGAAGCGGCCCAGGGTCGAGGCGACCATCGCCGAGAGGCCGCAGCAGGCGCCCAGGGCGAGCATCGTCGTCGCCCGCGAGCGGTAGGAGCCTCCCCGATCCGCGACCGAGGCGAGCAGCCCGACGAAGGCCATGATGCCGAAGACCAGGGCGTAGGTGATCCTCCCCGCGATCGCCGGCACGACCGTGGCGATCGCCGCCCGGAGCCCCGCCATCACCGCCGGCCGGGCAGGCGCCACCTCGATCGCCGAGCGCAGGTGCCCCACGAGGTTTTGCGTCCACCGCATACCCCAAGTTGGGGCGCGGCCCTCGGCGGAGCAGCCGCCAGCGATCGTTCCGCCGGCGCCCTGGAGGGCGATGCGGCTACCGGTCTGCTACGACAGGGGCCGGAAACAAAAAAAGGCCCCGAACTCCTTGCGGAATTCGGGGCCCAGAGTGGCGGGGTGTACGGGACTCGAACCCGTGGCCTCCGGCGTGACAGGCCGGCGTTATAACCGACTTAACTAACACCCCACATGATACTTCTGGTGGGCGCAGCAGGCTTCGAACCTGCGACCCTCGCCGTGTAAAGACGATGCTCTGACCAGCTGAGCTATGCGCCCGACGAAGTTGAGCGGTTTCTACCCGAGGACCCTGAGGTGGTCAACGGGAAAATGCCTCCCACTCGTCACTTTTCGAGTGGGAGGCGAATAGCCGATCAGACCACGCTGCTGGGGATGCTCGCGGGCACCTGCTCGGCAGGGACCAGCGCCCCGCCGTCTTCCTGCGGCAGCGGACGGAAGAACTCGTCAGGGTTCTCGAGGACCAGGGCGTGGCGCAGCACCTGGTCCATGTGCTCCACCGGCACGATCTCGAGGTGGTTGCGGACCACCGCGGGGATCTCCTTCACGTCCTTCTCGTTCTCGGAGGGGATCAGGATCTTCTTGATGCCGCCGCGGTAGGCGGCCATCGCCTTCTCCTTGAGCCCGCCGATGGGCAGCACCCGTCCACGGAGCGTGATCTCGCCGGTCATGGCGATGTCGCGCCGCACCGGCACCCTGGTGCAGGCCGAGATCAGCGCGGTGGCCATGGTGATGCCGGCGGAGGGGCCGTCCTTGGGCATGGCGCCCTCGGGCACGTGGATGTGCAGGTCGGTCGTCTCGAAGTACTTCCGGTCGATGCCGAAGACCGGCGCCCGCGAGCGCACGTAGCTCATGGCCGCCTGGGCCGACTCCTGCATCACCTCACCGAGCTTGCCGGTGATGATGAGCTTGCCCTTGCCCGGCATGCTGGTGACCTCGGTGACGAGCATCTCGCCGCCCACCTCGGTCCAGGCCAGGCCCGTGACGAGGCCGATCTGGTCGTGGGCCTCGGCGGCGCCGTACTTGAAGCGCGGCACGCCCAGGTACTTCGGCACGTTCTTCGAGGTGACGAGGAACTTCTTCTCCTTGCCGACCTTGAGCACCCGGCGGGCGATCTTCCGGCTGATCGCGTTCAGCTCCTGCTCGAGCTTCCGGACACCGGCCTCCCGCGTGTAGCGGTGGATCACCATGAGCAGCGCCTTCTTGGTGAAGCGCACGTCCACCTCGGCGAGACCGTTCTGCTCCTTGGTCTTCGGCACGAGGTAGCGCTCGGCGATCGAGAGCTTCTCACGGTCGGTGTAGCCCGCGAGCCGGATGACCTCCATGCGATCCATCAGCGGCCCCGGGATCCCGTAGAGGGTGTTCGCGGTGCAGATGAACATGATCTTCGAGAGGTCGTAATCGAGATCCAGGTAGTGGTCGTTGAACGTGGCGTTCTGCTCGGGATCGAGGACCTCGAGGAGCGCCGCGGACGGATCCCCCCGGAAGTCGGTCGACATCTTGTCGATCTCGTCCAGGAGGAAGACCGGATTGCCCGAGCCCGCCTTCTTCAGCGACTGGATCAGCTTGCCGGGCATCGCGCCGATGTAGGTGCGGCGGTGGCCGCGGATCTCGGCCTCGTCGCGCACGCCGCCCAGGGAGAGGCGCACGAACTTGCGCCCCGTCGAGCGGGCGATCGACTTGGCGAGCGAGGTCTTGCCCACGCCGGGAGGACCGACGAGGCAGAGCACCGGGCCGCGGATCTTGCCCACGAGGGACTGGACCGCGAGGTACTCGAGGATCCGCTCCTTGGGCTTCTTCAGGCCGTAGTGATCGTCGTCGAGGACGCGCTTGGCGTCTCCGATGTCGAGCTTGTCCTTGGTCACGTCGCTCCAGGGCAGCGAGAGCACCCAGTCGACGTAGTTGCGGACCACCGTGGCCTCGGCGCTCATCGGGCTCATCATCTTGAGCTTTTTGAGCTCCCGCTTGACCTTGATGGTCGCCTCCTTGGACATCTTCTTGTTCTTGACCTTCTCCTCGAGCTCCTGGACCTCGTTCTTGAATTCGTCCCGCTCCCCGAGCTCCTTCTGAATGGCCTGCATCTGCTCATTCAGGTAGTACTCCTTCTGCGTCTTCTCCATCTGCTTCTTGACGCGGGTGCGGATCTTCTTCTCGACCTGCAGGATCTCGATCTCGCCCTGCATGAGCTCGTAGAGCTTCTCGAGCCGGCGCGCGGGGGAGTCCGTCTCCAGGAGCTGCTGCTTGTCGTTCAGCTTCAGGGAGAGGTGAGCGACGATCGTGTCGGAGAGGCGGCCCGGATCCTCGATCGAGGCCACGGACGCCAGCATCTCCGGCGGGATGCGCTTGTTGAGCTTCACGTAGGATTCGAAGGTCGATTGGACGCTGCGGACCAGCGCCTCAATCTCGACGCCGCTGTCGGCGCGCTCTTCGATCTCCTCCGCCTCGACGAGGAAAAACGTCTCCGAAGACGCGAAGCGCTTGATCCGCGCCCGGCGCTTGCCCTCTACGAGCACCTTCACGGTGCCGTCGGGAAGGCGCAGGAGCTGGACGATCGTGCCCAGCGTGCCGACCTCGAAGATATCCTCGGCTGCCGGCTCGTTGGTCTTGGCCTTCTTCTGGGCTGCGAGGAGCAGCTCCTTGTCGTGGGCCATCGCCTCTTCGAGCGCGTTGATCGACTTCTCGCGGCCGACGAAGAGCGGAACGACCATGTGCGGGAAGACGATGATGTCTCGCAGGGGAAGCAGCGGCACCATCCGCGACTTCGCCTGCCCACCCTTCTTTTCGTCCTTACCGAAGAACATGTGCTCTGGAACCTCATGGCCGCGATTCGCGCGGCCGTCGTCTGTCATGCTGCCCCGGCGCCCTCACCGGCTCCGACGCATCGCGGAGAGAAGAACACTTCACGCCCCCCTCCCCTTTCCCGACCTCTGAAAGGAGCGGCCGGCGCCCCGCGTGCCGAGTTCAGGCAACGGAGCGTCGGCCGGGAAGGAGAGGGATCGCAAGGGCGCCCTCCGCTGGTTCTCCTCTAAGCCGATTCCGCCTTCTGCTGCTCGAAGATGACGAGGGGCTTCTCCTTGTTGACGATCGACTCCTCGCTGATGACCACCTCCCGCGCAGTCTTCTTCGAAGGGATCTCGTACATCACGTCGAGCATGGCACTCTCGACGACGGAGCGCAGCCCTCGGGCGCCTGCCTTGTTCCGCAGCGCCTCGCGGGCGATGGCCCGGAGTGCGCCCTCGGTGAACTCCAGGTTCACTCCGTCCATCTCGAGGAGCTTGCGGTATTGCTTCACGAGCGCGTTCTTGGGCTCGGTGAGGATCTGGACCAGCGCCGCCTCGTCGAGGTCCTCGAGGGTCGCCACAACGGGGAGACGGCCGATGAACTCGGGGATCAGCCCGAACTTCAGCAGATCCTCGGGCTCGCACTCGCGGAAGAGCTCGGTCTGGTTCTTCTCCTGCTTGCTCTTGATCTTGGCGCCGAAGCCCATCTGCTTGCCGCCGATCCGCCGCTCGATGATCTGATCGAGGCCGTGGAACGCGCCGCCGCAGATGAAGAGGATGTTCGAGGTGTCGATCTGCAGGAATTCCTGCTGGGGGTGCTTGCGCCCTCCCTTGGGCGGCACGTTGGCGATGCTCCCCTCGATCAGCTTGAGCAGCGCCTGCTGCACGCCCTCGCCCGACACGTCGCGGGTGATCGACGGGTTCTCGCTCTTGCGGGCGATCTTGTCGATCTCGTCGATGTAGACGATGCCCTTCTGCGCCCGCTCGATGTCGTGGTCGGCGGCCTGCAGGAGGTTGACGATGATGTTCTCGACGTCTTCGCCGACGTATCCCGCCTCGGTGAGCGTCGTGGCGTCGGCGATCGTGAAGGGGACGTTCAGCAGGCGAGCGAGGGTCTGGGCCAGCAGCGTCTTGCCCGAGCCCGTAGGGCCGAGCAGGAGGATGTTCGACTTCTGGAGCTCGACATCGTCGGAGCCGGTGGACGCAGCCTTCTGCTCGATCCGCTTGTAGTGGTTGTGGACCGCGACAGAGAGGATCTTCTTCGCCCGATCCTGGCCGATCACGTACTCGTCGAGGACGGCCTTGATCTCGCTGGGCCGCGGGATCCGGATCTTCTTGTCCTTCCGCTCCTCGTGCTCGATCTCTTCGGCGATGATGTCGTTGCAGAGGCCGATGCACTCGTCGCAGATGTAGACCGTCGGGCCCGCGATGAGCTTCTTGACCTCCTTCTGCGACTTCCCGCAGAAGGAGCAGCAGAGCGTGTGGTTTTCCCGCCTGTCCAAGACTCTCTCCCGGCCGCCGGAGGAGATCCCCGGCATACTACCGATGAAGGGTAACAACCGGGGGGAGGCCAGTCCATCCGAAGTCGGCGCCACGCGTAAATGCGCGGCGCCGGACGATTTCCCCCCTGTAACGCGACTGCTAGGACGCCTGGCTACTTGGCGGGCGCCTGGGCCTTCACCTTGTGGACGAAGACGTCGTCGATGAGGCCGTACTCCTTCGCCTCCACCGGGCCCATGAAGTAGTCGCGATCGGTGTCCCGCTCGATCCGCTCGATCGGCTGGCCCGTGTGGTGGACCAGGATCTCGTTGAGCTTCTGCTTCATCCGCAGAATCTCCTTGGCGTGGATCTCGATGTCCGTGGCCTGGCCGGAGAAGCCGCCGGCGGGCTGGTGGATCATGATCCGCGAGTGCGGGAGCGCGAAGCGCTTGCCCTTCGCACCTGCGGAGAGGAGCAGGGCGCCCATCGAGGCGGCCTGCCCCATGCAGATCGTCGAGACCTGCGGCTTCACGTACTGCATGGTGTCGTAGATCGCCATGCCCGCCGTGACGGAGCCGCCCGGGGAGTTGATGTAGAAGTTGATGTCCTTGTCCGGGTCCTCCGACTCGAGGAAGAGAAGCTGGGCGATGATCACGTTCGCGACGTCGTCGTCCACGGGGGTCCCCAGGAAGACGATCCGGTCCTTCAACAGGCGCGAATAGATGTCGTAGGAGCGCTCCCCCCTGTGGGTCTGCTCGACGACGAACGGCATCGGAATGTAGGCCATGTTCTTCTCCTCCTCGTCGTCGAAAGACTAACCCGAAACCTTCGACTCGCGCTCGATGAGCGCAACGGTCTTGTCCTCAAGGAGCTTCTGCTTCAGGCCGCTCCGCTCGGCGGCGCTCCCGGCGAAGTGCGCACGCACCTTCGCGACCGGGATGTCGAGCTCCTCGGACATGCGGGTGTACTCGGCCTCGAGCTCGTCGTCGCCGACGGTGAGGGACTCCTGCTTGCCCACCGCCTCGATGAGGAGCGCGGACTTCACCCTCGTGGTGGCCTCCTCGCGGAGATCCTCCCGGAGCTTGCGCACGTCGAGCTGGAGCTTGCGGATGTCGACGCCCTGGCGCTGCAGGCGCTCGGCCGTCCCCTGGATCATCTGGTCGATCGCCCGATCGACCATCCCCTTCGGGACCTCGATGGGGTTCTTCGCCACGAGCGCCTTGAGCAGCGCCTCGCGATCGACACGCTCCGCCCGGGCCTTCTCCGACTTCTCGAAGCCTTCGCGGATCTTGGCCTTGAGCTCGGCCAGGGTCTTGGCCTCGCCGCCGAGGTCCTTGGCCAGCTCGTCGTCGAGGGCGGGGACCTCCCGCTTCTTGAGCGACTTGAGCGTGATCGCGAACTTCGCGGCGGTACCGCGGACGGACTCGACCGGGTAATCGGGCGGGAACTCGACCGTGGTCTCCGCCGTCTCACCGACGGCGACGCCGGCGATCTCCGGCGCGCAGCCCTCGAGGAGGGTGCCGGCGTCGACCTTGACGGTGATGTCCTGGCCCTTGCCGCCCTCGATCTCCTTGCCGTCGTGGGTGCCCAGGTAGTCGATCACGGCGTAGTCGCCGGTGGTGGCGGTGGTGCGATCCTCGACCGGCACGAACTGGGCGAGCTGCTCGCGGATCCGCTCGAGCTCGTCGTCCACCATGGCCTCGGTAACCTCGGCCTTCGCCTTGGCGATCTCCAGGCCCTTGTAGTCCTTGGCCGTGACCTCGGGCTTCACCTCGACCCGGGCCTCGTAGTGGAAGTCCTTGCCCGGCTCGAGGCGGTCGGAGGAGACGACGGGGCTGGCGACCGGGAAGAGGTCGTGCTGGTCGACGGCCTCGCGGAAGGTCGTGTCGATCAGCTTCCGAGCGACGTCCTGCTCGACCTCGTCCTTGTACCGCGTCTCGAGGATCCGCCGGGGCACCTTGCCCGCGCGAAAGCCGGGGATCTTCACCTGGCGGGAAAGGCCCTTGTAGGCGCGCTCGATCTCGGTGGCGACACGGTCGGCCTCGACCTGGACCGAGACCTTGATCTCGATCGGAGAGAGCGACTCGACATTGACCTTCATGGACTTCCTCGTTGCGCTAGCGGGGACAAAAGAACCCCGCGAGATAGACGCCCGCCCCCCGGGAAGTCAAGGAAGTCCAGCTCGGAGCGAGTGAAGGAATCAGCCCCCCAAGAGCGGGTCCGATTCCTTCAGGCGCGCTGCCGCTCCTCTTTTTTCGGCTCCGCTATGCCGCGTGCCGGACGGGGGTCCCCGGGGCCTGCGCCGCCGGGAGGTTGCGAGAGCGGACCAGGAGCCAGGTCCCGATGCCCATCAGCAGGAAGGTGACGTACTGCGCCGGGGTGAGGCCGAAGATCCGGCCGTCCACGAAGGGCAGGTCGCTCGCCCGCAGGAAGTCGAGGAAGAAGCGCGGGACCCCGTAGCCGATGGCGAGCACGCCCATGAGCATGCCCTGGGGCCGGGGCTTGCGAGCCAGGAGATAGAGCACGCCGGCCAGGGTGCCCAGGAGGATCGCCTCGTAGAGCCCCAGGTCGTGGCGGGCCCCTTCCGGGAAGGCCACCGCCAGCGGGAAGCTCGTCAGGACGCCGGGATGGTCGTGGGCCGCGAAGCAGCCCAGGCGCGCGATCGCCCAGCCGGGCGCGAGGCCCAGCGCGAACGCGTTGAGGTTGGGCAGGATCTTCCATCCCCTCACCTTGAACAGGACGAGGAGCGTGATCATCGCGCCGACGAGGCCGCCCATGGACGACTGCCCCTCCCACACGCGGAGGAGCACGCCCAAGCCGTCCTGCCGGAGGATTTCGGGGTGGTAGCCCAGGACGTGCATCAGGTGGCCGCCGAGCACGCCGCCGACCACCAGCCAAACCGACGATTCGACGAGCGCGCGATCGTCCCTGGGCTCGTAGACCCGCGCCGCCCGGGCAGCGAGCCTCGCGCCCACGTAGATCCCGAGGGCGGAGAGGGCCCCGAAGGCGTGGAGCTCGAGGGGACCGACGTGGAGGGGCGGAATCTGGAAGTACGGGATCATCGGCCTGCCAACCAGAGCCCTCCGGACCGAATTCCACCAGGCCGGCAGGCTGGCGGAGGTCGGGATCCGTGGGCCGGAGAGGGGCGTTCGCGTGGTGGGCAGGGAGGGAATCGAACCCTCACGCTTTGCAGCACTGGATCCTAAGTCCAGCGCGTCTACCAGTTCCGCCACCTGCCCAGGTGCGAACGACGCTTGCGCGAGTGGAATAGTCCGACACCCGGGTCCGGGTCAAAGGAAGACGATGCCCGGGAGCGGAAATCGGCCTGAAAACCAAAAGCCCCCCAGGTGGCTACCTGGAGGGCTCTTGGTTTTGGTGGTGAGAGCGGAAGGAATCGAACCTTCAACCTATGGATTAAGAGTCCATTGCTCTGCCAATTGAGCTACGCTCCCGCAACTGCTGGCTTTTTTCTGCCCGCCGCCGTTGTTGGCGAGCGGCTTTCTAGTGGAACCGGCCGAGTCTGTCAAACGACTTTTTCGACCAATTTTCCGACCCGGTGCTGCTCAAAAAGTGGGGTGAGAGATGGGGCTCGAACCCACAACCCCCGGAGTCACAGTCCAGTGCTCTGCCAATTGAGCTACTCTCACCACAAACCGACACGAACCACGTACATCTGGCGCGCCAGGAAGGAATCGAACCCTCGACCTACGGCTTAGAAGGCCGCCGCTCTATCCAACTGAGCTACTGGCGCTCGAGCTTCCCTTGCAACTGGTCGGGGCGAGAGGATTCGAACCTCCGACTCCCTGCGCCCAAGGCAGGTGCGCTACCAGGCTGCGCTACGCCCCGCGAAATCGGCGCTGGTTTAGCCCATGACGCGCGGCATGGCAAGCGCGGATCACACTTCTTTCGACAATTCCAGGATGCTGGGTCGAAGCGCCCGCATCGCCCGGCCTCGATGGCTCCGCGCCTGCTTCTCTGCGGCGGGGAGCTCCGCGGCCGTCTTGCCCAGCGACGGCAGGAGGAAGAGGGGATCGTAGCCGAACCCGCCCTGCCCTCTCTGCGAGAACGCGATCTGCCCGTCCCATCGTCCCGTCGCCGTCCGGACGCTCCCGTCGGGGAGCGCGAGGCAGACGGCGCAGAAGTAGTGGGCGGATCTGCGCGCCGGCGGCAGCCCGGCCAGCGCGCGCAGGAGCTTGGCGTTGTTCCGGGCGTCCCGATCCGGGACGGGCGCCTCGCCCGAGTACCGGGCGCTGAAGATCCCCGGCGCGCCGTCGAGGGCGTCCACGCAGAGGCCGGAGTCGTCGGCGATGGCCGGGAGGCCGCTCGCGGCGGCGAAGGCGAGCGCCTTCTTGCAGGCGTTGCCCTCGAAGGTGTCGGCGTCCTCCACCACCTCGGGGAGCGGACGATCGAGATCGCGCGGCGAGACGATCTCCACCGCCATGCCCTCCACGAGGTCGCGGAGCTCACGCAGCTTCTTCTCGTTCGTCGAGGCGACCAGGATCTTCACGGCGCCAGCGCCTTGCGCTGCTCTTCGGCGAGGCGCTCGACGCCGAGGAGTCCCAGGTCCACGAGCTCGTCGAGCATCGCCCGCGGGAAGGCCCGCTTCTCCGCGGTGCCCTGCACCTCGATGAGCGCGCCCTCCGAGGTGGCGACGATGTTCATGTCCACCTCGGCGCCCGAGTCCTCCTCGTAGTCCAGGTCGAGGCAGGCCTTGCCGTCCACCACGCCGACCGAGACCGCGGCGACCTGGGCGACGAACGGGTCCTTCTTGATCCGCCCCGACGCCCGCAGCTTGCGGATCGCGAGGGCGAGGGCCACGTAGGCGCCGGTGATCGACGCGGTCCGGGTACCGCCGTCGGCCTGGATCACGTCGCAGTCGATGGCGATGGTGAGGGGCCCCAGCCGGTCGAGCTCCACGCAAGCGCGAAGCCCCCTGCCGATGAGCCGCTGGATCTCGAGGGTCCGGCCCTGCTGCCGTCCGCGCGCCGCCTCGCGGGCGCTGCGGGTGTGGGTCGCGCGGGGGAGCATCCCGTACTCGGCGGTCACCCAGCCGGTGCCCTTGCCGATGAGGTGCGGCGGGACCTTCTCGTCGACCGAAGCGGTGACGATCACCCTCGTGTCACCGAAGGCCACGAGGGCGGAGCCCTCCGGATGCCGCAGGTAGTTGGGGATGATCTCGATCGCCCGGAGCTGGTCCGGAGCTCTGCCGCTCTTGCGCATGGGGGATACTCCTCGCGCGGCACCCTAACCAATCGCGCTCTCAGAGCGTATGAAGAAATCGGTCCCGCTGCAGCGGGCCCGCTCTCTTCAGCTCGCGCTTCGCGCGAGGGCGCTCCTTTTCCTTTGCTCGCCTCCGGCTTGCGTCTGGAAACGAGGATCAGGGCCCCTCGTCCCCCGCCACGACAGGGGGCGCCTCGTAACGGGACCCGCCCTTCCCCGCCGCGTCGTGGGGCGTGGACTTCTCCACCACCTCGAGCTGGAAGGCGTCGATCCCGTCGGCGAGCGCCCTCGCGACCCGAAGCCGCTCGGCGTTCGTCTCCAACCTCGCCGCCTCGCCGGGATGGGAGATGTAGCCCACCTCCACCAGGACGGCCGGCATCTCGGCGCCCTGGAGGACGGTGAACGGAGCCTGCCGCACCCCGCGATCCCTCGCCCCGATCCCGGCGAGGAGGTGAGAGTGGGTCAGGTAGGCGAGGCGCGCGGAGCTTGCGTGGGCCTCCGTCCGGGCCAGGTCCGCGAGGATCGCCCCGAGGGGTCCGGCGTCGATCCCGGCCGCCTCCGGCGAGTCGTCGCTGTTCTCCGCGTGGGCGAGGGCGAGCGCGCGATCGTCGGTGGCGTCGGCGGAGAGGAAGTAGGTCTCGACGCCGGAGACGCGGGCGCGATCGGCCCCCTCCGGAAGCGAGTTCAAATGGATGCTCACGAAGAGATCCGCACCGCGCTCGTTCGCAACGCGGATCCGGGGGCCGAGGGCGAGTGGCAGGTCGCGCTCCCGGGTGAGGATCGCCTCGTGGCCACGGCTCGCGAGCTCCTTGCGCAGCTCGAGGGCGATGGCCAGGGCGACGTCCTTCTCCTTGAGGCGGTTCGGGCCGATCGCGCCGTCCTTGTCGCCGCCATGGCCCGGATCGATCACCACGCGGAGCCCGCGCCGGGCGGGCTTCGCATTTCCGGCGTCCGCAGGAGAACGAGTCGCGGAAGGATGGGCTCCGACCTCCGCTGGAGCCGACACGGGCGCAGCGTTCGACAGCGCCGCCGGATGCGCTGTCGTCGCGACGGCCGTCGCGCCCATCGAGAGGACGACGAGGAGGAGGACGGCGGCAGCCCGGAAAGGCATCCTAGAGCGCGCGGGCGTAGCCCCTCTCGATGAGGCTCGCGAGATGGGCGGCCGTCTCGAGGTCGCCGACGGTCGAGTGATCGAGGATCGCGTCGAGCTCTCCCTGGTTCACCACGAGCTGGAGGACGTCGAGCTCGTCGGGGGTGAGATCGCGGAGGAGCGGCTCGAGCGGCTCGACGAAGACGATGCGGTCGCCGCTCGGGGGGAGCGCGTGGAGCCGAAGCTCGTCCAGGCGGCGGCTCCCCTCCATGAGGATCGCCTCCGTGCTCTCCTCGAGCTCCGCGGGGAACTCCCGCTCCTCGGCGGGCGCCAGCTCGAAGTCGCCCGTGGTCCAGGCGATGATCCGGTAGATGGACCTCAGCGGATCGACGTGCTCCTTCCCGACGATCTCCGCGAAGACGATCCGCCCCTTGCGCAGGTGGACCATCGCCTCGCGCGAGCCGTCCGTGAGGCGGAGCACGCCGCTCTTCTTCGACGCCTGGAAGAGCTGGAGCAGATCGGGGATCGAGACCTCGTCGATCCGCCCGTTCATCGCGCCGCCCGACCTGGGCTTCGCGGCGGCGACCTCCTCGAGGCGCTCGCGGATCTCGCTCTGATCCAGCGGGATCGAGCCGGGATCCATCGTCACGACCTTGAAGATCGAGGTGCCGATCAGGAAGCGGTCGCCTTCCTTCAGCCGCGTCTCGCTCACCCTCTCGCCGTTGACGAAGGTGCCGTTGGTCGAGCCGAGATCGGAGAGCACGGGACCGTCTTCGTCGGTGAAGAGACGCGCGTGCTTGCGGCTCACCATCTCCTCGACGAGCACGATCTCCAGCTCCGAGGAGCGGCCGATCCGGACTTCCTTCCCGGGGGAGAGCGGAAGCTCGCCGCCCTGGTACTTGCCCGAGATGAACTTGAGCGCGAATGCCTTGCCGGTGTCCAACTTGAGGCCTCGTTCGATCGATGGACCGGGAGGGGCCCCTCCTCGGGGTTCCCGGCACATCCCCCGCGAAAGACTACCCGTTCCGGTCGCCGCGCGGCAACGTTTGCGCCAAAAAGCCGACGCGCCGAAGAGGACTAGGGCAAGCCGCTCTCGAAGCGCCACGCCCCGTCGGCGCGAACGAGGGCCAGGCGCTTCTGCTTCCCGTCCACGGCCGCCTCGCCGACGACGGCGCTGTCGCCCTCCACGCGGATGAACCAGGCGGCGACTCCGCGACCGTCGGCGGCCGCGAGCTCGTCGGCGGTGGGCGACGGCAGCTCGGCGGAGGAGAGCGCGGCCACCGCGGCGGGATCTCGGGCATGGAGAGCCGCGCGCCTCGCGCGGAGCAGGCGGACCACGTCGGCCAGCCGCGGCGCGAGCGCTCCGTCGACGGAGCAGGTCGTGGAGCAGGAGACGAGGAACTTCTCGTTGCCCACGTAGGAGAGCGGGATCCCGTCCACCCTCCCCTCGATGGCGAGCTGGCCGAAGGCCTCGAGTGTCCCCCGCTTCCGCGATCCTGCGTCGACCGCCGTGGCGACGAGCTTGCCCGCCGGCACGTCGATCGACACGCCGGCGTCGACGGGGATCGAGAATCCATGGGACGAGAGCCGCTCCAGGGCGGATCGCGCGCGGTCGCTCGGGCTCTCCAGCGAGGTGCAGCCGCTTCCGAGGAGGACGAGGATCGCGCCGAGGAGGGGCAGCGCGCCTGCCACGAGCGACGCCCTCGATTCGCCGGACTTCCTGACCACCGGGACGACTCCCGAGACGATCACCGCTTCTCCGGCGGGTTGGGGGCCTTCTCCATCATCCGCTGCATCTCGCGCGCCTTGCGACCCTCCTCCGTGTGCGGGTGCGCTGCCTCGACGGCGTCGAGGAGCTCCTTCGCCCGATCGTGCTCGCCCAGCTTTGCGAGGGCCTCGGCGAGGCCCAGGGTCGCGTCCGTCTCGTACGGGCTCCCCGGGTAGTTCTGGAGCAGGTACCGGTATCGCCCGGCGGCGCCCGCCCAGTGCTCCCGGCTCGCGTAGAAGCGCGCGGCGTAGAGCTCGTGGCGGGCGAGGAGGCCCATCACCTCCTGCAGCTCTTCCTTCGCCCGCGGCAGGTACTCGCTCTTCGGAAAGCGCGAGACGAAGTCGGTGAGGGAGGTCTTCGCCGCCCGGACCTCGGTCTGGTCGCGCTCGCTCGCAGAGGGGAAGAGGAAGAAGCTGGAGGGGATCGCGCGGAAGTGCGACTCGCCGATCCGGAAGGTGGCCCAGTCGACCTGCGGGTGGTCCGGGTGGAACTTCACGAAGGCCTGGTACGAGTCGATCGCCTCGAGCCAGCGGCCGCGCCCGAACTCGGCGTCCGCGATCCGAAGCTCGGAGAGGGCCGCGTACGACGAGTACGGGAACTTCGAGCGGATCTGCTCGAAGGCCAGGATCGCCTGCTCGAAGTTCTTGCTCTCGAGGGCGGAGACGGCCTCCTCGTAGGCAGCCTGGGCGTCCTCCGAGTATCCCGACTTTGCGACCGCCTGTTCGTGCGCGCAGCCGGAGGAGAGAGCCAGGCAGAGCGAAGCCGCGAGAAGGACGACCGGGAGGGCGTTTCGACGCATCGGGCTCGCGTACACTGCGTTCCTGGCGGTGTCAATCATCGCCGGGCGCCTGCTCGCCCGGCCCCACCCGGATCTCACTCTTCGAGGGGATCGTCCGATGGACGGCCAGGCTCGAAGGCGGCGCGGATCGCCCCGGGTGAGAAACCGCGCCCCGCGAGCCAGCGGAAGAGGCGGGCCCGCTCCTTCACGTCGAGGCCGTCGCTCGGTCGATCCCCGAGCCTGCGGGCGAGCGCCTCCCGCGCCAGGCGCGCCTCGTCGGCACCGAAGGCCTCGCGGATCCCGTGCTGTGCCAGCTCCCCCGCTAGACCGGCCCGCGCCAGGCGAAGCTCCACGGCCCGGGGACCGAAGCCTCGCCGCGCCAGGGAGCCTGCGCGCTGGCGCGCGAAGGCGGGATCGTCGAGGTAGCGGAGCTCCCGCAGCCTCGCGACCACCTGATCGATGGTGGCCGAGGCCACTCCGGCGCGCCCGAGCCGCTCCCGAATCTCCGCCTCGCTCCGGGCCCGCCTCGCGAGGGAGTCGCAGGCGAGGCGGAAGGCCGGCTCGAAGCGCTCGCCGATCGGCTCCTTCGCCCGCTTAGAAGCGCTCGATCTCGAAGTCATCCGAAGAGTCCTTCGGCGGCGCCGCCGGCGCGGGACCGGGGCGCGCCGCAGGCTGCGGCGGCGTCGTGGCCCTTCGGTTCGGCGGTTCCTCCGTCATCTCGAACGAATCCCACTTGGAGTCCGAGGTCGAGGCGATGCCCGAGAGCCGCAGCGCGAAGTCGTCGGGGTTCGTGGCCTGCCGGAGCGCCTCCTCGTAGGTGATCAGCTTCGCCTTGAGGAGGCTCATCAGCGACTGATCGAAGGTCTGCATCCCGTAGGAGAGGTGGCCCTGGGCGATCGCGTCGGCGATCTCCTTCGTCCGATCCTTGTCCTCGATCAGCTCCCGCACGCGAGCGGTGCAGATCATCACCTCGACCGCCGCCACGCGGCCCTTGCCGTCGGCGCGGGGCACCAAGCGCTGCGAGATCACGGCCCGCAGCACCGAGGCGAGCTGGAGGCGGACCTGCTTCTGCTGGTACGGCGGGAAGACGGAGATGATCCGGTTGATCGTCTCGGTGGCGTCGACGGTGTGGAGGGTCGACATCACGAGGTGGCCGGTCTCGGAGGCGGTGAGCGAGGTCTCGATCGTCTCCAGATCGCGCATCTCGCCCACGAGGATGACGTCGGGATCCTGGCGCAGCGCGCTCTTCAGCGCCTGGCCGAACGAGATCGTGTCGACCCCGACCTCGCGCTGGTTGATGATCGAGTTCTTGTCGCGGAGCAGGAACTCGATCGGATCCTCGATCGTCATGATGTGATCGGATTCCACGTTGTTGATGTGGTCGATCATCGCCGCGAGGGTGGTCGACTTTCCCGAGCCCGTGGTGCCGGTCACCAGGATGAGGCCTCGGGGCTCGAGGGCGATCTTTCCGAGGATCGGCGGCAGCATGAGCTGCTCGATCGACTGGATCCGGAAGGGGATCACCCGGAAGACCACGCCCACCGTCCCGCGCTGCTGGAAGACGTTGACGCGGAACCGGCCCAGGCCCGGGACGCCGTAGGCGAGATCGCACTCGTTGGTCTGCTTGAAGCGCTCCCGCTGGTACTCGTTCATGATCGAGAAGGCCATCCGCGCGATCTCCTCGGGAGGGAGTCGCCGCGCGTCCTTCACGGGCATGAGCCTGCCGTCGACCCGGAAGATCGGGGGAAGGCCGGATTTCAGGTGGATGTCGGATGCGCCCCCGCGGAGCGCAACCGTGAGGATCTCGTTCAGCTCCATTCCGAAGGTCTCCCGCTCCCGAAGGGCGGTCGTCGCCACCCCTCGACCCGCCCCTGCTCTGGATGCATGGGGGGCAGCATACCATGTGCCGCCTTTGCCCCATAAAAACGAAGCGAGGCCGCTCGATCCCGCGATGGGGTCCGAGCAGCCTCGCCTCTTCGGCCTTGCGGCCGGAATCCGGACTAGCGCTTGGAGAACTGGAAGCGCTTGCGGGCGCCGGGCTGGCCGTACTTCTTGCGCTCGACCGCGCGGGAGTCGCGGGTGAGGAAGCCGGCCTTCTTCAGCACCGGGCGGAGCTCGGGGTCGAGCTTCGCGAGGGCGCGAGAGAGACCGTGACGGATCGCGCCGGCCTGGCCGGTGAGGCCACCGCCGCAGACGTTCACGTTCATGTCCATCTTGCCCTTCTGGTCGACGACCTCGAGGGCCTGCATCAGCACCATCTTCGAGGTCTCACGACCGAAGTACTCGTCGATCGGGCGCTCGTTGATGGTGATCTTGCCCTCACCGGGCCAAATCCAGACGCGGGCCACTGCTTCCTTGCGGCGCCCCGTCGCGTACGTCTTCTCCATGCTGGCCATGATTCTTCCTTACTTTCTAAGCCTGGATGTCGAGGGCCTGGGGCTGCTGCGCCTCGTGCGGATGCGCGGGGCCGGCGTAGACCTTCAGCTTGGTGAACATCTGACGGCCGAGCGTGTTGCGGGGGAGCATGCGGCGCACGGCGTTCTTCACCAGGTCCTCGGGGCGCTTCTCGCGAAGCTGCTGGGCGGTCGCCACCTTCAGCGAGCCCGGCTTACCCTGGAGTCCAACCCGGTAGTACTTCTTGTTCTCTTCCTTGCGACCGGTGAGCTTCACCTTGTCCGCGTTCACCACGATCACGAAGTCGCCGGTGTCGATGGAAGGGGTGTAGAGGGGCGTGTGCTTGCCCTTGAGGATGGCGGCGACCTGGCTGGACATACGGCCCAGGATCTTGTCGCTCGCGTCCACCACGAACCACTTCCGGCGGATCTCGCCCTTCTGGGCGCTGTGCGTCTTCATCGGATATCGCTCCACGATGCGGCTTCGCAGGGGGCAGGCGATCGTCGCGTGTCCCCGAAATTCGGCACGACTGCGCCCCGCCTGAATCGATGCAGGGCACAACGAAAGCGGGCTTACTAGAGGAAGAACCGGGGGAAGTCAAGCACTCCGCAATTCCTCTTTTTCGCCCGACGGGTTCCTCTCTACCGCGATTCGAGCCGCGCGAGAAGCTCATCGAAGAACGTTTCGCTCCTTAGCTCCGACGCCTCGGTCGGCTGCGCGATGTCGATCTCCTCGATCGCGTGCCCCGGGAGGTCGGAGAGGAAGCGGGAGGGCGTGCGCGGGACCTCCTTCCCGCGGCTCAGGCGGGCGGCGCTCCGGGTGAGGAAGAGGCGCTCGCGGGCCCGCGTGATGCCCACGTAGGCGAGGCGGCGCTCCTCCGGGAGATCCTGGGGCCCGCCCTGGATGCCCTTGTGCGGCAGCAGGTCCTCCTCGAGGCCCGCGAGGAAGACCACGGGGAACTCCAGCCCCTTTGCCGCGTGGAGGGTCATCATCACCACGCGATCGCCGGGGAGCGCGGGCTCGTCGTCCCGCCGGTCCAGGGTGAGCTGGGCCAGGTACTGCGCGAGGCTGTGCTTCTTGCCTTCCCGTGCCTCGAAGCGCTCCAGTGACACCAGGGTCTCGTCGATGAGGCCGATCCGGCGCGACGCGGCGGCGGCCGAGGTCATCTGGGACGCGATCGCGCCCCGCAGATCGACCTCCTCGCAGAGCTCCCTCGCGAGGCGCGAGGCCGGCTCGCCCTCCACGAGGCGGTTCGAGTAGCGATCGACGATCTCGACGAAGGCCTGGATGCGGCCTGCGGCCGGCGCCACCTCGGGCCACGCGCCGGCGGCGGCCTTGCGCATCGCCTTCAGGAGCGGGAGCGCCTCCACGGTGGCCCGGTGCCGCACCTTCTCCATGGTGGCGTCGCCGATCCCGCGGGCGGGGAAGTTCACGATCCGCAGGAGCGAGACCTCGTCGCCGTTGTTCACGAAGAGGCGCAGGTAGGCGAGGAGATCCTTCACCTCCCGGCGGTCGAAGAACTCGGTGCCGCCCACCACCTCGTAGGGCACGCCCTCGGCCCGCAGCACCTCCTCGAAGGCGCGCGACTGCAGGTTGGTCCGGTAGAGGATCGCGTGATCGCCGGGCCTCCGGCCGCCGGCGATCGAGGCCCGGAGCTCGCCCACGGCGAAGCGGGCCTCCGCCTCGTCATTCGGGCAGGTCACCACCCGCACCTTCTCGCCGCCTCCACGCTCGGTAAACAGAGCCTTTACCTTGCGTGCCTCGTTCTTCGCGATCACCTCGTTCGCGCAGTCGAGGATGTTCCCGAAGGAGCGGTAGTTCTGCTCGAGGCGGACCTCCTTCGCCCCCGGGAAGTGCAGGTGGAAGCGGAGGATGTTCTCCACCTCGGCGCCGCGCCAGCCGTAGATCGCCTGATCGTCGTCGCCCACGGCGCAGACGTTGCCCCTGGGCAGGCCCAGGAGCTTGAGGAGCTCGAGCTGCGTGCGGTTCGTGTCCTGGTACTCGTCCACCAGCAGGTAGCGGAAGCGATCGTTGAGGCGGTCGCGCAGCTCCTGGTGCTCGCGGAGGAGCTTGATCGGCAGGCCGATGAGGTCGTCGAAGTCGACCATCGCCATGGCGCGCAGCGCGCTCTCGTATCGCGGGTAGACCTCCTCCGCCACGAGCTCGTACTCCTCCCCGTGGATCGTCGGCCGCCCAGGCCTGGCGATCGGCTCCCCCGGCTGGATCCCCTCGCACTTCGCCAGCGAGAGCAGACCCAGGATGCGGCGGGGATCGAAGCTCCGGTCGTCGATCTTCACCTCCCGCATGGCGCGCTTCACCAGCGCCGCCTGGTCGCCCGCGTCGGCGATAGTGAACTGCCGCGGGTAGCCGATGCGCTTGTGCTCCTGGCGGAGGAGGTGGAGCCCGAAGGCGTGGAAGGTGCCGAGGGTGAGCTCCTTGGACTTGCGCGACGAGACGAGCTGCCCCACCCGTTCGCGCATCTCGCTGGCGGCCTTGTTGGTGAAGGTCATCGCCAGGACGGAGGTGGCGGGATTTCCCTGCTGGAGGATCCAGGCGATCCGATGGACGATCACGCGCGTCTTGCCGGAGCCTGCGCCGGCGAGCACGAGGAGCGGCCCCTCGGTGGTGATCACGGCTTCGCGCTGGGGAGGATTCAGGGTGGAGAGGTCGATCATGGGCGGCGCAATGTACCCGAGACCGGGCCACGGTCGAGGCCGGCCTTTTCCGCCCACCGCCTGTCGTGATACCCCCCCGCGCCATGAGCGAATCCGAAGGCAGGAAGGTGGCGGCGGAGTTCCTCGACCACCCGGATCACGAGCTCTACGACGAGGCGATGCCCGGCGAGCTCCAGGGCGTCGAGCGCATGCTGAAGGTCCGGCTGCCGCCCTCGTACAAGGGCTTCCTCCAGGTGGGCTCGGGGGGAGTGCTCGCGAGCGGCGCCCTCCTCCTGGGCACCAAGGATCCCGACGAGCTGGGCGCCACGCTGCACGCCGTCGCCACGGACCTCTGGCAGGAGGGCCTGCCTCGCCACCTCCTGCCGATCGTCGACGGCGATCGCTTCTTCTGCCTCGATCTCTCGGCCGCGGACGACGCCGGCGAGTGCGAGGTGGTCGAGGTCGATCCCGAGGCCTTCACGGAGATCGCGCGCCTGGGAGCCTTCCCGGCCTTCGCACGGCGCGAGCTCCTCCCCAGCTGACGACCGCCCGCTCCCTGCGGTCATCTGGCTCGCTCCCTACGTTGAACCGGCGGGCCCGTAGGCCCGAACGGGGGAGCCTGGTGGCGGATCCGATTCGGGGCGAGGAAAAGAGCACCAGGCGTGCCGCCTCCGAATCGAACGGAGGCCGCGCGAGGCAGGTCGATCAGCGGCCGGCCATCGAGCGCGGCGCCCACCTGCTCGCCCTCTCCACCCTCAAGAGCGCGGAGATCCCCTTCGTCGTGGCGGGCGCATATGCGCTCCACGTCTACACCGGCATCTACCGGGAGACGAAGGACCTCGACATCTTCCTGCGCCGCCAGGACGTGGATCGCGCGCTGGAGGTCCTGGCGGAGACCGGGTTCAAGACCTCCCTCCTCGACCCCGTCTGGCTCGCGAAGGCCTACGCCACCGACAACTACTTCGCCGACCTGATCTTCAGCTCGGGCAACGGCGTCGCCGTGGTGGACGACATCTGGCTCGCGCGGGCCCAGGGCGCCGTGATCCACGGGCTCCCGGTGCTCCTCGCCGCCCCGGAGGAGATCATCTGGTCCAAGGCCTTCGTCTGCGAACGCGAGCGCTTCGACGGGGCCGACGTGAACCACATCATCCTGGCGTGCGGCGACAAGATGGACTGGCGCCACCTCCTGGACCGCTTCGAGCCCTACTGGGAGATCCTGCTCGCGCACATGATCATGTACCGCTTCAGCTACCCCGGACAGCGGGATCGGGTCCCGCAGCCGATCTTCGCGGAGCTCCTGGAGCGCAGCCGGGTGCAGGCGAACGATCCCGCCGCCGAGACCGTGTGCCGGGGGCTGCTCCTCTCACGCGCCCAGTACCGGGTGGACCTGGAGCATTGGGGCTACCGGGACGCGCGCATGCTCGAAGTGGAGGGATTCCGTGCCAATCGACAAGGCGATCCGGCTCGCGGCGGTCGGTGACCTCCACTGCCGTGTGGGCCGCCACGGCCACTACCGCAAGCTCGTCGACGACGTGAACGCCGAGGGCTGCGACGCGCTCCTGCTCTGCGGCGACCTCACCGATCACGGCACCATCGACGAGGCGCGCGCCCTCGTCGACGAGCTCTCGCGGGTCCGCCCGCCGATGATCGGCGTGCTCGGGAACCACGATCACGACTCGGGCAAGGCCGACGAGGTCACGGAGATCCTGAAGGAGGGAGGGATCTTCATCCTCGACGGCGACCACTACGAGCTCAAGGGCCACGCCGTGGGCTTCGCCGGCACCAAGGGCTTCGCGGGCGGCTTCGATCGCGCCTCCCTCCAGGGCTTCGGCGAGGAGACCATCAAGGCCTTCGTCTACGAGACCGTGCGCGAGGCGCTCAAGCTCGAGGCCGCGCTCCTCCAGGTGGACGCGCCGGTGAAGGTGGCGATCACCCACTACGCGCCGATCCGCGGCACTTGCGAAGGAGAGAACGCGGAGATCATGCCCTTCCTCGGGAGCTCCAGGCTCGCCGACGCGATCGACACGTACGCGGCGACGGCCGCGTTCCACGGCCACGCCCACTACGGGTCGGGAGAGGGCCGGACCCTGGGCGGCATCCCGGTCTACAACGTCGCGTCCCCGGTCCTCCGGAAGGCGGATCCCGAGCGACGGGTCCGGATCGTCGAGCTCGAAGCGGCCGAAATCGCTCCCGATCGCTCCGCGCGCAAGGGAGAGGAAGCGGCTCCCCCGAGTCGGTAGGGCGCTCGTTATCCACAGGCGGGGGCGGTCGACAAGTGGACCTCGCCTGCACCCGTCGTAACGTCGATCGGGTGATCGGTGCTGGCTCGCCCGCGATGCGGGAGGCCTGGCACCTTCTCCGATGATGGAGTGGAGAACCATGTACGCAGAGCCGGTACGCCGAAGGCACCCCCGCGTGGAGGCGGGCTTTCCCGTCTCGCTCCGGGCCGAGGGACATACGCTCGTCCGGATCGCCCGCAACCTCTCCATGACCGGCCTCCTCGTGGACGGGGTCGAGGCAGCCCCCGGCGCCCGCTTCGTGGCCGAGCTTCGCCTCCCCGACGAGCAGCGCACCCTCTCGATCACCTGCGAGGTCCTCGGCACCGTTCGGCATGACGGCACCCGAGCGCTCCATTTCCTGGATCTCGACTGGGACGACATGTTCGCCCTGGCGCGCTTCCTGGCCCCGCGGCTGGGCTAGTCCTCCCAGGGGCCCGAAACGGGCCGCCGTGGACCCCTCCCGAGCCCCGGTCGATTCATGCGATGCTTCTCTCCCTCGGGCGTGGGAGGGGGGCATGGAAGGGAATTCGGACAGTACGAGGTGCCTGGAAAAAGGGCGCCCGCCCGACGTGCGCGACCCATCGATCTCGATCGCCGCCCCCTGGGCGAGCGGCGCGGTCGCCGGCATCCTCGACGAGTGCCTCGCGGACGCCGGACTCGACGTCGGCGTCCTCGCTCCGGACGGCGCGGGCAGGCTCCGGCTCTCCAGCGGTGCCTGGGTCCCATTGCCCTCCCCCGCCGAGTGGCTTCGCGTGGCCAGCCAGGCCGCCGACCGTCCGGGCCTCGCCGAGGCGAAGCGCGGCGACGAGATCTGGCTCGCTGCGAAGGTGAGGTACGACGGGAGCGGCGACGCGGGCACGGTCGTCACCTCGATCTCGGCAGGCGATCCGGTGCGGCTCGGCTTCGCGCGCTCGCTGCTCCGCGCGATCGCCAGGGCGCTGGGGGAGCTCGCCGGCCGCTGGGCGGCGGTCTTCGCGCACGCCCGGACCTCCTCCCGCGAGCAGGCGGCGCGCCGGGGCGTAGCCGAGCGGGACGAGCGCCTCGCCGTGGTCTCCCACGATTTGCGCAACCCCCTGGCTTCGATCGTCGCGAACGCCGGCTTCCTCGAGACGCTGGCGCCCCACGACGAGCAGGGACAGCGCTTCCTCCGGCGGGTGGCCGCGATCCGCCGTGCATCCGACCGGATGGGCCGGCTCATCGGCCAACTGCTGGAGACGGGCGGGCTCCCGGAGGCGGCGCCGCTACGCCTGCTCCAGCAGGAGGCGCTTGATCACGCCCAGCACGAGCAGGAACGCCATCGGCGCGAGGTCCAGGCCGCCGAACGTTAGGACGCGCGAGAGCGGGCGGAGGAGCGGGTCGGTGAGGGTGCCGAGCAGGCGCGCGATCGGGTTGGCCGGATCGCGGATCACCCAGGAGAGGATGACCCGAAGGATCACGAGCCACGAGACGAGGTCGAGAAAGCGGGCGATCAGGAGGATGGTCTCGGGATTCATCGAGGCTCCGCTCGGGAACGGGTGTGGCTCGGATCAACACGGGCGGACGCGCCTACATGCCGGCCGGCCTGTATCTCAACCTGCCTCCGCCTCGTCCAGCACCTCCCTGAGGAGATCGGGGCGATCCGACATGATCCCGCCCACCCCCTCGTCCACGAGCCGCCGCATTTCCTCGGGGTCGTCCACCGTCCAGACGTTCACCCACTTGCCCAGCGCCGCGGCCTTCTCGAGGAGATCGCGGCTCACCAAGCGGACCCCGTCGTAGGAGAGCGGCATGTCGATCACCAGGAAGCGATCGTCCCGAGGCGGCGCGATGCCGAGCCGAAGGGCGGTCACGAGCTCGGTGAGGGCGATCCGCGGATAGAAGAGGCAAGCGTCCGGCAGCGCCGCCGATAGGCGATGGGCCACTCGATCGTGCTCGGAGCCGACGCAGAAGCGTCCGGGCTCGCCCCTCACGAGGGAGGCGAAGGCGGGCTCGACCTCCGGGCGGTCGGGCTTGAGCTCGACGTGGAGCTTCGTTCCAGGGAAGTCCTCGATCACCTCCCGAAGGGTCGGGATCCGCACGCCGCGGCCCCGCCAGGGGAAGGTGGCGCCGCCGTCGATCGTGAAGCGGTAGCCGGCGTCGAGAGCGCGGAGCTCGGCGAGGGTCCGCTCTGCGACGGGGCCCTTCGCCTCCGTGCACCGATCGAGGGTGTCGTCGTGGAAGACGACGAGCTCACCGTCGGCGGTTCCCTGGACGTCGAGCTCCAGCATCGCCGTGGAGTAGCGGTCGATCGCCTGGCGGAAGGCGACCAGGGTGTTCTCGGGCGCCAGGGCGGCGCCGCCGCGGTGGGAGATGTGGAGGGTGGGCCGAAGCCCTCTCAGGTAGGGATGCATGGGGTCGGCTCCGATCGCCGGTCCGGATGATAGCTTCTCCAGGATGCAGACTCGATTCCGCGTGGCGTCGGCGACGCTCCTCCTCGTGCTGCTCGCCTCCTGCGACAGCCCCTCCTCCACCCCCGAAAAGGCCTTTCGCACCTTCGTGGAGAAGGTCCAGGCCCGGGACGTGGAAGGAGCGTGGGATCTGCTCTCGCTCGGTACGCAGCAGGACCTGACCACCCTCATCGAGCAGCGGGCGAAGGCCACCGGCGGGGCGATCCCCAGCGATCCCCGGGTGGCGGTGTTGGGCAGCGCGAGCCTCGCCCACCCGATCGACGACCTGAAGGAGATCGCCAAGAGCGACGACAAGGCCGCCCTGGAGGTGACCAGCGGCGGCGAGACGCGTCGGGTCCACATGGTCCGCGAGAAGGGCGGCTGGCGGGTGGACCTGGACGTCCCAAGGCCCTGAACTCGCTCTACCGTCTCTTTGCACGTCATTGACGCGGCAATCGGCCTCGGTTACGCACAGGCCTTCGATTCCGACGCGCCTTCGCGCTGCGAACAGCCCACCAAGGTCCCTCATGGCCACCCCCAAGGCTCCCCTCACCGGCTCCGAGATCCGCTCGGCCTTCCTCTCCTTCTTCGAGCAGCGCGGCCACCGCCCCGTCCGCAGCTCGGCGCTGGTGCCGGCGAACGACCCCACCCTCCTCTTCACCAACGCAGGGATGGTCCAGTTCAAGGACGTCTTCACCGGACGTGAGAAGCGGGACTACAACCGCGCGACCACGTCGCAGAAGTGCGTGCGCGCCGGCGGCAAGCACAACGACCTCGAGAACGTGGGCTACACCGCCAGGCACCACACGTTCTTCGAGATGCTGGGGAACTTCTCCTTCGGCGACTACTTCAAGCGCGACGCCATCGCCTACGCCTGGGAGCTCCTCACCTCCGTCCTCGCCATCCCCGTGGATCGCCTGGCGGTGACGGTCTTCGAGGGCACCCCCGAGATCCCGGCGGACACCGAGGCCGAGGACATCTGGCGCGAGGTCGCCGGCGTGGCCCCCGACCGGATCATCCGCCTGGGCCTGAAGGACAACTTCTGGATGATGGGCGAGACCGGCCCGTGCGGACCGTGCTCGGAGATCCACTTCTTCCAGGGCGCCGACGTCCCCTGCCAGGAGGAGGCCGCCGGGCGCCCGTGCCAGGGCGTGGCCTGCGACTGCGACCGCTGGATGGAGATCTGGAACCTGGTCTTCATGCAGTTCGAGCGCGACGCCCAAGGGAAGATGAGCGCGCTCCCGCGGCCCTCGATCGACACGGGCGCCGGCCTCGAGCGCCTCGCCGCCGTGCTGCAGGGAAAGCGCACCAACTACGACACCGACCTGCTCCAGGCGATCATCTCCGCCGTGGGGCGGGTGGCCGGCAAGACCTACGACACCGCACCCGAGAGCGAGAAGACCTCGATGCGCGTGGTCGCCGACCACGCGCGCGCGGCTGCGTTCCTCGTGGCCGACGGCGTGCTCCCCTCCAACGAGGGCCGGGGCTACGTGCTCCGCCGGATCATGCGCCGGGCCATCCGGCACGGCACCACCCTCGGCCTGGACAAGCTCTTCTTCCACGAGGTCTGCGCGGCGGTGATCGCGGAGATGCACGCCGCCTACCCGGAGCTCCGCGATGGCGAGAAGCTGATCCTCGAGGTGGCGCGCAACGAGGAGTCCGGGTTCCGGCGAACCCTGAGCCGGGGCCTGCAGCTCATCGGCGAGGAGATCGAGTCGCGCAAGGGCGGCGACCGGCTCCTCCCCGGCGACGTGGTCTTCAAGCTCTACGACACCTACGGCTTCCCGGTGGACCTCACCCGGATCATCGCCGAAGAGCACGGCTTCTTCATCGACGAGAAGGGCTTCGAGGCGCACCTCGAGGCGCAGCGGGAGCGCTCCACCTTCGCGGGCTCCGGCGAGGCCGCCGTCGGCGCGCTCTACCTCGGCCTCGCCACCGAGCTGGGCGAGACGAGCTTCGTCGGCTACGAGGCCCTGGAGACCCGCGGCAAGATCCTCGCGATCCTGAAGGGCGGCCAGCGCGTGTCCTCCGCCACAGCCGGCGACGAGGTGGAGGTGATCCTCGATCGCACCTCCTTCTACGGCGAGAGCGGCGGCCAGGTCGGCGACGAGGGCGCCCTCGCCGGCCCCGGCATCGACGGCTCCCGCGGCGAGCTGCGGATCGAGATCCGCGACACCCAGAAGCCCGCGGGCAATCTCATCGTCCACCTGGGCAAGGTGGTCTCCGGCCTCGTCCACGTGGGCGAGGAGGTGGACGCCCTCGTCGACGGCGAGCGCCGCCGGGCGATCAAGGCGAACCACAGCGCCACCCACCTGCTGCACCGGGTGCTCAAGGACGTCCTCGGCGAGCACGTGAAGCAGGCGGGCTCGGTGGTGGCGCCGGACCACATGCGGTTCGACTACACGCACTTCCAGGCGCCGAGCCCCGAGCAGCTCGAGGACGTGGAGGAGCGGGTGAACCGCATGATCCGCGACGACGCCGCGGCGACCACCCAGCTCCTCTCCCTCGACGAGGCGCGGGCCTCCGGCGCCGTGGCCCTCTTCGGCGAGAAGTACGGCGAGACCGTGCGGGTGATCCAGGTCCACCCGGCCTCCCGCGAGCTCTGCGGCGGCACCCACACGACGCGCACGGGCGAGATCGGCTTCTTCAAGGTCACCAGCGAGGCGTCCATCGCCGCCGGGGTCCGGCGGATCGTCGCCGTCACCGGCGAAGGGGCGCTGCGCTGGGTGCAGGAGCGCGACCGCGACCTCCGCGCCGCCGCCGGCCTCCTCCGCGCCGCCCCCGGCGAGCTGGCCTCCAAGATCGACGCGGCCCAGAAGCGCATGCGGGACCTCGAGAAGGAGCTCGACGCCGCGCGCAAGAAGCTGGCCGCCGCGAAGTCCGGCGACCTCCTCGCACAGGCCCGCGAGATCCGCGGCGTGAAGGTGCTCGTGACCCGCGCCGAGGGCGACGCCCAGGCGCTCCGCGAGCTCGCCGACAAGCTCCGCGACAAGCTGGGCTCGGGCATCATCGCCCTCGGCGGCGAGTCCGACGGCAAGGCTGTGCTCCTCGTGGCCGCGACGCCAGACGTCGTCGCCAAGGGGATCAAGGCGGGTGACCTGGTGAGGGAGATGGCCAAGGAGGTCGGCGGAAAGGGCGGCGGCAAGCCCGACCTGGCCCAGGCCGGCGGCCCCGATCCCTCGAAGCTCGACCAGGCCCTCGCGAAGCTGGACGAGCTGCTGCCGTAGCCTCGAAGGCGGCTGCACGCCCCGTGAACAGGCGCGCCCCGCTCCTGGCGGAGGGGGCGCGCGAACATGCCCGGGAGGGGCAAGATGTCGAACGCACTTCGCAACGTCTACGGCCCGCTGCTGGCGGTCCGCCCGCCCGTCGCCGCGACCCTCAACAAGGCCGGCGCGAACTACAAGAGCGAGGTCACCTTCCTCGAGTATTCGCCGCGCGAGGCCTACGACGAGTGGCTGCGGATCTGCGAGGGGATCGTCGACTTCGGCGGCGACGCGATCTTCGACTTCGAGGCGGAGGATGAGCCGTTCCTCGGCAAAGGCGACCTCCGGGTCGAGGCCGACGGCACCATCCGCGCCGAGGGCGGCGGCGAGGCCCTCGGCAACATGGACGAGATCCTCACCGGCCGTGTCTTCGCCGCAAACGGACCGTGGGTAGTGGTGGAGGGACGGAAGCTCCGCGCCCTGATGCCCAACATGCTCACCCACCGCCTCGCTGAGCAGCCCTATTACCTGCGGCTCCTGGAGTCGATGGCCGAGGCCGGGGGATACGAGCTCTCCGTCGAGGCGAACCCCCACCGCTGGGAGGGGATGGCCGACGTCGCGGTGGTGGGCGAGAAGGTCGTCCTCACCTACACCGTCTCCGGCCACTACGACGGCGCCAGCGGCCCCAAGACCATGCGCTCGTCACGCGAGGGCGTGGAGCGCGCAGCGGACTTCGCCGGCGTGCCCGAAGACGCCCGCGTCTTCGCCGAGCTCGTCTACCCGCACTTCCACGGAGACACGGTGCACTTCGGCGCGCGGCCCGGCATTGACGGTGCGAAGCTCGTCCACTATCCGGGCGGCCTCTGGGGCGAAGGGAGCGCCCGGGTGGAGTCCCGCCTCGGCGCTGGAGCGATCGTACCGATCGGCAGGGACGACGCGGTCGAGAAGTACGCGGGCAATTCACGTCAGGTGGAAAATGGCGTCCTGGTGCCCGACGGCGTGAGCGCCGCCTTCGTCGAGTCCCTGGAGTCGCTGGGCCTGCGCACCCTGCGCGTGCCGCTCTTCGAGCTCTTCGGCAAGGCCGGCGGAGGGCCCGCCTGCGCCACGCTCTACCTCCCGAAGAACCTCGAGCTGCCGCCCCGCTTCCCCCTGCGGTTCAGCGTCCGGCGGGAGGAGGCCCTGCGTCGCCGCGACCGCCTCCCCGAGAAGCTCTCGGTCGACCCCGCCTACTTCGAGGGCCGACGCCGCGGCTAGGAGCCAGTTGCCGGTTCCGCGGCAGAGTCGCCGCAACCGGCTCTCCTAATACGCCATCGCGGCGATGAGCTTGGCGGGATCCTGGCCGAGATCCCCGTGCCACCGCTCGCGCCACACGTCGACGGGCGCTCGGCCGCTCTCGAGGATGGGCTCCAGCGCCCGCAGCTCCGCCCGCTCGTCGGACTCGTCGAGGTGGGGGCAGGCCTGGTTCTTCAGCCCCTCGGAGGCGATGGCGTAGAGCTCACGGGCCAGGTCGAGGACGTGGCCCTTCGAGCACGAGGCGCGCAGGCCGTGCCGGGCGACGTCCCTCTGGAGCTGCATGCGCTCGGAGAAGGCCATGCCGGCCAGCAGCCGATCGGCGGCGTCCAGGGCACCGTCGTCGTAGAAGATCCCCTTCCACAGCGCCGGGAGCGCCGCGTTGAGCTCAGTGCTCCCCACGTCGGCGCCGCGGACCTCGATCACGCTCTTGAGCCGGAGCTCCGGGAAGAGCGTGGTGAGGTGATCCTCGAAGTCGCCGATGGTGGCGCGGTGCTCCTCCAGGCCCTCCTTCATGTAGCGGCGGAAGGTCAGGTGGGAGGCGGGCAGGTACCGGCCCTTGCGGCGCACGAAGAACATCGGCACGTCGAGGGCGTACTCGACCCAGCGCCGGTAGCCGAAGTCCTCCTCGAAGACGAAGGGCAGGAGCCCGCAGCGATCCGGATCCACCTCGTTCCACACGTCGTAGCGGAAGGTGGCGTAGCCCGAGTCCTTCCCGTTCACGAGGAAGGAGTTGGCGTACATCGCGCTCACCAGCGGCGAGACGCTCATGCCGGCCCGCATCTTGCGGACCATGTCCTCCTCGGAGGAGAAGTCGTAGTTCGCCTGGACCGTGGCGGTCATCAGCATCATGTCCACCGCCCGCTTCCCCCGGGTCGGCAGATAGGCCCGCATGACGTCGTAGCGGGTCTTCGGCATCCACGGCATCTCGGCAGGGGTCCCGAAGGGCCGGTAGCCCACGCCCAGCCAGCGGATCCCGAGCTCCTGGCCTACCGCCTTGATCTGCGCCGTGTGGTGGAGGATCTCCTCGCGGCTCGCGTGCGCGCAGCCGAACGGCCTGCCGGCGAGCTCGAACTGGCCGCCGGGCTCCAGCGTGAGGGTCATGTCGGGCCTCCTGGCGGCGATGACCTTCCCCTCCTCGGCGTAGGGCTCGTAGCCGAAGCGCCCGAAGCGCTCGAGGACCCCGCGGATGCTGCGGAGGCCCTCGTAGGGCACCGGCCCGCCGTCGACCATTCCGATGAGCTCGTGCTCCATGCCGACCTTCCAGTCGGCCCGCGGCCGCTCCGAGCGCCGGAGGCGGGCGACCAGATCGTCGACGGAGGTGATCGGCGGGGAAGAGTCTTTGTCGAGGTCGAGGGACATGGGCTTCCTGCCGGCGAGGGCCGGAAAGGGTCTGGGTGTCGCTTGGATGCGTGGCCCGCAGGCTGGTCGCACGAAAATCGGCGCCGGGAGAACAGCCGGGCTCCGGGGGTTATGGCGACCCGCTCGCGGGGCCGCAACCGGCTTTCCGGCCGCCGGGCCCATGATTCGCCGCAGGCTCCTCCCCCCATTCGGGGGGTGGGCCATCCGCCGCCCCCGCGCGCGGCGCCGCGTGGATCTGCACGTTGGCCAGGTCGCGCGGCGCAGTCTCCCTCGCGCACGGCGGCGCCGAACGCTATGAAGGCTCATCCCCTCCACCCCGTGTGGAGGACGCTCTTCGCGAGAGGTTGGAGCTCATGGAGCTGCTCTTCCTGATGGATCCGCTCGAGCGGGTCGCGCCGGACAAGGACACCACCTACGCGCTCATGCGCGCCTTCCAGGCCCGTGGCCACTCCCTATGGTTCGCCGAGTCGCGCGACCTCTCGCTCGTGGGCGGAAGCCCTTTCGTCGTGGCGCGGCAGGTGGAGGTGCGGCCTGCGCCGGCGATCTTCGCCTGGCTCTCGGAGCCGGTCCTCCGGGAGGTCTCGGCCTTCCCGGTGGTCTGGCTCCGCACCGATCCGCCCTTCGACGAGGCCTACCTCGAGGCGACGTGGATCCTCGATCGGGTCGACCGCTCGCGCTGCCTCGTCGTGAACGACCCGACCGGCGTCCGCGGGGCCAACGAGAAGCTCTACGCCCTCTGCTTCCCCGAGCTCTGCCCGCCCACGCTGGTCTCGTCGAACCGGCGCCTCGTGCGCCGCTTCGTGGAGGAGCACGGCGAGGCGGTGCTCAAGCCGCCGAACGGGCACGCGGGCTCCGGGATCCTCTTCGCCCAGGCGGGCATGCGGGGCCTGGACGCGCTGATCGAGGTGGCCACCGCGGGCGGGAGCCGCACCGAGGCGCAGGCCTACCTCCCGGAGGCCAAGGAGGGCGACAAGCGCATCCTCCTCCTCGACGGCGAGCCCCTCGGCGCGATCCTGCGCGTTCACGGCCCTGGCGAGGAGCGGAACAACCTCCACCTCGGGGGCACGGCGGAGCGCACGGCCCTCGACGAGGCCGACTGGCGAATCGTGCGGACCGTTGCGCCGAAGCTCCGGGCCGACGGCCTCGTCTTCGTGGGCCTCGACGTGATCGGCGGCAAGCTCACCGAGGTGAACGTCACCTCGCCCACCGGGATCCAGGAGATCGAGGCGCTGGACGGCCCGGGCGCCTGTGCCCGCGTGGTCGAATGGACGGAGCGCCGGGCCCAGCGCTAGGAGCCCATTTCAGCCGGCTCCTGGCTCGCTCTGCGTCCGCCTGGATCGATTTTCCGACTCGGGGTGTTCGAAGCCGAGTCCGAGCCCTCGCCCTCGTTGCGCGGGCCCGGCGAGAAGATCGTCGAAACCAGCGGATCGGCCGTCTTGTTGCTTGAGGGCGGTCGATCGGCTGCCTATGATCCGTGCCACGGGGCGTTGGTCCCGTGCGCCGCATCCCTAGCAATTGCCGGGAGCCCCAGGATGATTCGATTTGCCGCCCGCGCGGCCGCCCTCCTTGCCCTCATCGGGGCCTGGGGATTTTCGGCCGGGGATCGCCTGGCCGCTCCGTTCCTCTCCGAGGCGAGGGCCGAGCCCTCCTCCCCAGCGGCCGACGAGACCCCCGACCTCGCGTCTCTGAAGGTCTTCAACCGGGTGGTCCTCCAGGTGAAGGAGAACTACTTCGACCCCAGCCGGATCCAGCCGAAGCAGATGCTGATCGACAGCCTCGATGCGGTCGAGAAGCAGGTGCCCGAGGTCATGGTGGACGGCGACGTCGACTCCGGCGAGCTCAAGGTGAACGTCGGCGGCAAGTCCGCGACGTTCTCGATCGCGGACGTCGACTCGATCTTCAAGATGAGCCTGCGGCTCGGGCAGATCATGGGCTTCGTCCAGAAGAACCTGGACAAGGGCCACACCGCCGACGAGCTCCGCAACGTCGAGTACGCCCTCGTCAACGGGATGCTCTCCTCCCTCGACCCGCACTCGGTCCTGCTCAAGCCCGAATACTTCAAGGAGATGAAGCTCTCCACCAAGGGCGAGTTCGGCGGCCTCGGCTTCATCATCGCGATGAAGGACGGCGAGCTCACCGTGGTGAAGGTCCTCAAGGGGACCAAGGAGAACCCGACCCCGGCCTCCAAGTACGGGATCAAGCCGAAGGACAAGATCCTCCAGATCGCCGGCGAGTCCACCGTGAACATGGACGTCACCGAGGCGGCGGAGAGGCTCCGCGGCAAGCCGGGCTCCAAGATCAAGGTGCTCCTGCAGCGCAAGGGCTGGGCCGAGCCCAAGCTGATGGAGCTCCCCCGCGCCCGGATCGAGATCGAGTCGGTGGTCTCGAAGCTCCTCACCAACAAGATCGGCTACGTCCGCCTCAAGGGCTTCCAGGGCAACACGTCGCGCGACCTCCAGGCCGCGATCCGCGACCTCAAGACCGAGGCCGGCGGAAAGCTCGCGGGCCTGGTGATCGACCTCCGCGGCAACCCCGGCGGCCTCCTCGAGCAGGCGATCCAGGTCTCCGACACCTTCGTCGACTCCGGCACGATCGTCACCACCGTGGGCATGAGCAACAAGCTGCGCGAGGTGAAGAAGGCCACCGACCAGGGGAACCCCGACCTCGAGAAGAACCTCCCCCTCGCCGTGCTCGTGAACGGCGGCTCCGCCTCCGCCAGCGAGATCGTCGCCGGCGCGCTCAAGAACCTCGACCGCGCGGTGATCGTGGGCCGCACCTCCTTCGGCAAGGGCTCGGTGCAGGTGCTCTACGACTTCCCCGACCAGTCGGCGCTCAAGCTCACGATCGCGCAGTACCTCACCCCCGGCGACGTCTCGATCCAGGAGACGGGGATCACGCCGGACGTCGAGCTCGTAGCCTCGCGGGTGGACAAGGACGCCGTGAGCGCCTTCGCGCCGATCCGCACCATGCGCGAGCAGGATCTCGACCGGCACCTCTCGAACCCGGCCGATCTCTTCGCCAAGGAGCCGACCGAGCGCCCCGAGGCGAAGAAGAACGACCCCGACCAGAAGCCGCTCTACTCGCTGCGCTACCTGCGCGACGAGCCCAAGACCAAGGACGGCGAGGCGGCGCTCGACGACGAGGATGCGGAGGAGGAGGAGCTCTCCGACGACTTCGTCGAGGACTACCAGGTGCGCTTCGCCCGCGATCTGCTCGGCGCGGCCCCGTTCGGCACGCGCTCGCAGATCCTCGCCAAGATGACGCCGTTCGTGAACGGCCGCTCCGCCGAGGAAGAGGGTCGAATCGACAAGGCGATCGCCAACCTCGGCGTCGACTGGACGAAGGCCCCTGCGGCTGCCGGCGCGAAGGCGCCGAAGGTGGTCGCGACCCTGCAGCCCGCGCCCTCCTCCGTGTCCCACGCAGGCGACAAGCTGGATCTCGTGCTCTCGGTGACGAACCAGGGCGACGCGCCGATCCACCGCCTCCGGGCCTGGACCGAGAGCGAAGGCAACCCGCTCCTCGACCGCCGCGAGTTCCTGATCGGCAGCGTCGGACCCGGCCAGACCAAGCGCTGGACCGCGACCGTGGAGCTGCCGAAGGCGCTGGCCTCGCGGCGGGACGCCGTGGTGGTCAAGCTCCAGGACGCCGACGGGCACGCCTTCGACGACGTCCGCAGCGAGATCAACGTGGCGGAGCTCGCCAAGCCGCGCTTCGCCTACGGCTGGCAGGTGGTGGAGCGCAGCGGCAGCGGTGACGGCCGCAGCCGGCCGGGCCAGAAGCTCTCGCTCGTGGTCGACGTGAAGAACGTCGGCGCCGGTGTGAGCAGCGAGACCACCTACGCCTCCATCAAGAACAAGGGCAACGAGAAGATCTTCATCGAGAAGGGCCGGCAGAAGCTCGGCGAGCTCGCCCCCGGCGCCACCGCCCGGGCGACCTTCGAGCTCGAGCTCAAGGCCGGCTACGCCGAGCCGACCATGCCCGTCCAGCTCCTGGTCTTCGACGAGAAGCTCGAGGAGATCGTGGTGGAGAAGCTCGAGATCCCGGTGACCAGCGATCCGCTGCTCGTCCAGGCGGCCAAGGGCTTCGTCCGGCCCCAGCAGGACAAGGAGATCGTCGTGCGGGCCGCGCCCCTTGACGACGCGCTGGTGCTTGCCACGGCGGGCAAGGGAGCCTCGCTCCCCGTGGACGGCCGCCTCGAGGGCTGGGCCCGCGTGGAGTGGCAGAAGGGGCGGATCGGCTTCGTGAAGCTCGGCTCCGACCAGAAGGTCGTCGACGGCGGAAAGCCCTCGTTCGCAAACGTCGGCCTCGCCCTCGGCCGCGTGCCCCCGGAGATCCGCCTGGACGTCGACACCTCCACCGGCGGCATCGCGGTGGACGGCACGCGCTACACGCTGAGCGGGACGGTCCTCGATCCGCAGCTCCGCGACGTCTACGTCTTCGTGAACGACAAGAAGGTCTTCTTCGCCCCAGGGGCGAAGGACGGCAGCCCCCTGCGGATCAAGGCCGAGTTCCCCCTCAAGGAAGGCGCAAACCACGTGGTGGTAGTGGCCCGCGACGGCAGCGAGGTCGCGAGCCGGCAGGCGATCTCCGTCCTGAGGCGAAAGGCCGCCGATGCTCCGGCGAGCGTCGAGCCGAAGGCCGCAGCGGCGATCCCCGCGCCGACGCCTCATCCGTAGGCTCGCACGTACGCCCGCACCCTACACGGCTCGAAGAAGAAGCCGGCGGGGTGCGGGCGTTTCGCGCAGCGTGCTTCGAGTTGTGAGATAATCCACCCGTGTCTTCGCGCCTCATCGCCGTCGCAGTCGGCTTCATCCTCATCGCCGCCGGCCTCATCGCCTACAAGGTGATCGGTCTGGGCTACGAGCTGGTCCCCAAACCCGCGCCCGACCGCTGGTCGGTGCAGATGGAGGTCCGGCTCACCAACCCCGACGACAAGACCCGGATCACCTTCTTCCTCCCGGCCGACGGCCCAGGTCAGCGGATCTACGACGAGCGCGTCTCGGCGGAGGGGATGCGCTTCTTCATCCGCCCCCGCGAGGGCAACCGCGTCGCGGTCGCTCTCGGCAAGCTCGACGACGGCTCGCGCCTCACCTACCGCTTCTCGGCCCAGCTCCTCCCCTCGCCACACACGGAGCTGCCGAAGTCGCTCCCGCCCATGGGCGAGGCGGAGGCCCGGCAGCTCGCGCCGCTCCTCTCCCCCGAGGAGGCGATCCAGAGCGACGCCGAGCAGGTCGCGTCCCTCCTCGAGGAGCTCGCGATCTCTCGGGCGGATCGCGCACAGGCCGTCCGCCAGATCCACGAGTTCATCGTGGGCGACGTGGAGACCACCGACGGCCACGACGGCCCCCAGGACGCCCTCGCCGTGCTCCAGCGTGAGCGGGGCGGCAGCCACGGCAAGGCCCGCGCCGAGGTGGCCCTTCTCCGTGCGGTAGGGATCCCGGCGCAGGTCGTCGCCGGCGTCGCCCTGTCGGAGAAGGGGAGCGCGGAGGTCACCCACTGGGTCGAGGCGCGATTGGACGGGCGCTTCTGGCCGATGGATCCGCTTTTCGGGCTGGATCAGCCCCTGGGCGAGCGCCTGGTCCTCCACGTCGGCGACGCCGCGCCCCTCGATCCGGTGGGGGTCGAGAGGGCCTCGCTCAAGGTCTCGATGCTCCGGGAGCGCGAGGCGCAGTTTCAGATCTACCAGCGCAAGATCGAGAAGTCGGACCGGCTCCTCGACAAGCTCTCGCTCTATTCACTCCCGGTGAAGACCCGCCTGCTCTTCCAGGTCCTCCTCCTCGTGCCCCTCGGCGCGCTGGTGGTGACGATCTTCCGCAACCTGATCGGCGTGCCCACCTTCGGCACCTTCATGCCGATCCTGATCTCCCTCGCCTTCCGGGAGTCCGGGGTCCCCTGGGGCCTGGTCCTCTTCGGCCTCGTGGTCGCCGTGGGCTACGTGGGGCGGCACCTGCTGAACCGCGCCCAGCTCCTGATGGTGCCACGCCTCTCCTTCCTCCTCACCCTGGTGATCCTGATCATCGCCGGGCTGATGATCTCGGCGGAGCACCTGGGCAGCGACAAGGCGTTCTCGATCGCGCTCTTCCCCATCGTGATCATCACGATGACCATCGAGCGCCTCTCCATCGCCATCGTCGAGGAGGGCCCTCGAAACGCCGCGAAGCTCGTCGCCGGCACCATGGTCGTGGCCACCAGCGGCTACTGGGTGATCGCGAACGAGAGCCTCCAGCACTTCGTCTTCACCTTCCCCGAGATCCACCTCGTCACCATGGCGATCCTGCTGCTCCTGGGCCGCTACACGGGCTACCGCCTGAGCGAGTGGACGAGGTTCCGCGCCTTCCGCAAGGGGGGGCTGGAGCGGGCCCACTGATGTTCGGGCTCTTCGACAAGCTCAAGGGCGCCGGCGTCCTCGGGATCAACGCCCGAAACGCCCGGTTCATCTCCAAGCACAACCCGCGGCGGCTCTTTCCGCTCGTCGACGACAAGCTGAGGTCCAAGGCCCTCTGCCTGGAGAACGGGATCCCCGCCCCCGAGCTCTACGGCGTCGTGGAAGCCCACGGCGACCTCCGGGAGCTCCCCGAGCTCCTCGCGCCCTACCGCGAGTTCGTGATCAAGCCGGTCCGCGGGGCCATGGGCAACGGCGTGCTGGTCGTCGTCGACCGCGACGGCCCGAGCTACGTGAAGAGCTCGGGCGTCCGCCTCGACGAGGCCGAGGTCCGCCACTACGTGAGCGGGATCCTCTCGGGCCTCTACTCCCTCTCCGGCACCACCGACCGTGCGATGGTCGAGTACCGGGTGCAGCTCCACCCCGTCTTCGGCCAGATCGCCTACGGCGGCGTCCCCGACGTGCGGGTCATCGTCTTCAAGGGCGTTCCCGCCCTCGCGATGCTGCGCCTGCCCACGAGCCGCAGCGACGGCAGGGCCAACCTCCACCAGGGCGCCATCGCGGCCGGGATCGATCTCGCCACGGGCCGCACCCACCACGCGGTGCAGTCGAACCGCCTCGTCGAGACCCATCCGGACACGGGCAATCGCGTGATCGGCGTCCAGGTCCCGAGGTGGGAGGAGATCCTGCGGATCGCGGCGGTCAGCGCCGAGATGACGGGCCTCGGATACATCGGGGTCGACGTGGTCCTGGACGCCACGCAGGGGCCGCTGCTCCTCGAGCTCAACGCGAGGCCGGGCCTGGCGATCCAGATCGCCAACTTCCAGGGGCTCCTCGGCCCCCTCACCATGCTGGAGCGGGTCGACACCTGGAGCCTCGGCGTGGACCAGCGGATCGAGCTCGCGAAGGAGGTCGCCCGGGAGCTCCGGCCGCGGCCGCTGCCCGAAGCGACCCCCGCTCTGGAGAAGGTCGGATGAGGACGCGTCGCCCCCACGCCGCCTTGGCGTTCCTCCTCTCGCTCGCGATCGGCGGCTGTGCCGCCAAGGCCCAGGAGCTCGCGAAGGAGGAGGCGCCGGCGCCCCTCACCCGCGTGGTCCGCCTCTCGATCCGCGTGGTGGGCAACGGCGGCGACGCCTACCTGGAGCTCCCCCTCGCGCAGTCGGACGAGCACCAGACCATCTCGAACGAGAAGATCCTCGGCCGTGGCTTCCGGGTGGAGCAGGTGATGCGCGACGGGAACCGCCTCGCCGTCCTCACCTACCCGAAGCTCGAAGGCCCGAGGCGCATCACCTACGAGTTCACGGCGGCCATGGTCGCGTCCACGGTCCCCGTTGTTCCGGTCCCTGTCTCGAAGGGCGGCGAGCCCCCCGAGGACGATCGGGTCTGGCTGCGCCCCACCAAGCAGCTCCAGTCGACCTCGCCCATCGTCCGCGAGAAGCTGATCGGCTTCGCGGGCCCCAAGCTCGTCGAGGGCGAGGACGACGCGATCAAGCTGGCCTGGGCACTCTCCTCCTCCGGCTTCCGGCGCAAGCCGGACGGGAGCAAGACCGTTCTCAAGGCGGTCCGGACCGGCCACGCCTCCGACAAGGGACTCGACCGCCTCTTCGCGACCTTCCTGCGCACGAGCGGCGTCCCGTCGCGGCCCGTGATCGGCGTGGAGGTGGGCCGCGCAAAGGCGAAGAGCCGCTTCGCCCATTGGGTGGAGGTGAAGAGCGGCGGGCGTTGGGCTCCGATGTCGGTCCCCCGCGACCAGTGGGGCAAGCTCCCGGCGCGATACGTGAAGCTCGCCCATGGCGATCGCCCCTTCCTGGTGCGGGACGGCGTCGGCTCGGTGAGCTTCCACTGGAAGGTCGCGAAGCCCGTGACCACGAGCGAGGCGACTCCATGAATCCCGTCCTCCGAACCGCGCGCCCTGGATCGAGCGAAGCCGCGCGAGCCGCGGCGCGGCGGGCCCTGTCGATGGCCGCCCTCGCCGCAGGCCTCCTGATCGCTTCGCCCGCCGCAGCGGCCCTCGACGCCGACGTCGTGCTGATTTACGGCTCGTCGTGGAAGCGGACGCTCCCCGCCTACGCGGCTTCGGCGAAGCCCGCGTCGAAGGGCTCCGGCGCTGCGGCCACCCTGCCGCCCGTCCTGCTCTGGACCGGCGGCGAGGAACGCTGGACCGAGGAGCTCCTCCAACGCCTCAAGCCCAAGAAGGTGGTCTGGATCGGCCCGCCCGGGAGCTCCTCCGCCTCGCTCAAGATCCCCGGCAAGGTCCAGCGCATCGAGGCCCCCGACGAGGAGCTCGGCGCCGCGCTGGCCAAGGCGGCCTTCGGCCCCGCCTCCAAGGCCCCCGCCGTCTACGTGGCCGACGGCACCGACTTCTCGGCCGCCCTCGCCGCCGCCGCCCTCGCCGCCGCCGATTCGGCTCCCCTCCTGATCGCGAGCGGCGATCTCCCTGCCACGGTCCGCGAGGCCGGAGAGCTCGCCCGCCACCTCGGCGCAAAGGAGGTCGTCTTCGTCGGCACCGGCGACGAGACCCGTCTCGCCTCCGCCTCCGGCGGCAGGGTCCGGGTCCTCTCCGGCGACGACGCCCTGAAGGCCTACAACGATCGGGTCGCCTCGGCGCGGCACCTCGTGGTCGCCGCACCCTCCGACGCCGAGGGCCCCTTCTCGCCGCCCAGGCTCTCGGTGGGCGCGCTCCCCTACGTGCTGGGCAAGGGCGCCGCCCTGGCGTACGTCGGCGCCGGCCCCGGGGGCGGTCGCTCGCCCGAGCAGGCCGCCACCGCCCTCGAGGCCACCGGCAAGGGGCCCTTCGACGCGGTCACGATCGTCGGCGACCACATCGCGGTCCCGATGGGCCAAATGGAGGACATCGACCAGGTGGCCAAGGGCGCCGACAGCCCCCGCGTCCACAAGATCCCGTCCTTCGTGACCCGGCAGGGCCTCGCCGCCGATCGGGCCGTCGGCAGGCTCGCGGCCCTCGACGTCTTCGACCTCTCCCGGTGGATCGCGCGCATCCTCCACGGCGTCAGCGACAAGACCGACGGAAACGGCGCCCTGATCCTGGCCAACGCCGACCGCAAGTTCGTCCTCGGCGAGGCGATCAGCCGCACCACCTCCTCCGAGCTCGCCAACTCGGGGGTCAAGGTCGAGTCCTACTATCGGGAGGAGATCACCCCCGAGCTGATCCGGAAGGAGCTACCGGGCCACGGCCTGGTGCTCTGGGAGGGCCATCCCCGCGACCTCACCCTCGACGACGACGCCCTCCCCGCCCCCGAGTCGCCGCTGCCGCCTGCGACCTACTTTCTCCAGGGCTGCTACACCCTGGACCGCTCCGACCCCTACCTCCTGGTGGAGCGCGGTGCCAACGCGGTGATCGGCACCTACATGGCGGTCTACTCGGCGAGCGGCTCTGGCTTCGCCCGCGCGTACCTGAACGCCCAGCTCCACGGGGGCGAGACAGCAGGCGAGGCCCTCGCGAGCGCCCGGAACTACCTGCTGGCGACGGTCGAGCTGAAGAAGCGCCGCGGCCACGCCGACTGGCGCAAGACCCTGCGCGCCGCGCTCTCCTTCGACCTCTGGGGCGATCCGACGGCGAAGCTCCCGGTGCAGGCCTCCCAGCCGCGGAAGGCCCCCGTCCGCGCGACCGTGGCGAACCACCAGATCACGGTGCAGATCCCGGCGGAGCGGCTCCCCACTGCGGTCGCCAGCGACTACATGGCGGAGATCCGGCCCGGCGCGCAGCTCTCGGCCCTCTACGACAACGTCGACGCCGACGCCTCCCGTCGCCTGGTGGAGCTCTTCTTCGTGGAGGTGGAGGTCCCCAAGGAGCTCGGCGACGATCCGCAGGTGACCGCCGCCTACGATCCCTCGACCTACGCGTGGGTCTTCGCGCCCCGCACCCGGAAGCTCTCGCTGCTCATCCACGAGGCCGCGCTTCCTCGCGGCGGCAAGGGCGCGGCCACGCTCCGCTTCGGTCTGACCAAGGCCGAGTAGCTCGCCCGTCGGTCCGCCGCGTGCGTCAGGCGGATGCGGCGGACTGGGCCGGCGCCGGCTCCTCGTCCTCGGTGACGCCGTCCAGCAGCGCCCGGAGCGGCCCGGCGCCACCCACCCGCGCCTTGCGGTAGATCTGCTTGCGCCTCCCGCGGATCGTCTCGGGCGAGACGCTGAGCCGCGCCGCCGCCTCCTTGCAGGAGAGCCCGAGCATCAGGTGCTGGAGCTCGGCGCGCTCCGCCGGAGAGAGGCGCCAGCGCCTCCCCAGCTCGTCGAGCCTGGCGCTGCGGGCCACGTCCGCGGGCCGGGTGGCCTGGAGGAGCTGCAGCTCGCCCGGAAGCGAGGTGACGTCCAGGTCCGCGCCGGGGCCGGTGGTCTTGGCGGCGTCCTCGAGGCGCATCGCCGCGGCGGGAGCGCCGCCGTGAGCGAAGGCCCTCCCGAGGCGCGCGCCTCCCTCGAGGCCGAGGGCTCTCCAGAGCGGACCGGCCGCCCACATCAGCTTGCCGCTGTGGAGCAGGCCCAGGGGGACGCCGGTCCTGCTCGCCACCGCCTCGAGCGCCGCCACGATCACCGGATCGCGGGCCTCGGGCCTGGCGGCCGCCGCCGTCATCGCGCGGCGCTCGGCGTCGCCGAAGTCGGCCTCCTTCCGCGCCGCGACGACCAGGGTCCGCGGCCTGCCACCCTCGGCGCGCAGGATCACGATCACGCTCCTCGCCTGCCCGAGGATCGCCGCGTCGCCGCGGCCTCCGGTCAGCTCGGCGAGAGAGCTCGACCACCCCTCCCCGCGTGGCCGCGGCGCCGCGTTCGCCACCGCCGCGGCGACGCGGATCGCGGTCCGCCAGGCCGCCTCGTCGGCGATCCCCTTTCCGAAGACCGACCCCGGGCCGATGAAGGGCGCGTCGAGATCGGCGGCGACCACGAGATCGCAGGCGGCCGCAGAGGAGACGCGCTCTGCCACCGCTCTCGGCGAAGACGGACCCGATTCGAGCGCGGTGGACAGCGCGATGTTCTGCGCCTCGGCGATCGGCGCGGTCGGCGACTCTCGTTCGGCCGGATGGAAAATCTCCTCCATTCCAAGTCCCCCACAGGCTCCTGCCCGGGCAGCCCATGCGAGGCCGCTTCCATCAGAGGCAAGAGACGGGACAGTAAATGCTTCCTCCGCCAGGATGCGGCAAGGGCGCCCTGGACGGAATCCGCCCCTCTCCCGGGGACCACCTTCCGAAATCGAACCATCCGGAAAATGGCAGTGAATCGAGGTACTTGGATCGTCCGATCCGCGACGTCCGGACGATGTCTCGTTTTCGTCGGGGACGCTACCAGGAGGAGGGAGCGTCGCTGGCCGGGAACGACTCCCGGCTCGCCTCCTCCACGCGATCGGCGCCGTGCGCGGCGCGGTAGATCTCCCTCGCATGTCCCGCTGCCGGGAGGCTGGCGAAGGCGTCCACCGCGGCGGCGATGAACGGCGGCAGATCCGCGGGCTTGCGGCTCGTCACGAGGTTTCCGGAGACGTGGACCTCCTCGTCCACCCAACGCCCGCCCGCGTTCTGGAGATCCGGGCGCAGGCTCGGCCAGGAGGTGAGCGTCCGTCCGGCGAGGACATTCGCGTCCACGAGGATCCACGGCCCGTGGCAGATCGCCGCCACGGGCCGCTGGTCGTCGAAGAAGTCCCGGACGAACTCGACGGCGTCCGGGCTCCGCCGCAGCGCGTCCGCGTTCATCGTCCCGCCCGGCAGGAAGAGCGCGTCGTATTCGCTGGGATCCGCTGCTTCGATCGTCCGGTCGACTTCGAACGTCCGGCCCTTCTCGAAGTACCGCAGGGCCTGGATCCTGCCCGCCTCCGGCGCGAGGAGCTCCACCGTGGCGCCGAAGGCCTCGAAGGCCTTCATCGGCTCGTCGAGCTCGACCTCCTCGACCCCGTTGGTGGCGAGGCAAGCGACGCGGATCCCTTCCAGCTCCCGGCTCATGCTTTCCCCCAAAGGCGATCCGGCGGCGCTCGCGCCGGAATCGGGCCAGTCGAAATGTCTCTATTTGTTCTGGGCGCCCTTCTTTCCCGCGTTGATCAGCTCGCGGACCTTCTGCCCGCCCTTCTTACCGATCTCGGCGAAGAACTCGGGCCGCGCTGGTGGAGCACTGTCTCGCCGCCCTTGCGGCCGGCCTCCTGGACGGTCATTCCGCCCCGACGCTCCGCCTTCGGCTCACTGGGTGTCTTCGGGTTGTCCTGGATCGCCATGGTGGTTCCTCCTGGGGGCCTCGTCCCTTGCGCTTCGGGAGAGTCGGACATTGGACAACTCGATCCTGTCCATGAACCGGCGCATGTGCACCCCTCGCCCGCAAAGCGACCCGCACTCCCCAAGGTTCCCCGACGGCCCCAACGTCTTCGTCGGGAGGCTCGGTCGATGGCCAAGGTCGCGATGAAGAACTTTCTCCGGTTGCTCCTCGGCGGAGCGTTCGCCGGCCTGGTCGCCGGCCTGGTGCTGGGCTTCTACCTGATCTTCGTGGGGCTTCCGGACAGCGATCCGTGGCTCGTCGCCCGCCTCGCCGGCGTCGGATTGTTCGGCGACGCGGTGTTCTCGAACGCGCCGGGCGCGATCCTCGTCAGCCTCCTGATCCACCTCGGCGTGTCGATGGGCTGGGGCGTGCTCTTCGCCGCGGTCATCCACGGCGAGCCGAAGGGCCTGACGTTCTTCGCGGCCATCGCGTGGGCCTTCGTCGCGTGGGCGGTGATGTCCTACGCTATCGGGCCGGCCATGGCGGCGGGGCCGATGATCCAGGGGATCCCGATCGGCCGGATGATCACCGGCCACGCGCTCTTCGGCGTAGCGCTCGGCCTGGCGTTCGTGCCCTTCCAGCGCCGCGATCAGAGCCCGGGGAGAATCCGCCGGCCCGTCCACGCCTGAGGCCCAGAGGGCGCCCTCGAGAACGCCGATCCCCTTTACAACCGCGGCGGCAAATGCAGGATGGCGCCGCCCGCAGCGGTTTCCCCGGGCGGAGAGAGGGGCTCCTCCTTGCGGCTCTTTGCGATCGGCGACCTTCATCTCCCCTCGGCACGCGGCAAGCGGATGGATCGCTTCGGCTGGAAGGACCATCCGCGTCCTCTCGCCGAGGCATGGGACCAGGCGGTAGCGCCGTCCGACCTGGTGCTCGTCCTCGGCGACACCTCGTGGGCCACCCGCCCCTCCGAGGTCGAGGAGGATCTGGCCTGGATCCACGAGCGGCAGGGCCGGAAGGTGCTCCTCAAGGGGAACCACGACTTCTGGTGGCCGGACAGCCGCACCAAGCTCGGCACGCTCCTCGCCCCCTTCCCCAGCATCGTGGGCTTCCTCCACAACGGGAGCGCCCTGCGCGAAGGCCCCTACGTGATCGCCGGAGTCCGGGGCTGGACCGTCCCGGAGGCGCCGCAGCTGCCGGGGGGCGGCTACGATCCGGAGCTGGACATGGAGAGCTACCAACCCCACGTGGTGGAACGGGATCTCGGCAGGCTCCGCGCCAGCGTCCAGGCCGCCGAGGTCCTCGCTCGCGATCCTGACACCATCCGTGTCGCATGCATGCACTTTCCTCCGGTGTACGCCGGACCGAAGCCGACGCGCTTCAGCCCGATCATCGAGGCCTACCGGCCGGCGGTCTGTGCCTACGGCCACCTCCACGGCCCCGGGATCCCCGCGGGCTTCGTGGGAGAGCACAACGGCGTCCGCTACGTGCTCACGTCCTGCGACGCCGCCCGCTTCGCGCCGATCCGCCTCCTCTAAGGACCTCGAGCGCGACGTCGGGCCGATTCGTGATCACGCCGTCGACGCCGAGGCTCGACAGGCGCCGCAGCTCGTCCGGATCGTCGACGGTCCAGACGTTCACGAGCTTGCCCGAGCCATGCCACGCTCGCATCCGAGGCTCCGTCACCAGCGAGGCCTCGGGGTGGAGGGCGGCCGATCCGCAGAGCTTGCCCCAGAGCGCATGCCAGACCGCGCCCCGGCCTTCCCACAGGTACGCGGTGGGCAGGCTCGGCGCCTCCTTGCGAACCGTGAGGAGGGCGAGGGGGTGGAAGGAGCTCACGATCACTCGACCGGCGAGCGGGAGGCGCTCGAGCTCCCTCACCGCCGCTCGGGCGAGGGGCTCCGCCTCCTCGTCCCGGTCGACCTTGAGCTCCACGTTCCAGACGAGGTCCGGGCCCGCCGACCCGACCGCCTCCTCGAGGGTCGGCACCGTCTCCGCCGTTCCGGCGAAGCGGTCTGCCAGCACCTTCACCTGCCTGAGCTCCTCCAGGGAGAGATCGCGCACCTCGGCGGAAAGGCCTGCCAGGCGATCGAGGCGCTCGTCGTGGCAGACCACGAGCTCGCCGGTTCGGGCACGCATCACGTCGCACTCGATCCCGTCGGCGCCCTGACGGGAAGCGAGGGCAAAGGCGGCGCAGGTGTTCTCCGGCTGCATCGCGCTCGCGCCCCGGTGGGCGTAGATCATGGGGCGATCGGTGCGGTGGAACCGTTCGTGGTAGAGTCGCGATCCAGGAGACGTTCCCATGGTGCTTCCCAATCTCGGTGAGCTGCTCATCATCGGTTTCGTGGTCTTCCTGATCTTCGGAGCCGTCAAGGTACCGGCGCTCGGCGAAGCGATCGGGGTGCGCCTGTCGCGGAGCCGGTCGCCCCGGAAGGACGATCGCCGCGAAGGTTGAGCGGGATTGCCGCTAGAGGTCGCCGACGCGCGGCAGCTCGGCGGCGTCGACGAGGGTGGCGACGGCCCGGGCCCTGATGGGGCCTGACGGCACGCTCGAGGTCGGGAAGACCACGACGAAGCGATCGTCGCCGTTCGGCAGGCTCTCGAGGAGCGCAGGGGCGGGATCGCCCGCCTCGGCGTTCTGTTCTGCGGCGCCGCCCGCCCAGCCCTCCGCTTTCGCGAACGTCCGCCCTGCCCGATCGCGCAGCTCGGCTTCCACGTGGACCCGCTTCCCCGCGGGCCTCTCGCCGTCGAAGCGGACGAGGCCGACGACGTAGACCCGATTCGCCCCATCGGCGCTGGCGGACGGATAGAGGCCCATCGCGAGCGAATCGGCGACGACTTCCACCGGGTCGTGGCCCGCGTCGACGCCGAGGCCCGGCGAAAGGATGCCGAGCCCTGCTACGACGGCCAGCGCGAGGAGCCCGGCGAAGGCGATGGCCTGGAGCCAGCCCCACGCCTTGGCCTCGTGGCGCCTGGGTTCCCTCTTGGCGGCGGCGTCCGATGGACGTCGAATCGTGGCGGACGGCGGCGGCGCTGCCGCGATGGGCGGCATCGAAGCGAACGGAGCCTCTTCCGGCACCACTGCCGGCTCGGGAGCCGCCGGACTGCGTGGAGCCTCCTCGAAGCTGAAGCCCTCCCAGGGCGACTCCTCCGGACCGGTCGCCAGGAGGGAGAAGGGATCCTCTTCCGGCGCAACGTCGGGCGCCGGCACGGCAGGTACTGGGAGGCCCGCGGCCATCTCGACCTCGCTCCAGGACCCGCCGAACGCGGGAGCCGGCTCGGGATCGCCGGCGTCCAGCTCGATCTCGCGCCAGGACCCGGCGCGCTGAGGGGCCGGCTCGGGAAGGCCGGCATCCATCCAGGGCCCGGCGACCTCGCCGGGGATCTCAGGCGGGAGCTCCGTCTGCGACGGCAGGGGCGGCGGAGGCGGCGGAGGCGGTGGAGGCTGGTGCACGGGCCCGGCCGGCGCGGCGTGCTTCGCGAGGGCCGGCGAAGGATCGGCCTCCGTCCGGCCATCGGGCAGCACCACGACCACCGCGGAGCAGCGGGAGCATCGGGCGCGCACGCCCGCCTTCGACACCTTGTCCGCGGGAAAGCGGTAGCGGCTCTTGCATTTCGTGCAGGTAACGATCACCCGCGTCCCCTCCGCGTCGGACCCGGCGCTTCGGGCGCATGGTCCCATCTTCGTCGCGGGCCGGCAAGATTCCGCGGGCAGTGAAAGGCTCGCCCGCAGGCCGGGACGGTCGCCGCAGGGCTGCGTCGCCTTCGTGTGCTCCTCGCCGACGAGGCCAAGCCCCGCTCAGGGCCTCCGGACTGTGAACATCCCCGATACAGCGAATTGCGTCTCGTCGGCCGAGTCGACCACCTTCACCTGAACCGTGGCCGAGTCGAGGTTGAAGACCGTCCAGGTGAACCGTCCCGAGTTGACGATCTTCCCCGAGATCGTCTTCCAGATCCCTCCCGCGTCGGCGGAGTACTTCAGGTCGACCCGAGGGATCGAGCCGGGGGCAGTCCAGGTGATGTCGTACGACGATCCCGCGGTCAGCGTCACACCTGCGGCGGGCGTTCCGACTGCGAAGGGTCCGCCCGTGACCCTGAACGCCGGGCTCTCCCCGAAAATCGACGGTTCGTTCGTCGAGCTCACCCGCATCAGCACGCCGTCGACGTTCATGTCCGGAACCCTCCAGGTGTAGGTGCTCCGGTTCACGTTGTTGTACGAAATCTTCCTCCAGATCGCGCCATGGTCGATGGAATAGTCGTAGTTCACCCTCGGGACTCCAGGGGGCGACGTCCACGCGAATGAGAAATCGGTGCCCCCGGGGATCGTCGTACCGACGGTGGGCGCCGTGAAGAACATCCGGGCCACCGGCCCACCGATGGCGAACGGCCCCGGACTGACCCCGAACAGAGCCGGATTGGCGGAGTCAGAGAGCCTCAGCAGCATGGCGGAGGCGGGCGTGCTCGGAACGGTCCAGTCGTAGTACCCACGGTTGACGATGGAGTGGATCAGCTTCGTCCAGGTCGCTCCGACATCGGTCGAATAATCGAGGTTCACCCTTGGTGTCGTCGAAGGGGCTGTCCAAGTGACCCGGTAGGCCGCTCCTGGCGTGAGGCTCTCGCCCGATTCCGGGGTCAGCAACCTGATCCTCTGCGGCGCGAGGGCCGGTGGACCGACCCTCACCGTCGTCGCCACCGAAGGCACGCCCTGGTCGTTCACCAGGAAGAGCATGTAGTGGCCGGGAGGCGTGACGTTGTAGTTCGGCACGTCCGCGACGATCCCGCCCGGGTTGGCGGCGAAGGAAAGCGGCACGTAGCGGGCGTTCTGATCGAAAGCGTGGGTCACCGATCCCAGGCGGATCAACGCCACCCGCCGGATGCTCGCAGCGTCCGGGGTCTGGATCGAGAGCTGCGAGTTGGCCTCCACGTCCGTCTCGACCGAGGCGATCGTCGGACGCGGCCCCTTGAAGAGGTAGGGTGGCGAGTAGATCTGGGCCGTGTTGTCGTTTCGGCTCCCGCCGACCAGGACCCGGCCGTCTCGCAGCAGGACGGCCGTCGAGTGGTACCCACGGTAGATCCCCACGTTCGCCAAGGTGGTCCACCGCTCGGTGACCGGATTCCAGAGTTCGGTCGTGAAGACCGGTGAGGTCTTGTCGTCGAAGGAGTTGCCGTAGCTGCCTCCGGTGACGAGGACCGTCCCATCAGGCAGGACCGTCGCATTGTGCTGGCGCCGGGGCGTGCCCATCGAGGCCACTGCCCTCCATCTCGGGCTGGAAACGTTCAGATCGATCACCTCGGCGGCCGCGGTGGGAGGCTGATTTCCGCCAACCATCAGGATCTTGCCCACGTCGTACATCACAGCCGGACCGTAGGTCCTTCCCGACACGTTGGGCTGCGCGACCCTCGTCATCGATCCGGTGCCGCCCGTGTCGAGGTAATAGCTCCAGGGCTGTGGGCCCGCGATGAACACCATCCCGTTCGGGGCCAGGAACTGGCGTGGATAATAGGGGAGCTTGACCCTGGCTCCTGTGAGATCGCGCCAACTGTCGGTCGCGACTTCATAGACCTGCGGCGTCTCCGCCATGACTCCGGCCGCCGTCGTCTCGCCCGAGATCACGAGCACGTCGCCGTTGGACAACGTGGTGTTGGTGGGATACCAGCGCGGATCGTTCATCTCCGGAGTCCGGGTCCAGGTCTGCGACTCCGGATCGAAGATAATCGTGTTCTTGAACCCCACGTGCGATGCGACGTGACCACCCGTGACGAGGAGCCTGCCGTCCGCCAGGAACGAATGGCCCGCACAGAAGATGTTGTATCCGGCGTACTGCAGCTCGGTGAACCGCCCCGTGTCCGGATTCCACATGTAATGGTTGTCTCCGAAGGAGAACTCCCCGAAGAACATGACGTCGCCCGAAGGCACGACGCTCGTGTGGGTCGGCCCGATGGGCCAGAGCTGCAGCGGTGACCATTCGCCGACCACTGCCGGGTCTTCGACCCCAGAGTCCAGGTTGCCAGACGGATCGTCCACGGCACCGGTCCTGGAGCCGCTGCATCCCAGTGCCGTCACCAGCCCCGCGATCGACAGCAGACAAGCAACGCGAGGCGCCAACTCGCCCCAACGCATCCTCCGCCCGGCCATCGGCCCTCCCTCCTCGGCAATGGACCGACGTCCATCGCTCCCAGCCATCGCACGTCGGCGAGCCGAACCTAGGGCAGCCGACGAAGCGCCGGCAACGTCCCCCGGCCAGTGTAGTCGGGGCCCGATGGGTCTCGTCCGGCAGGGAACCCCTCAGGTCGCTCCTTCCGGACGACCTGCTGCCACCGCCCCATGACTAGTTTCCGGCTGGCTGGCGAGCGGTCTCGCACGGCGCGGCCAGGCGCACGGGCCCGACCTCTGAAACGGTTTTCGGATGAGCGCGGCGGCGGGTGCAGGGGTAGGTGGCGGTGGAGCTTTTTCCCATTCAGCTTCTGATCCTGGTCGTGATCATGAACCGCTACGTGCTGGGGTGGTTCTTCAAGCTGTCCCTCCGAGGGCGCTTCGATCGGACCGACGAGCTCCTGGAGCCGACCGTCGCGTTCGTGATCCCGCTCTTCAACGAAGGAGAGGGGATCTACAGGACGATCCTGAGCCTCTTGGAGCAGGACTACCCGCCACAAAAACTGGAGGTCGTGGTCGTGGACGATTGCTCCAGCGACGACAGCTTCGCGTGGGCTTGCAAGGCGGCGGAAGGACGTCGGAACGTGACGGTCCTTCGAAATACGAAGAACGTCGGCAAGCGCAGGGGGCTCATCCGGGCCGTCCGGCAGACCTCGGCGGAGATTGTCGTCTCCGTGGACTCCGACGTCACCGTGGATCGCAAGGCGCTGCGCCACCTCGTCGCGCGCTTCGTCGACCCCGACATCGCCGCAGTCGGAGGGCGCACCTTCGTAAGGGGTTGCCAGGCGAGCTGGCTGACCCGGATGATCGAGGTGAAGTTCTATTTCTCGCAGGAGTGGCTCAAGGATCTCGAGCGCTCGTTCCGCTCGGTGATGTGTCTCTCTGGCTGCCTGACGGCGTATCGGCGTGCGGTGCTGCTCGAGCTCGAGTCGATCCTCGAGGCGCGCAGGGTCCTCGGCGTGCCGATCCTCTACGGCGAGGATCGCTTCCTGACCCGCCAGATCGTCAAGGCCGGTTACAAGACGGTCTTCACGCCTCTGGCTATCTGTCACACGGCCGCTCCCGCGAAGCTCCAAGCCTACTTCTCGCAACAGCTTCGCTGGAGGCGCTCGAACCTCGTGGACATGATCTCCGCCTTGTCGCATGTGTGGAGGCTCCATCCCGTCATCGCCTTCCACCTCCTCTCCCTCTTCGCGCTGGCGGTCGCCTATCCCGTCGCAGTCTTCAACATGCTGCTGAATGGCAACCTCTGGGAGATGATGACGGCCCACCTCTCGTTCGCCGCGGTGTTGGGCCTCGTCTATGCGTTCAAGATGAGGGGGATACCGCCGGAGCAGCGTGTCTCGGCCGTCTCCTTCCTGCCGATCGTCCTGGTGCTGCCCGTCACATACATTTTGTTCACTCCGCTCGCACTCTTCACCCTTGATTCGGGGAGCTGGGAGACGCGCGGAAGCGCCGCCGGGGCGAGCGGGGGCGATCGGGTTTCGACACCAGAAGCCGGAGCCATCGCAGAGCCGGAGGAGACATGAACGGGCATCGGATAACCAATTCTCTCAACTCCCTCGTGGTCAACGCATACAAGTTGTCTGGGTTCGTCATCCTGGCCGTCATCCTCGGTGGGCTGCTCTCGTACCTCGGCGTGCAGGCTTTCTTTCTGGTGAACTCGAGCTGGCTCGCGCCCACCATCGTATCGCCAAGCGACGAGCGGATCCTGACCCTCAACGCCCAGGTGGCGCAGCAGTCCGCGGCGCGCGACAAGCTCGTCGCGGAGGCGAGCGAACTCGAGTCACTCCTGGCAGATGCGGATCGAATCATCATCGTAGAGGCGTCTTTCCAGGAGAAGCTCAGGATCGCGGTCGAGAACGATCGAGCCGCCTGGACCGACGAGATGCGCAAGCTCGCCGCGCTTCGCAGCCATTACGACGCGGCGAGCCGGGAGTTTGCCCTCTCCAACCAGGCGTTCTCCGGGATCGAAAGGGTACAAGCCGAGCAGCTCTCGAGCGCGAAGCTGGTCGATCGGGAGACCTATCTGCGGATGAACCAGCAGCTGGCCCAGATGTCGATGAGCAGCCTCGAGTTCCAGGAGCGGAACATCGGTATCAACCGGCGGATCGAACTCCTCTCGCGTGAGACCCAGGCCATGAGGTCCATCGGCGAGCGATCGGACTCGAACGTTCTTGGCCATCGAGGCTCCGCTGAGACCGTGGTCTGGAAGAAGACAGCCTCCGTCGGCCCCGGGAGCGTCGGGATGCTCCAGCTCGAGCGGGAAGCAACCCGCTCGGCCCTCGAGCTCGCTCGCGCAGAGGGGGTCCGCGCGGTGACGATCGGGCGCCTCGAGGCGCTCGCCCGATCGGTCACCAGGTATGACCGACTCCTCGAAGCGATTCGGACCTCGCCCTACCTCAAGGCGATCGAGGGCAACCTGAACGTCGCGTTCGTGCCCTACGAGAACCTCGACAGCGTCAGCGCCGGGGCCGCGGTCTACGGGTGCAGGTTCAAGCTCTTCTGGTGCCGGAAGGTGGGGCATGTGACTGCGATCCTCGATGGTGAAGTCACGATGAAACATCCTGTCCGTGCCGACACCCTGCGCGGTGTGATGGTCGAGCTGACTCTCGATGACCCCCATTGGGCGAAAGAGCAGCTCCTTCACGCCAAGGGTCGTCCCCTGTTCTTGTAAAAGGGGGCCCGCGATGCGCGCTGGAATCCTCGGTCTGTTCGTCGCCATTCCCCTCGTCGCGGCGGGCGCGGGACCCTCCGACCCCCACGCCTCTGACGGCGTTGCTTCGTCCGAGGGGTATTGCGAGTTCGTTCGCGGGGTCGCAAAGGCCGAGTCGGCCATCCTGGTTGCGCCCGCGCTCATCGGCTCCGTTGGAGCGATCAACTCCGGCACTGTCACGCAGGGGATCCCGGTCGGCGAGCCGGTCCTCCGGATCACGCTCGGGGCCGAGTACGACGGCGTGCACCTCTACCAGGGGATGGCCCTCCGAAGGAAGGCGGAGGCGGAGTGTCGAAGGTACCTCGCGCTCTCCGATCTCCAGGCGCTTTTGCGAGCAGGTGCAGACCTCGGGTCGGCCGCCGCGCTGCGCGCGAGGGAGGAGGTGCTCGCCCAGGCGGTCCCGCAGGCCGAGGCGATCCTCGCGAAAGTGGCCGAGGAGGTCGCCTCCGGGCGGTCCACGATCGAGGAGCTCAATGCGGTCCGGTCCCGGGTCGACTCGCTGCTCTCGTCGTTGAGCGAGACCCAGGTCGATATCCTTCGGGTCTCCAGGCTCCCCAAGACCCGAGGCGATTCGCTCCCCGCGATTCTCGAGGCGTACCGGGAAGCCGACGACGAGGTCGAGCGGATCTCCGGATCGCTTCGAAGGGCAGAGGCCTGGGGACTCACCGTCCGGGCCGGTTGGGACAAGATCTTCACGGTGGAGCAGAAGATTCCCGTCTTCGCCCTCCTCTCCGTGTCCTTCAATCTCGGATCCATCTGGCAAGGGGAGGGCAACCGCCAGGCTCGTGAGGGACGCAGCCGATGGCTCGGAGAGGACGTGATGGGAGCGGACGAGCGGATCTCTGAACTCGTGGCGACGCTGCAGGCGGTTCGGAGGGACGAGCGATTCCGGCACGCCCAGACCCTGACGCTCCTGGCAGACCTCGATCAGCAAGCGCGTGCGGTGGAAGTGATGGAGAGCTCCGCCATACGACGCTACCGCGACTACCTCTGGTTCGAACGGACCAACGCACGAGCCACCAGCGCTTTCCTGAGCAGCCACCTCGAGGCCCTCGATGCCTTCCTCGGGCCTCGGGAATGAGGCTCGCATGCGGCCTGTGGGCCGTTATCTGCGCGCTGGGGCCGAGCGCGCGCGCGGACGCTCCCGATCCCAAGCCTGGCGCCGAGGGGTTGAAGCGGCTGGACATGGCGCACCTTCGAGTCACGGAAGGGATCCTCTCCCCCGGTGGCTCTCCCGGTGGCGCTGGGCCCATGCGGGTCGACGTCCCCAAGATGCGGGCCATCGCGAAGGACCTCACCGCCGCCCACGCGTCGATCCGGTTCACCTATCGAGGGCCCACGAGCCAGCAAATGCCGCTCGCGTCGGGTGAGCAACGCAGACAGCTCGGCCTGAAGCTCAAGGCGGAGGACGGGTGCAACCTGCTCTACGTCATGTGGAGGATCGCGCCCAAGCCAGGGATTGTCGTCTCGGTCAAGTCGAACCCGGGACAGCATGCCTCCGTCCAATGCGGCAATCGAGGCTACCGGAACCTCCGCCCCGCGCGCTCGCGGCCCGTGCCCGGACTCGAGGTGGGAAGCTCGCATCGACTGGAGGCGCGACTCGACGCTTCTACCCTCCTCGTCTGGGTCGATGACGTCCTCGTTTGGGAAGGACGCTTGGGGCCAGAGGTCCTCGCCCTCCGCGGCCCGGTGGGCGTTCGAACGGACAATGTCCGCCTCGAGCTCGAGATGTTCGCGCCGCCCGAGGAGGCCCCTTCCGCCGGAGGCCCTCGGACCTCGCCGAGATAGGGCCGCAGCGTGTTCGTCCGCAGCGGCGCCGCCGAACAGGGACCATCACCATCAGCTCGCGGTGGGGGCTGCCTCGTCGCCGCGCTCCCGGTCGTCGCTATCCGCTCCGGAGGCGTCGCTCCCGTTCGACGACACGGCCTCGTTCGTGGCCGAGACCTCGCTCGCCGCCGCAGCGGCTGCGTTCGATGCCGCGAACGCGTTCGCTTCCGCTGCGTTCGACGCCGTGACGTCGCGCACGAGCTCCGCGCGGATCGACGAGGTGTTGGTATTGCAGCGTCCCCCAGCCTCGAGATCGAACTGCCACCGATGGCGGCCGCAGACGAGGTGCTTGCCCTCCACCCAGCACGCCCCCGCCTGACTGAAATCCGCACCCTGGTGTGGGCAGAATCGATTGATGCTGTAGGTGCGATCCCCAACGGGGATCTCGATCCTCTCCGTGCGAGCCTCGTTCTTGCGGATGGTCTCGCAGAAGGCTTCGAGGTCCTCGGCCTCGACGACCAGGAAGCCGTGGATCAGCGGATCGTAGAGATCCGGCACGCGGCTGAGCCGCATCCGGAGGGAGAGCATGAAATCCTCCCAGGTCAGGCGACCTTCGAGAACGGCGAGAATGTTCGCAGCTCCGACCTCGAGCGAATAGCGGTCCGTCGCCGGAACCTCCGTGACCCGGCGGATCCGACGCGCGGGAAAGTCGACGAGCAGGATCTGCCCCGGCAGATCGGAGAGTTGGACGTAGAGCGGCGTCGCGACCCGATCGTGGAGCGAGAGGTGGGCCAGCTTGCGCTCCAGCTCGGCCTGGAGGCGATCGAGAACCCCCTGCAACGAATCCGCCGAGAGGTTCCGAGACCTCCAGGCGAAGAGGTCCTTCATCCGTTCGGCGTAGCTCTGGACATACTCCCGAAACCCTTCATCGGTGAACGGCTCCGAAGACGCGGGCGTCCCCACCGCGTCCAGATCGAAGACATCACCCGGCAGGGTATCCAGGAGACGGGTAGGCGAATCCTTGAGCCTCCGCTGAAGGAATTGAAAGAAGGCCGGCGCCCGCGGGAAGATGTTGACCTCTTCGAAGTTCAGGTGGATGAGCGCCGGATCCAGGAAACACGGGGGGCCGGCGGACGCGAGATAGCAACGCGGAGCCAGCACCTGGATGGCTCGAGCCACCGCCTCGAACTTGCTGAACATCTTCTTGGTGGAGATGCGCTTGTATGTCGGCTTGTCGTAGTCGTAGCAGGTGGGGTGCCAGATCGCACCCGAGAATTGAGCCGTGAAGACGTCGATCGGCCCCTCGGTCGCAGAGAGGCTGGCGAGCCGATCGTGGATCTTGCAGTCGTTGAGATTGAGGAAGGTCTGCCCGTCTGCACGGACCAGGAGGCTCGAGTCGCGATTGAGATCGGAGTCCTCGACGAACAGCTTGAGGCTCCCCCCGCCCGCCAGCGGGACAGAATCTCCGTCCCGGCAGACGACCTGGCGATCGAACCCGGCCTCGGCGAGGTACCGCCGCATTCGATCGCGGCGAAAGCGCGGGACGACCACGGTGACGTCCCTCTTCTCCAGGGTCGAGAGGAACTCTGGATCGAAGTGATCCTTGTGCTCGTGGCTCAGGTAGAGGAAGCGTTCCTTCGTGGTCCGGCCGAGTTTCTCCCGGACCAGCGACGCCAGGTGATGATTCTGCGGAAACTGCATCCAGGCTGAGTCGAACGCGCCGGCCGGAGAGAGCCACGGGTCGGCTACGATGAGCGCACCTTCCGTCTCGATCATGAATCCAGCGTGCCCGAGGCTCGTGATCTTCATCGTCTCCCCCGAGAGAATCGTCTTCGTTTCCCGTCGGGGCGTGCGACGCCGAGGCGTGAGCCCCGCGTACACCGACCCGACCCCACCGACCCCACCACACCGACCGTATTGCTCACTGATTCTCTGCAGAACGACCACGAGGCTCGAGGGCATGCATGAGAGAGCGCCGCCCCGACCTGCGCGCATGGTGGGCACAGCAAATCCGCGGTTCAACCGAGTCTCGTTTCTCGCGGGGACGACCGAGCGGGGCTTGGATTTCGGTCGAGCGGCCTCCGCGGCGCCCGCCTCCGAGATCGTCTGGAGGGGTGAACCGGAAGGGCATGGATGCTCGGTCGCCCGGCAAGCGCATACCCATCTCATTGCCGAGCTGGCGCCGTCCGGTCGACGGCCGGCAGGGACGGTCCCGGCGGGCAAGCGGTTCGAAGGATGGGATGTCCGTGAATATCTGCGGGAGAACCAGGTGGGTCGCGTGCGCGATTCTACTCGGAGGTGCGTTCTCGGCCGCTCCGTCTGCGACCCATGCCCTGCCACAATCGAGGGGGGCGTCAGCCAAGTCCGGACCTACGACCGGTAAGGGATGTCCGCGCTCGAAGGCATGGATGGGAGCCACCGCCGGATCGGCACACGTGGGCGCAGGCCTCTTCGTCCCACCGTTTCCGGCCTCACCCTCGGAGAAGAAGATCTCGGTCGAGGCATTCGAGCTCGACCGGACGCCTGTAACGAACGCAGACTTTCTCGGGTTCGTCCGGGACAACCCCACCTGGCGGCGAGGCCTGACACCAGGACTCTTCGCCAATCCCGGATATCTCCTGCACTGGTCCGGTCCCCTCGATCTGGGATCCGATGCGCTGCCGGACGCGCCGGTGACGCAGGTGAGCTGGTTCGCGGCGAAGGCCTACTGTGAGTCGAAGGGGAAGCGCCTTCCCACCGAGAGCGAATGGGAATACGCCGCCTCGGCGAGCGCCTGCAGGGCAGACGGACGGCGAGACCCCGAGTTCGTCCGAGAACTCCAGGAACTGTATGCGCAAAGGGGCCGACGGGTGATTTCCGCGGTCGCGAAGAGCGCGCCGAATTACTGGGGGATCTACGACCTCCACGGCCTCGTGTGGGAGTGGGTGCTCGACTACCGGAACACGATAGTAGGCGCCGACGACCGCCAGGACGGCGAAGACGCGGAGGCGATGCGCTTCTGCGGTGCGAAGGTCTTCGCCGGAGGAGGCACCAATGACTACCCTGCGTTCATGCGATATGCATTTCGCAGCTCTCTCGATGGTGCCTTCACCATGAGAAACCTGGGCTTTCGCTGCGCCAGGTAGCGCTTCGAGGAGAATTGAAATGAGGTGGCTCGAGCTCCTGACGTTGGCGGCCCTCCTCCCCATGACAGCAGGCGCCGAAGACCGCCGCGCGCCGCCCCCTGCACGCGGGCCCGACCGGAGGGCCGACTCGCTCTACCTTCTGGGAGGAGGCTTCACGGATCAAGACGGAAAACAGGCGATCCTCGCGCAGCTCGCGGGCAAGCCGGTCCTGATCAGCATGTTTTACTCGACGTGCAAGTATGCGTGTCCGCTGCTGATCGGGGACATCAGGAGGATCGAAGAAGCGCTCGAACCCAGGATTCGGGCGGAGCTGCGGGTCGTCCTCGTCACGCTGGATCCCGAGCGCGACACACCGGACGTGCTGCGCAAGCTGCGAGATGTACACGCCCTCGATCCGGCCCGCTGGACCTTCCTCCACACGGACGCAACCAAGGTTCGGGAGCTCGCCGAGGTGCTCGGGATCCACTACCGTGTCGCGAAGGACGGAGCGATCGGGCACTCCTCCGTAATCACCCTTCTCGACAAGGAGGGCGCGATCGCCGGCCGGGTCGAAGGAGTGCACCAGCCCATCGACCTGCTGGTCGCGAAGATCCGCTCCGAGGTCAGGTAGTCCGAGCGACCTCCCCGGGGGAGGCCGCTCGGGAGGTCTCACGGCGCCTGGATCTCGCGAACGCTCAACCACTTGAAGTCGACGTCGGTTGCGCTGTCCCAGCGAAAGACGGCGATGGGCCCGCCCCAGGTCATCGGCATCTTGGTGTTCGCCGCTCCGCAGGTCGAGGAGCTGCCGCCCCAGGTCCCGTCGTCGATCTTGTCGTAGACCTTCCTCCAGGTGACGCGATCGGCGTTGTCGTTGACCCAGAGCTCCAGCTTGACCGCGGTCTTGCCGTTCACGGTGATGTTCCACATCACCGTCTTGAAGCCGACCCAGCGGCCGAGCAGTGAGGAGACGGCGTTCAGATAGGGGGTCTGAGCGTAGCTGACGTGCCACGATTCCTTCTCGATTCGGGCCCGGCCGTCGTAGTGGAGCCCTCCCTTGTAGGAGGAGCCTTCACACATCCTGGAGTCGGTATGTTTCCCGCCGCGGGCGTACCACGAGAAGTTGTCCTTGATGTCGGAGGCGGCGTTGACCTTCACGAACCCGGTCATCTCGATGTTCTTCCAGTCGTTGGCGGCCTGCATGAAGCCCTTCTGGGCGAGCTGCTCCCTGTCGTAAGTGGCGATCGCGTTCGGGTTGTAACCGGTCGACGTGAAGACGCTCATCCGGACCTTCGTGTTGCGCATCTTCCAGGATCCGTCGGAGTTCGACGTGATCGGGGACTGGGGATCGAATCGCCGATCGGTGGTGGGGTTGGCGTTCAACGCCCACGATTCGCCCGCCGGCTTCGAGGGATAGAGCTTGGTGATACCGAAGGTGTCGAGGTCGTTGCCGGGAGTGGTCCCGCCGCCTGCCCCACCGGATCCCCCCGTTCCACCGGAGCCCCCCGTTCCACCGGAGCCCCCCGTTCCACCGGATCCCCCCGTTCCACCGGAGCCATCAGAGCCGCTGCCGGCGCCACCAGTGCCGCCGGTCCCGCCTGTCGTCCCACCATCGGCTCCTCCAGTGCCATTCCCCGGGGAACTATCGGGGTCCGCCGGGTCCGCCGGGTCCGCCGGGTCCGCCGGGTCCGCCGGGTCCGCCGGGTCCGCCGGGTCCGCCGGGTCCGCCGGGTCCGCAGGGTCCGCCGGGTCCGCCGGGTCCGCCGGGTCCGCCGGGTCTGAGGGGTCCGCAGGGTCCTCCGGGTCCGCCGGGTCCGCAGGGTCCGCCGGGTCCGCAGGGTCCGCAGGGTCCGCCGGGTCCGCCGGGTCCGCCGGGTCCGCCGGGTCCGCCGGGTCCGCCGGGTCCGCAGGGTCCGCCGGGTCCGCAGGGTCAGTGGGGTCCGAGGGGTCGGCCGGATCCGACGGATCCGATTCGTTCATCGGGTGCCGGCCTCGATCATCGGCCACGCCGCCGCACCCGTGAAGTCCAAGGACGGCGATCGAGAATGCAATGATCAGGGCTCTCCGATACCAGGCGAGAGGACCCAATCGATCGATCGTCCCTCGCAATCGCAGCAAATTCAAGTTGTCTTCTCCGGGAGAGTGTTGAATGGAGCACTCTCGGGATCCTACTCCCACGGCCAAAGTAGGAGTCCATGCCACATTGTCGGCGTGCACCTCACCCGCACTCTTTGTGTTTCATTGCTTGGAGCCTGCGGCGGAGGTAGGCCGGTTGAGACCAGGCCTGTTCGGTCGGGACGTCCTGGCCCCGGATCCGTCCCATCGGCCAATCGGCCCCCGGCCGGGCGGCACCCGGGCGCTCGGCCCGCGGACTTTCGATCGAACCTGCCGCAGTGGTCGCTTGGATTGACAAGCCGATCGTGCACCGGTGATGATCGACCACGAGAGGCGCGTCGGAATCGCGCCCGAGGGCGAGGTCTTGGCAGAGCACGAGAGAAGCAGCGGGGACGGCGCGGCGGATCCGAAGCCGACGAAAATCATCAAGCGGTACACCAACCGCAAGCTCTACGACACCGTAGAGAGCCGCTACGTCACCCTCGACGAGATCGCCGAGATGGTGCAGGACGGTGCGGAAGTCCAGATCATCGACAACCGAACCAAGGACGACCTGACGGCGGTGACGCTCGCCCAGATCCTCCTCGAGCAGGAAAAGAAGACCTCGCGCATGCCCCTCGCGATCCTAAGGGACATGGTCCGCAACGGCGGCGGGAAGCTGCAGACCTTCCTGACGGACGAGGTCAATCCCCGCGTATCGGCGATCCGCGTCGAGGCCGAGCACGCCGTGGCCCGTGTGTTGGGCCGGGACGCCGAGGGCTCCGCCGCGAACAAGAAGGGTGGTCCGCGGGAGCAGGCGCGGGAGTTCGTCCGCTCGTCGCGCCACGCGATCGACGAGTGGCAGCGGATGTTGGACGAGAGGCTCCACCGCACGGTGGAGACCGTCGTGGGATTGCCCTCGCTGCACCGCGAGGTCCAGGCGCTTCGAGAGAAGCTGGCGGAGGTGGAGAAGAAGCTGGAAGAGCACCGAGAGTAAGCGGACTTGACACACTGAGTCCGCCGAGAAGCCCTCGCGGCGACGGCCGGCCGGAGCCGGAAACGTTACCGGGGAAGCAGACAGGGGCTTCGTGAGTTGCACAGTCGACTGACCCTGACGGTCAGTCTTCCAAGGAGGTCGCGATGCAGTTCGTCGTACATGGACATCATCTCGAGCTGACGGACGCGCTCAAGGAGCGTTGTCGGCAGCACGTCCTGGAGCGCGCGGGAAAGCTGGTGGTCGACAGCGCCGCCCGCCTGGAGATCGTGCTCGCCGATGAGTACGGCAGCCGGCACGGTCGGGCGGACAAAGCCTGCTCGCTCGATTTCCGGGCCCCCGGGATTCCTCCGATCCACGTCACCGAGGTGCGACCCAACATGTACGAGGCGATCGACCTCGCGGCCGATCGCCTGGTCGAGGCGCTTCGCCGAGGCGTCGAGAAGCGGGAGAACTTCAACCGCCGGGAGAGCATCAAGAACCTCGCCGTCGCCATGCCCCTCGAGGCCGAGCCGCTCGACGACGTCCACTGACCCAGCCTGCGCCCGCCTGCTCCGCGCCCCCGGGCTTCCCGCGGGCGCGTAGGGCGGGCTGCCAATCGGACCGCGCCCCGCCTTCCCCGGCGGGGCGCGCCCGTTTTCGGGGCCTTCTGCCGCCGATTGCGCGAGGACACACCTTTCCAGGAGAGGAGCTCCCATCGCGACACGGAGGCAGCCTGCATGGACGTCGAGGTCACGGCCCTCGGAGGACTCGAATTCACGGACAACCTGGCGGAGTTCTGCCGATACAAGATCGTCGAGCCCCTGAGGCGCCTCTACGACCGCCAGGGCCCGATCCTGGAGATCGAGCTCGCCGACCTCTACGGGAACAAGGGCGGCATCGACAAGCGGTGCCGGATCACGTTCACCATGCCGCACATCCGCACGATCACCGTGATCGAGGAGGCGGACGACATCTACAAGGCGGTGGACGGCGCGGCCACCCGCTTCCGGCGCCAGGTCAAGCGGAACAAGAGCTGGAAGCTCATGCGCTCGCGCTATCCCAAGAAGTATTTCGCCGCCGAGCAGGAGCACCAGATGCAGCCCGGCGTTCCCTCGACCCCCGCCGACATCACGCAGGAAGAGGACTCGCTGGCAGCGGCGGAGGAACGGGAGAGGCGCGAGTCGGCCGGCCTCCCGATGTAGGCAGCGCCGAGCTCGGCTAGGTGGAGAGCCCGGCTTCGGCCGCGACGTTCGCCCGCGCTTCTTCGAGGAGCGCGACGAGGGCCCGGGTCGGCCGCACCTCGTAACGGGCGGGCCGACGATCACGGGCGATCCGCCGGACGGGCTCCGGGAGGGCCGCCACGCTCGCCACCGCACGCGCACGGGACGCCGAGAGCGGCTCGCCCTCGCCCATCCGCTGCCCGCCTCGCATCACCTGGACGAGGAGCGACTCCGCGCCCTCCGGAGCCGGCTCGTCCGCGAGGCCGAGCTCGTCGAAGGCCAGCTCCCCTTCCCGGCCGCGGTGGCGGTAGACCTGCTTGGCGCCCGGCCACGCGATCTTCGCCTCCGAGAGCTTGGTCGCGGGCTCCATCCGGCCCTCCCGCTCGATCGACACCAGCTTGTAGACGCCGCCCAGGGCGGGCGCATCCGTGGAGACGGTGAGGCGGGTCCCCACGCCGAAGACGTCGATGGGCGCGCCTCGCGAGAGCAGCCGCTGGACCACGTTTTCGTCCAGATCTCCCGACACGACGATGCGGGCCTCGGAGAGCCCGGCGTCGTCGAGGATCCGCCGCACACCGAAGGCGAGCACCTCCAGGTTTCCCGAGTCGAGGCGCACGCCTCGAAGGCGCTCCCCTCCGACGGCCGCCGCCCGCCGCGCCCCCTCCAGTGTGTCGTACGTGTCGATGAGGAGCGTGCTCGTGTCCGGAAAGGTCTCGATATAGCTCCGGAACGCCTCGAGCTCGCTCTCGTGGGACATCGTGAAGCTGTGCGCCGCGGTCCCGAAGATCGGGATCCCGAAGCGCCTCGCCGCCTCCAGGTTCGACGTGCCGTCGCAACCGCCGATGTACGCCGCCCGGGCCGCGTCGACCGCCGCGTCTGGGTGGGCCCTCCGGGCACCGAATTCGACCACGCTCGCGGGCCTCGCCGCCCAGGCGAACCGCGCGGCCTTGGAGGCGATGGCGCTCGCGTGGTTGAGCACGGAGAGGAGCCGGGTTTCGACCAGCTGCGCTTCGATCAGCGGCCCCTCCACCCTCAGCAGGGGCTCGCCACCGAAGAAGGCGGTGCCCTCCGGCATCGCCCACACGTCGCAGGTGAAGCGCAGCTCCTCGAGCCTCCGGCGGAAGCCGGACACGCGGAAGCCCTCCGCCAGCGCGGGGAGCGCCTCGAGGGCCTCGAGCTCTTCCGGCGTGAACCGCAGCTCCTCCAGGAAGCGCAGCGCCGCCTCGAGGCCTGCCGCGATCCCGTACCCCCGGCTCGGCGGAAGGTGCCGCACGTAGAGCTCGAAGACGGCGCGACGCTCCGAGCTCCCCTCCCGGAGGTAGGCCGCCGCCATGGTCAGCTCGTAGAGGTCGGTCTGGAGTGCCGCGCCCATCCCCCCTCGCTTTTGACGATTACGACGCCTGCTCGAGGCGCGCCGTCTTCGCGGCGCCCCGGATCGCGACCTCCCGGGCGATCGCCTCCAGGAGCTGGGCGCCCTTGGACGAGGGCGCGTGCTCCCAGATCGTCTTCCCGTGGCTCTGGGCCTCGTCGATCTGCACGTTCCAGCCCAACACGGTCTTGCAGAGCTCGTCGGGGAAGTGGTCGCGCAGCTTGGCGAGGATCGCGTCGGCGAGGGCGGTCTTCCGGTAGAGCACGGGGACCACCAGGCTGATCCGGAGGGAGGCGTGCCCGCTCTCGCGCCGCACCGTCTCGACCGTCTCCTTCACCTCCGCGCAGCCGTCGAGGGCGAAGTAGGTCATGCCCACCGGGACCACCACCTCCTCCGCGGCGAGGAGGATGTTCTGGGTCACCAGTCCCATCGACGGCGGTCCGTCGAAGATCACGAAGTCGTAGCCTGCGAGGTCGGAGAGCTTCTCGAGGAGGCAGCGCTCCCGATCGATCCGGCCGGCGACCTCGAGGGGAAAGCGAGCCAGCGACTTGTTCGACGGGAGCAGATCGAGACCCGCCACCGGCGTCGGACGGACCACCTGGTTCACGTGGACCTTCGGATCGCAGAGCAGGTCCGCGATGGTCGGCGAGAGGGTCCGCACGTCGATACCCAGGCTCTTGCCCGCGTGCCCCTGGGTGTCGAGGTCGCAGAGCAGCACCCGTGCGCCCCTGGCAGAGGCGAGCCACGCCGCCACGTTGACGGCGAGGGTGGTCTTGCAGGTCCCGCCCTTCTCGTTGATGAACGCGATGCGCCGCACGCCGCTCCCCTAGCCGTGGGTGCCCTTGGGGCTCGTCTTCGACTTCGTCTTCCTCGGGGCAGCCTTCTTCGCGGGCGCCCCTTCTGCCTTCTCCCCGGGCGCCTTCCGGGCGGGCTCGAGCCGCGACAACTTCGCGTCGAGCTCGGTCAAGGTGCGATCGAGACGGTCGAGGCGCTTGCGGAGCTCGTCCACGTCCTGGGTGGAGGGGAGGCTCATGGACGAGAGCGCGGAGCGGAGCGCCTTGTCGAGGGAGCCCTTTGCGGCCAACGACTTCGAGACCGCGCCCTGGACCGCCGACACGAAGCGCTCGTTGGTCACGAGCTGGTTCACGACCTTGTCGACCTGGGCCTCGCCCGCCTCCACCACCCGCTGGACCAGCGTCTTCGAGCGCGTCCCCATCGTTCCTCCCTGCACGCCCCCCATGGCGGTCGCGGGGAAGATCCCCCTTGCATCGATCGGTGTCAACCGGCGCCTCCTCTCGATTGACCGAGGCACCCCTCACGAATAGGTTTCGTCGCCTATGTCGCTTCTCGACCGCCGCCTCCTCGTGACAGCCGGGAAGGGCGGTGTGGGCCGCTCCACCGTCTCCGCCGCGCTTGCGCTCGTCGCCGCCTCCAGGGGGAAGCGGGTGCTGGTGTGCGAGGTGAACTCCCACGAGCGGATCTCGGCGCTCCTGGGCGCGCCGCGGGTCCACGAGACGATCCGGCGGGTCGCCCGCGGAGTCGACGCCGTCGTGGTCCGTCCCGACGAGGCGATGCGCGAATACGCGCTGATGCAGCTCCGCTTCAAGCCGCTCTACAAGGCGGTCTTCGAGAACCGCTTCGCCTCCCGCTTCCTCCGCTTCATTCCCTCCCTGCCCGAGCTGGTGATGCTGGGGAAGATCCTCTTCCACGTGAAGGAGGAGCGCTGGGATCTGGTGATCGTGGACGCGCCGGCCACCGGACACGGGCTCACGTTCCTTGGCGTGCCGCAGGCCCTGATCGAGACGATTCCGCGGGGCACCATGAGGAGCGAGGCCGAGTGGATGCGGGAGCTCCTCCGCGACCCCTCCGCCACGGCGGTGAACCTCGTCTCCCTCCCCGAAGAGCTGCCGGTGAACGAAACCGTGGAGCTGGCCCGTGCCACACGGGGCTCCCTCCGGATGAGCCTCGGAGGGGTCTTCCTGAACCGCTACGTCGAGGCCCGCTTCGACCAGGAGGAGCTCTCGGGCCTCGCCTCGTCCTCCGGCGTCCTCGGCGCCGCCGCAAACGGCGCCCGTGCCCACGAGGTCCGGGCAGGGATGTCCATGCGCTACCGCCAGAAGCTCGAGGAGATCGGGCGTCCGCTCGTCGCCCTTCCCTTGCTCTACCCGGGCCTCGTCGAGCCGAGCGGGGACTTCAGCCGCGCCTCGGTGGAGGCCCTCGCCGACGTGATCCGCCGGGAGGCGGCATGACCGATCCCATCGACGCGCTCCTCCAGCGCCGCGTGATCGTCTGCGTCGGCTCCGGCGGCGTCGGCAAGACCACCGTCGCTGCGGCCCTTGCGCTGCGGGCGGCAGCGGCGGGGAGGCGGGCGATCGTCCTCACCATCGACCCCGCCAAGCGGCTCGCCAACGCCCTCGGGCTCGAGCAGCTCGGCAACGTGGAGACCCGCGTCGACGACGAGCGCCTGCGCCGCGCGGGCATCGAGACCGAGGGCGAGCTCTGGGCGATGATGCTCGACCTCAAGCGCTCCTGGGACGACTTCATCGGCCGCCACGTGAGCCCCGACAAGCGCGAGGCGATTCTGCAGAACCGCTTCTACCAGACGCTCTCGTCGGCGCTCGCGGGTTCCCAGGAGTACATCGCCACCGAGAAGCTCTACGAGCTCTACTCGGAGGGCAAATACGATCTCCTCGTCCTCGACACGCCTCCCACCGCCCACGCCCTCGACTTCCTCGAGGCGCCCAGGCGCATCCTGGACTTCCTCGAGAGCAGCTCCGTGCGGGCAATGGCCGGGCCTGCGATGGCCGCGGGCAAGCTCGGCCTCAAGCTGATGAGCTTCGGCGGCTCCCTCGCCGGCAGGGCGCTCTCCAAGCTCACCGGCGCTGAGACGCTGGAGGAGCTCGTCCGCTTCATGCTCGAGATCCAGGATACCTACGGCGTCTTCAAGGATCGGGCAGCCAAGGTGAAGGCGCTCTTCGGGTCGGACGAGACCGCGTTCTTCGTGGTGACCAGCGCCCAGGCCTCTGCGATCGACGAGGCCATCTACTTCCACCACCTCCTCGCCGAGGAGCGGATCCCGATCGCCGGCGTGGTCGCGAACCGGATCCACCGGGACTTCCTCGGTGACTCTCCCCTGCCCTCCCGGCAGGATCTCGCCGAGGCGCTTAGCTCTGCCGGCGTGAGAGACACGGGCGATCCTCCCCTCTCGGAGCGCCTCGCGAGGACGTCAGCCGAGGCGCGGGCGATGGCGCGCCTCGATCGGCGAAATCTCGAGCGCCTCGAGGCAGCGACCCGCAGGAGCCCCCAGCTCCGGGTGCCGAGCTTCGATGCCGACGTATATGATCTCCCAGGTCTGTGGGCGGTCGACCGCCACCTCTTTCCGGCGAGGTAGACATGGCGCGGGCAGCAACGGTATTCGAGCTCCACACGTCTCGTGAAAACGAGTTCGTCGACCTCACCCCGCGCCTCCGGAGCCTCGTCGAGAAGAGCGGCGTCACCGACGGCACCGTGGTCGTGTTCTGCCCCCACACCACCGCAGGCCTCACCATCCAGGAGAACACGGACCCGGAGCTCAAGAGGGACATCCTCGGGGCCCTGGAGTCGATGGTCCCGAAGGATCGGCCCTACCGCCACGTGGAGGGCAACGCGCCGGCCCACGTGAAGGCGATGCTCCTGGGGACCTCCTGCACCCTCGTCCTCGACGGAGGCCGCCTCCTCCTCGGGAGGTGGCAGGCCGTGTACTTCGTGGAGCTCGACGGACCTCGCGATCGAATGGTCCAGGTCAAGATCTTCCCGTCCTGACGGGCGGGCGGAGCCGGGGCGCCAATCGCGCTCCATGAGGAGCGCCGCGGAGGGCCCATCGAATCTTCGGGAATCGCACGGAAATCGGCTTATCCTCCCGGTACCACGATGATCCGCCGCCTCGCCGCCCTCTCCTCGATCGCCCTCCTCTCCGCCGCCGGCTGCGCCGCGAGCTCCACCGCCCTGCGCCCCGGCGATCCCGCCGCCGCCATCCAGGACGAGATCGAGGGCTTCAACGAGGAAGAGCTCTTCGCCTGCGGCGCCGCGGCCTACCAGGCCGACGACTTCGTGCGCGCCGCGGCCTGCTTCTCCCGCCTCGCCGATCGCTTCCCGAAGAGCCGCCGCGCCCACGACGCGCAGTACAACGCCGGCGTCTCCTACGAGAACCTCGGCGCCTGGCAGCTCGCCCTCGACCGCTACCGGCCGCTGCTGAAGGTCCCACCTCCCTCCGACGACCTCGACGTCCTCTGGCGCGTGGCCACCTGCCAGTATCAGCTCGGCGAATACGACGAGGCCATCGCGCTCCTAGAGCCCGTGGCCGCCCGCGCCGACCTGCCCGCGATCGATCGCATCCACGCCCGCACCCACGCCGCGATCTGCAAGGTGGAGAAGGGTGAGCTCTCCACCGCCGAGAGGGATCTCCGCCAGGCCCTCGAGCTGTACCGTCGAAGCTCGGATGGCGAGCGCATCGAGAGCTATTTCCCGAGCCAGGCGCAGTTCTTCCTGGGCGAGATCTACCGTCTCCATTTCAGCGACGCGCACCTCGACGACACCGACGACGCCGAGAAGGTGCGCGACCAGCTCGAGTACAAGGCGCAGCTCCTCCTCTCCGCCCAGGGGCACTACCTGCGCACCATGCGCCTCGGGAATCCGCACTGGACCACCGCGGCGGGCCAGCGCGTCGGCGGCCTCTACGAGGAGCTCTACGACGAGATGATGGAGGCGCCCGTCCCCTCGAACCTCGACGCGGACCAAGCGAACCTCTACCGGGCCATGCTCCGCAGGAAGGTCCGGATCCTCGTGCAGAAGGCCATCTCGCTCTACGAGCGGACCCTCGCGGCGGCCGAGCGCTCCGGGGTCGACACGCCGTTCATCGCCCAGACCCGTGAGAGCCTCGATCGAATGAAGCGCGTCCTCCTCGCCGACGCCGCCCGCGACGAGGAGGACGGCGTCGAGGAGCCGCCCGCCTCCGCCACGATCCCCGCCGACGCCGACCCCGGCGCCTGAGGCTCCGTCCGGGTTTCACCAGGAACTTCGCATGCGACTCCTCTCCCTCGACGTCGGCGACAAGACCATCGGCGTGGCCATCTCGGAGATGGCCAGCTGGACCTCGCCGATCACCACGATCCTGCGCCGGAACCTCGAGGCGGACATGGCAACCCTCCAAGGGATCATCGAGGAGCGGGATCCCGAGCGGATCGTCATCGGCCTGCCTCTCAACATGGACGACAGCGAGGGGCCGCGCGCCGCCAAGACCCGCCGGTTCGCCGCCGCCGCACGGGAGCGCTTCGGCGTGCCGATCGTGCTCTGGGACGAGCGGCTCAGCACCTTCGAAGCCGATCAGCGCCTCGAGGAGGCCGGCGTCCCGGCCCACAAGCGCAAGGCGATGATCGACATGGTCGCGGCCCAGGTGATCCTGGAGGCCTACCTCGCAGCGGGAGCGCCCGAGCGGGGCCTCGAGTAGCGACCGGACGGGCCGACGACCTCACCGGCTCCCGGGACCGCCTGCCTCCGGGCCGCAGCAACCGTCGAGGCCGGGCGAGACGTGGAGCGCGCCAGAGGCGTCGACCACCACGACCTCGCAGCCGAGAGCAGCGGCATACGGGAGTCCTCGGTCCGGGCCGAGGATGAACACCGGCTTGGTCACCACCTCGGAGGTCGTGGCGTCCGTGCAGAGAGCGGTCACGCTGCGCGAGGCGGTGGCCGGCCGGCCCGTGGCCGGATCGATGATGTGGTGGTAGCGCACACCATCCTTCACGAAGAAGCGCTCGTAGTCTCCGCTGGTCGAGAACGATCGATCCTCCACCTCCAACGAAGCCAGGACGCGAGAGGGATTTCGCGGGTCCTGGATCCCGGCCACCCACGGGCGATCGCCGTGGCGTCCGGCGGCGTAGAGGTCGCCTCCGAGCTTGACCACGAAGTCCTTCGCGCCTGCTCGGCGCAGAAGAGACGCCAGGCGATCGATGGCGTACCCCTTCGCGATCCCGCCCAGTCCGAGCGCCATCCCGGGACTCTCGAGGAAGATCGAGTCCGCCTCGGGGTCGAGGCGCACCTTGCGGTAGTCGACCAGGGCTCTCGAAGACTCAATCTCCTCGTCGCTTGGGACCTGGCCGTCCATGGCGTCGCCGAAGCGCCAGACGCCGCGCATCCCGGCCCAGGTGGGGTCGAAGGCGCCGCCCGATCGCTCCGCCGCCTCGACTGCCTTTGCCACGAGATCGAAGACCTCGCGCTCGACCCGAACGGGGGCGGCTCCCGCCGCGCGGTTCACCGCCGAGACCGGCGAGTCGGCCCGCCATTCGCTCATCAAGCGATCCAGGCGCATGAGCTCGTCCCGCGCCGTTTGCGCGAGCTCGGTTGCCGAGCCTGCGTCGCGCGCGGCGACGGTGAGCTCGAACCACGTCCCCATGATCGGGAAGGACGCGAAATAGAAGCCGCCCCCGAGCGGCACCGCCTGGACGCTGGTGTCGTCGTCCCCGGCGAGCTCGGGCGGCAGCTCCAGCGTCGGGCCCCGGCCCATCGGGGCCAGGGTGGTGCACGACGCGAGCGAGGCCGTTACCAAGAAAAGGAGACGAGATCGGAACAGGCGGCGCCTCACAGACGCAAAAGAGGGGATCTGTTACCGCCCCCCCGAGAAGGAGGCAAGGCCTGGACCCTCGGGCGCCCACGTGCGCGCGGCCATCGCAGGTCGTAACCTTGAGTGGCGGGCGGCCTGCCGAGCGCCCGGGGGGAGCAGGGGAAATAGTCCGATCGGGGCCCTCGTTCCCCCTCGCGAGGATCTCGATCCGCTCAGGGAACCGAGAAACCGCCTTAGCCCGCAGGAGCCAAATCCCCATGAAGGAAGCCCACGAGATGGAGAGCCTCGTCGCCCGAATCGCGGCGATGCAGGACCACAAGAGCTACCAGGAGCAGCATTGGGAGGGCTCCTTCGAGGACTACCTCCGGCTGATCCAGCAGAATCCCAAGATCACGCGCACGGCCTATCAGCGGCTGTACGACATGATCCTCTCCCATGGGAAAACGGAGTACATCGACAACAAGAAGAAGCTGATCCGCTACCACTTCTTCCACGACGAGAAGTTCGGTGGGCGCGACGCCGTCTTCGGCCTCGACGTGCCCCTGATGAAGCTGGTCAACGTCTTCAAGTCGGCGGCCGAGCGCTACGGCACCGAGAAGCGGGTGATCCTGCTCCACGGCCCGGTGGGCTCGTCGAAGTCGACCATCGCCCGGCTGCTCAAGAAGGGCATGGAGGCGTACTCGCGCACCCCCGAGGGCGCGATGTACACGTTCAGCTGGATGCTGGACAAGCGTCGCCCCGACGGCACCGTCGAGCGCGAGGTGATGGCCTGCCCAATGCACGAGGATCCCCTCCACCTCATCCCGGCGGAGTGGCGGGCGGCCACCTACGAATCGCTCTGCCCTCCCGGCTCTACCTTCCAGGTCCCGGACACGGGTGAGCTCTGCCCCGCGTGCCGCTTCGTCTTCAAGGAGCTGATGACGGAGTACAAGGGCGACTGGCAGGAGCTGTTGAAGCACGTGAAGGTGCGGCGCCTCATCCTCTCCGAGAAGGACCGCGTCGGCATCGGCACGTTCCAGCCGAAGGACGAGAAGAACCAGGACTCCACCGAGCTCACCGGCGACATCAACTACCGGAAGATCGCCGAGTACGGCTCGGACTCCGATCCGCGCGCCTTCAACTTCGACGGCGAGTTCAACATCGCCAACCGCGGCATCATCGAGTTCGTCGAGGTGCTCAAGCTCGACGTGGCCTTCCTCTACGATCTGCTCGGCGCTTCGCAGGAGCACAAGATCAAGCCGAAGAAGTTCCCTCAGACCGACATCGACGAGGTGATCATCGGGCACACGAACGAGCCCGAGTACCGCAAGCTCCAGAACAACGAGTTCATGGAGGCCCTGCGGGACCGTACGGTGAAGATCGACATCCCGTACATCACCAAGCTCGCGGAAGAGGTGAAGATCTACGAGAAGGACTACAACCAGGCGAAGATCCGCGGCAAGCACATCGCCCCGCACTCCCTGGAGATGGCGGCGATGTGGGGCGTGCTCACCCGGCTCGAGGAGCCGAAGAAGCACAACCTCACCCTCCTGCAGAAGCTGAAGCTCTACAACGGCAAGTCGCTGCCGAACTACACCGAGGACAACATCAAGGAGCTGCGCAAGGAGGCGCTGCGCGAGGGCATGGAGGGGATCTCCCCCCGCTACGTGCAGGACAAGATCTCGAACGCGCTGGTGTCCGACAAGGGCGATGGCTGCCTCAACCCCTTCATGGTGTTGAACGAGCTCGAGGCGGGCCTCAAGACCCACTCGCTGATCTCCTCCGAGGAGGTCCGCAAGCGGTACCGCGAGCTCCTCGCCACCGTGAAGCAGGAGTACGAGGACATCGTCAAGAACGAGGTCCAGCGCGCGATCTCCGCCGACGAGGACTCGATCAAGAAGCTCTGCTCCAACTACATCGACAACATCAAGGCCTACACCCAGAAGGAACGGGTGAAGAACAAGTACACGTCGCAGTACGAGGAGCCGGACGAGCGCCTGATGCGCGCCATCGAGGAGAAGATCGACATCCCCGAGGCCCGCAAGGACGACTTCCGCCGCGAGATCATGAACTACATCGGCGCGCTCGCCATCGAGGGCAAGACCTTCGACTACCGGACCAACGAGCGCCTGCACAAGGCCCTGGAGCTCAAGCTCTTCGAGGACCAGAAGGACACGATCAAGCTGAAGAACCTCGTCTCCTCCGTGGTGGACAAGGACACCCAGGAGAAGATCGACGTGGTGAAGGAGCGGATGATCCGCGACTACCACTACTGCGAGGTCTGCTCCACCGACGTTCTCAACTTCGTCGCGTCGATCTTCGCGCGTGGCGACGCAAAGGACTAAGCCCTGTCTCTCAAGATCAAACAGGACCACGCCCGCTTCAAGGCGATCGTCCGCGGGAAGATCAAGCAGAACCTGCGGAAGTTCATCCAGAAGGGCGAGATGGTCGGGAAGCAGGGGAAGGACCTCATCACCATCCCCCTGCCGACCATCGACATCCCGCACTTCCGGTACGGCGCCAAGCAGCAGGGCGGCGTCGGCCAGGGAGAGGGCGAGGTCGGGCAGAGCCTCGGCCCCGGGCAGGAGCAGCCCGGGGAGGGCGACGGGAAGGCCGGCCAGGGCGAGGGACAGCACCTCCTCGAGGTCGACATCTCCTTCGGCGAGCTCGCCGAGATCCTGGGCGAGGAGCTCCAGCTCCCGAAGATCGAGCCGAAGGGCACCGATCGGATCGTCACCGAGAAGACGCGCTACACCGGCATCAACACGGTGGGGCCCGAGTCCCTGCGGCACTTCAAGCGGACCTACAAGCAGGCGCTGCGCCGGCAGATCGCCTCCGGCACCTACGACGCCAGCCGGCCCGTGATCGTCCCCTTCCGGGAGGATCGCCGCTACCGCTCCTGGCGGACGACGCCGCAGCCCGAGGCCGCCGCGCTGATCGTCTACATCATGGACGTCTCGGGTTCGATGGGCGACGAGCAGAAGGAGATCGTCCGGATCGAGTCCTTCTGGATCGATACCTGGCTGCGCCACCACTACAAGGGCCTCGCCGCCCGCTACATCATCCATGACGCCGTGGCCCGCGAGGTCGATCGCGAGACCTTCTTCCACACGCGCGAGTCGGGCGGGACGATGATCTCGTCCGCCTACAAGCTGGCCGCGGAGATGATCGAGAAGGATCACCCGTCGAACGCGTGGAACACCTACGTCTTCCATTTCTCCGACGGAGACAACTGGAGCGCGGACGACACGCGGCTCTGCCTAGAGATCGTGAAGGAGCGAATCCTGCCGAACGTGAACCTCTTCGCATATGGCCAGGTCGAGAGCCCCTACGGCTCCGGGCAGTTCATCCGGGATCTCCGGGAGAGCTGCAACGACGACGAGCGCGTGGCCCTCTCCGAGATCGCCGACAAGGAGGCGATCTACGGCTCGATCAAGGAATTCCTGGGGAAGGGGAAGTAGGCGCCGATGAGACGCTTCAGCACTCGATCCCTCCCTCCCCGCCTCGCCGACCTCGAGCAGGAGATCAAGGGCTACGCCAAGGAGTTCGGCCTCGACTTCTACGAGGTGATCTTCGAGCTGCTCACCTACGACGAGGTGAACATGGTGGCCGCCTACGGCGGCTACCCCAACCGCTATCCGCACTGGCGGTTCGGCATGGAGTACGAGCAGCTCTCCAAGGGCTACGAGTACGGCCTCTCGAAGATCTACGAGATGGTGATCAACAACGATCCCACCTACGCGTATCTGCTCGAGTCGAACCCCGAGGTGGACCAGAAGCTCGTGATGGCCCACGTGTACGGCCACGGAGACTTCTTCAAGAACAACTTCGCCTTCCAGCACACCAACCGGAAGATGATGGACGAGATGGCCAACCACGCCACCCGCGTGCGCCGGCTCATCGATCGGATCGGCATCGACAAGGTCGAGGACTTCATCGACCGCTGCCTCTCCATCGAGAACCTGATCGACTATCACTCTCCGTACATCAAGCGGGAACCGTCCTCTCAGGAGGGCAGCGAAGAGACGCCCGTCCGCGGCCTCCGAAACGATCGCGAGTACATGGGCGAGTACATCAACCCCAGGTCCTACATCGACGATCTCCAGCGAAAGGCAGCGGAGGATCGGGATCGAAAGAAGCGCTTCCCCGAGCGTCCCCAGCGCGACGTGCTCCTCTTCCTGCTAGACCACGCTCCTCTGGAGCCGTGGGAGCAGGACATCCTCGCCATCGTGAGGGAGGAGGCCTACTACTTCGCGCCGCAGGGCATGACGAAGATCATGAACGAGGGCTGGGCCAGCTACTGGCACTCCACGATCATGACCACCCGGGCGCTGAAGGACTCGGAGATCATCGACTACGCCGATCACCACTCGGGCACGGTGTCGATGAGGCCGGGGACGCTGAACCCCTACAAGATCGGCATCGAGCTCTTCCGGGACATCGAGGAGCGCTGGAACACCGGCCGCTTCGGCAGGGATTGGGAGGCCTGCGACTCCCTCGCCGAGCGCCAGACGTGGGACAAGCAGCTCGGCCTCGGGCGGCAGAAGATCTTCGAGGTCCGCAAGCACTACACGGACGTCACCTTCATCGACGAGTTCCTGACGCCCGAGTTCTGCATCGACCAGAAGCTCTTCGTCTTCGACTACAACGACAAGCGGCAGACCTGGGAGATCGCGAGCCGGCAGTTCAAGGCGGTGAAGGAGAAGCTCCTCCACCAGCTCACGAACTTCGGCCAGCCGATCATCGAGGTGGTCGACGCCAACTTCGAGAACCGCTCGGAGCTCCTGCTCGTGCACCGGCACGACGGCATCGACCTGAAGCTCGACGACGCGCGCCACACGCTGCAGAACCTGCAGTCGCTCTGGCGGCGGCCGGCGAACCTCTACACGCGCTTCGACGGCAAGAGCGTGATCCTGCGCTTCGACGGCCAGGATCACTCGGACCGCAAGGCCGAGCTCTAATCGTTCCCGGCGCGTGGCCCTGGCCGAGCACGCGGAGAAGAGCGAGTCGGTGCGGCCCAAGAATCGGGTCGCACCGCTCTACCGGCCGGAGAGGGTTCGCTCAGGCCTTGCGTGCCCGGGTGAGCAGGTAGTCCTGGCGCAGGTGGTTGTCTTCGAAATAGAGCCCGGCCAGCGCCTCCAGCTCCCGCCGCAGCAACTCCAGCTTTGCCGGATCCTGTTCCTCCAGCTTCGCCGTGAGGGCCGAGAGCGGGCCCAGGTTCTTCTCGCCGAAGACGCGGAGGTGCTGCGGGCTGAGGATGGGGATCCGGAGCACGTCGCGATCGAAGACCAGATCCTTCACGGCGGAGCCGAGCCTCTCGCGGACGATCCGCGGATCGCCCCAGAGCGGCGGAGGCGACATGCCCTCCGGCGGCGGAATCGGTGAGTAGCTCGCGGTGAGCGCGAGGAACCGCCCCAGGTAGAGCTCGGGCGGCCAGCTCGAGAACGCGATGGTCCCGCCGGGCTTCAACACCCGGAGCATCTCCTTCACCGCCAGCTCGGGACGAGGCGCGAAGATGTGCCCGAACTGGCTGACGACCACGTCGAACGCGGCATCCGGAAACGGCAGCGCCTCTACGTCGCCTTCCACGAAACGCGCGGGAAAGCCCATCAGCGCCGCGTTGTTCTTGGCGCGCTCCACCAGCTCCGGCGTGAGATCGACGCCCGTCACCTCCGCTCCGACCCGGGCCGCGGTGAGCGCCACGACGCCCGTGCCGCATCCCACGTCGAGGACGTTCGCTCCCCTGCCGATCCCTGCGAAGCGGACCAGCCTGGGCGCAGCCCCGGCGGTCTGCATCTCCATCGCGTGGAACGACGGCCAGGTCTTCTTCGCCTGCTCCTTGAACCTCTCGATCGGATCCACCGAATCCTCCCATCTCGTCGGGAAAGGCTTCTGCCAGCGAGTCCCGCGCCTCGCGTTCGTCGTTCGTAGCGCGCCGGTTCAGGGCTGGCCCTGTTTCCCGATCAGTTGTCTGCTCTGGCGCGCCTCGTAGGCGAGGAGCAGAGGGTCGAGGGCACCGGTCTGGAGCTCCACGATCGCCTTCCATCGATCGGCGCTGAAGATCGGGCCCCGTGTGATCAACCGGATCTTCTCGTAGAAGGCGCGGAGATCCGGATCCCGGAGCTCGTTTCCGCCCGTACGGACGGACTCCTCGTAGCCGTCGGGGATGTCCCGCAGGAAGTGGCCCCCCGTCCACTGCCAGCCCTTCTTCATGGGCAGGCGCGCCAGGAGCGGATCGGCGAGGCCGAGCTCGTCGATCACGAACTTGGAAGGTCCGGCGCCAAAGCCGAAGAAGCCGATCGGAAGGCCGCCGCCACTCCCGCCGACGTGCACCCTCTCCTCACCATGGCTGAAGCGACGCCCCTCGTCATACCAGGCGTGGTTGGGCCACGCCCGACCGCGCTCCCACGACAGCAGGGCGGCACCTTCGCGATGCACGAAGAAGCGGGTGTCGATGATCCCGGACCGGCCGTGACCTTCCGTGCCCTGGGGGTTGCTGCTGCCCTGGGAACGGAGCGGCGCCCCCGGGCTCAGGAGGACGAAGGCGGCTGCGATCGCGCAGACGGGAGCCGCCTCCCGCCAGTCCCGCAGCAACGTGACGAGGACCAGAGCGGCGAGGACGAAGGCCGCCGAGAAGAAGCGCCCGCTCATGTGCGTGCCGGACGCGCCAACCCTCGCCACGTAGAGCAGATAGAGGAGCATGCCGCCGACCGAGAGGATCGCGGCCCGGCTTCGGCAGGCAAACGCCCGGATCGTGGCGAGGGCCATGATGGCCAAGGTCGCCGGATCCCACTCGAGGCTGTTGAGGAAGTATGCGGCCCCCATCTGCCACGACGCCCGGGCGCCCACTCCGTCGACGAGCGCCTTGGCGTAGGCCGTGTTCGGAAGCGGCATGCCGTAATAGATGACCGAGAAGGCGATCCATCCCGTCGCCGGCAGCGTCCCCAATAGAAGCGGACGGACGATCCTTCCACGCAGCGCTCTCGCGAGCGAGACGGTCTCCCATGCGACGGCGGGGAGACAAAGGAGCAAGGTGTCGATCCGATTCACGAAGACGAGCGCAGCGAGGGTGAGCAGACCGAGATGGCGACGGGTCCTCCCCTCCAGGGCCTCGGGAGTCGGTGCGAGCCAGACGACGTGAAACGCCACCAGGAGGAGCGACGTGAGCGGATTTTCGAGGCCGCTCGAGGTGAAGTCGAAGAAGGCCTTGGAGACCACCAGCAGCCCGAGGAAGACGAAGAGCTTCCAGCGGTCTTCTCGAGCGAAGCGAGCCGCCACCAGGGCGATCAACGCCAGCAAGAGAACGAAGGAGAAGGCGAGCGTGGTGACGAAGGCTTCGCGCGTGAGGAAGTAGAGCGCCGAGAGGCAGATCATCCAGAGGGGATGTGTGTAGACCTGAACACGCTCGTCCGGATTCCACCTGAGCCCCAGACCATTCACGAAGTTGTCTACGGTGCGCAGGGTGATGTAGGCGTCGTCGACCATCCACGCCTGGGTGACGAACATCCACGTGATCACCACCAGGCTGACAGCGAGCAGGCTTCTGTAGGTCGAAGGGCTCATGTACATTCCCCCATAACACGGCCACCGGGAGCGCTTGCTCACCCCCTCTCGGGGGGCTCATCCATCCTCCATTCGGGTCGTCTTTCCCCCGGTCGGCGTGCCAAACTTCCGTGACGCCTCCAGACCGTCGGGCTCGCCTTGAAACGATCTCTGCTCCTCCTCGCAGTCGGTGCTGCTTCGCTCGTCCTCCTGGGATTCCACGGGTACCGCTACCTCCCGTTCGTCGCGGACGATTCGCTGATCTCCCTTCGATACGCCCAGCGACTGTTCGAGGGACACGGGCTCACCTGGACCGCCGGCGAGAGGGTCGAGGGTTACTCGAACCTGCTCTGGGTCCTCGCCTCCGCCTTCCTCGGCCTGCTCGGCTTCGACCTCATCCTCGCGCTTCGGATCCTCGGCTTCGCGGGGATGGGAGCGACGGTCGCCGCGGCGGTGTGGGCGTTCCGGACTGGCGGCTACCGAGCTCTCGTTCCCGCTGCCGGCGCGTCGCTCGCCCTCGCCCTCAGCGGACCCATCGCGGTATGGGCCGTCGGCGGCCTCGAGCAGGCCTTCGTCGCTCCCCTTCTCGCCTGGGCCCTCGTGCTGTCGTTCCCGGTGGTGGATGGCCGAAGCGATCGGGTGTTTCCGGCATCGGTCCTGCTCGCGCTCCTCGTCCTCACGCGACCCGACGGCGCGCTCTTCCCCGCGACGATCGGGCTGGCGATCCTGCTCTGCCGCGGCCTCGGCTCGCTCGGCGCGGTCTTGCGCCTGAGCCTTCTCCCGATGGCGGCCTTCTTCGCCCAGCTCGTATTTCGCCTCCTGTACTACGGCGATTGGATCTCCAATACGGCCAGGGCGAAGGCCGCGTTTTCGTGGGAGCACTTCAGAGCCGGCGTCGAATACATCGGGACGGGAAGCCTCTGGCTCGGCGGCCTCACGATCCTGGCCCTCGCATCGACGCTCGCCCTTCGAACCGAAACATCCCGCAAGAGGGCCATCCTGGTTGCGCTCCCGCTCGTCTCGTGGATGGCGTACGTCGCCTCCGTCGGCGGAGACATCTTCCCCGGCAGGCGGCACTTCGCCCCGATCGTGGTGATGTTTTCGCTCCTCGCCGGCGAGTTCCTCACGTGGGCCTCCGGTCATCGTTCGATGGCGCTCCGCGTGGGCGGTGCCGCCGCTGGAGCCCTGGCTCTCGCCACCCTGGGCATCGCGCAGTGGCGCGATCCCGAGAACCGGCGTGCGCTCCACGAGCGCTGGGAGTGGGACGGTGAGGTCGTCGGGAACCTGCTCGGCGACGCCTTCCGCGACCGCGAGCCGCTCCTCGCCGTCGACTCCGCGGGATGCCTTCCCTATTTCTCCGGGCTCCCCTCCCTCGACATGCTGGGGCTGAACGACGGCTTCCTGGCGCGCAACCGGCCGCCCGACTTCGGCAAGGGCGCCATCGGACACGAGCTCGGCAACGGCGCGTACGTGCTCGGCCGGAATCCGGATCTCGTCGTCTTCTGCAGCCCAGGCGGCAGCCACCTTCCGTGCTTCCGCAGTGGCAAGGAGATGCTCCGCAATCCCCGCTTTCGCCGTGAGTGGTCTCTCGTCATCTTCGAGGGCCGGTCACCCTCTCGCTTCACCTCGAGGATCTTCGTCCGGCGAGAGGGCGGACGGATCGGCGTACGGCGCGCAGAGCATCGGATCGTGATCCCGGGTTACCTCTTCGCCACCACGCCGACGGTCGCGGCGGTGCTCGATCCCTTTCATCGCATCGGCGCGTCCATCCCCGCTGGCGAAAGCAGCCGATTCGAGCTCGCCGTGCCCGCCGGATCGGAGCGGGTCTGCGCCGACTCCAGCGGACCGGTCGACCTCGCAGTCGACCAGGGCGGAGTCCGCCTCGCCGCCGGCCCGTCCCCTCTCGACGTCTCCTCCCAGGCCGGCGTGGTCACGCTCACCGTGTCGAACCCGGGCCCGGGAGAGGTCCATCTTCGGGAGATCACGCTCACGACGAAGGACCACCTGGTGGTCTCGCCGACATCGGCCAAGCGCGGATCGCCAACCGGCGTGGCGGTCCCGCTATCGGCGCCGGCCGATGCGCGATAGGGTTCCCGGGCCGATGTCGCCCCATCCCGGGACGATCCCCCTACCGACGTGCGCCGCGCCGACCTCTTCGACTTCCGCCGGGTCTTCTACCTCCTGCTCTTCACGGTCTGCGTGCCGTCGCTGGCGCTCTCCACCTTCGGCATCCTCGCGATCAAGCAGGAGCGGGCGGTCGTCGAGAAGCAGCTCGAGGACCTCTACGGCGCCCGGCTCGACACGCTCTCGGAGGAGCTCGCGCGCCAGATGACACAGACGCAAGGCCAGCTCGATCCGAAGATCCTCGCCGGCCAGGTGCGCCTCCTCGGCGAGCGCCTCTTCCCCGGCGAGAAGGCCCGCTTCGAGTTGGTCCCCGCAGACCCGGCCGAGGGCCGCGAAGACGTGGTGAAGGCGCTGCTGCGTTCGATCACCGGCGAGCGCTCCCGCGACTCCGCCCCGGCGGGCTTCGGCCCCCCGATCGTAGAGCGCCCCCTCACCGGCGCCCTCTCGGGCAATTCGCTGGTGGTCCGGCTCCCCGAGGGGCGATCGCCCGCGAGCCTCGCCTTCGTCAACCGGGTGGTCTACGGCGCCCTGCTCTTCCTCTTCTACGGGGCCATCGCGGTGGGCGTGGTGCTCACCAGCCGGGCCGTCTACCGCGAGGCGAAGCTCTCCCGCCTGAAGAGCGACTTCGTCTCCCACGTGAGCCACGAGCTGCGCACGCCGCTCACCGCGATCCGGATGTTCGTCGAGACGCTGCGGCTCGGGCGCGTGCGCAGCGAGGACGAGAGGCTGGAGTGCCTGGACCACCTGGACAAGGAGGCGGAGCGTCTCGCGGTGCTCGTGGACCGGATCCTCGACTGGGCGCGGATCGAGTCGGGACGCCGCGTCTTCCGCAAGGTGGAGACTCCCTCGGCCGAGGTGGCGCGAAAGGCGGTGGAGGTCTTCGACCGGCAGCAGCTCGCGCCGCCCGGTCTGATCCGGATGGAGATCCCCGAGGGCCTGCCTCCCGTCGAGGTGGACCGCGAGGCGATCGAGGTCGTGCTGGTGAACCTCCTGACGAACGCGCACAAGTACACCAACAGCAACAAGGAGATTCACCTCAAGGTCCGCGCCACCGGCAAGCGGGTCTTCTTCGACGTGGAGGACAACGGCCCCGGGATCCCCAGCGCCGAGCGCAAGCGGATCTTCGAGCACTTCTACCGCGTGGACGACCTTCTCACCCGGCGTACAGAGGGCACCGGCCTGGGCCTGGCCATCGCCAAGCGGATCGCCGAGGCCCACGGAGGCCGCATCGAGGTCGGGGGCGAGGTCGGGAAGGGCAGCCGCTTCACGGTGGCGCTCCCTGCGGCGGAGAAGGTGTCGTGAGCCGGATCCTGATCGTCGAGGACGATCCCTCGATCCTCTATGGCCTCAAACACAACCTCTCGTACGAGGGCTACGAGGTGCTCACCGCCCGGGACGGCGAGGAGGGCCTTGCGATGGCCCTCGAGCACGCGCCGGACGTGGTGATCCTCGACGTGATGCTCCCGGGCAAGAACGGCTTCGAGATCCTCAGGGAGCTCCGCGCGCGCTCGCAGGCGGGCGTGGTGATGCTCTCGGCCAAGGACGCGGAGACCGACAAGGTGCTGGGCCTCGACCTGGGCGCCGACGACTACGTCGCCAAGCCCTTCGGCCTCCCGGAGCTGCTCGCCCGGCTCAAGGCGGTGCTCCGGCGACGGTCCGGCGCCCAGGGCTCGCGGGAGCTGCGCTTCGGCGAGGTCGCGATCCACCCGGACTCGCAGACGGTCACCCGCGGCGGCGTGCCCGTGGAGCTCACACCCCAGGAATACCGCCTCCTCACCTTCCTCTTCGCCCGGGAGGGGAAGGCCCTGAGCCGGAACGCCATCCTCGACGGCGCGTGGGGCGTCGGCTACGACGGGACCACCCGCACGGTGGACAACTTCGTGCGCAGCCTCCGGGTCAAGCTCGAGGCCGACCCGGAGGCGCCGCGGCACTTCCTCACCATCCGCGGCTTCGGCTACCGCTTCGAGCGCTGAATCGCCCGTTTCGGCCGGTCCTGATGTCGAAATCGTCCGTTCTCTCCACCTTCTGCCCACAGCCTGCTATCGTCCGCCGATGTTTCGTCGGATCCTGAACCTGGCCGTCCTCGCGCTCGTCGTCACGGCGTCCTGCACGGCGGAGAAGCCCGCCGCCCCGGCCCCCGAGCCGCAGCCCGTGATCCCCGCCCAGCCGGCGGCCCTGGAGCCCGAGCGCAGCTACGAGGTGCATTCGGCCCTCGTCCGGCCGAACGAAACGATTGTGAGCGCCCTGGGGCGCATCGGGGTCGAGGTCGCGCAGACCAACGCGATCGTCGACGCCCTCGCAGGGATCTTCGACTTCCGCAAGATCAACATCGGCGACGAGCTCCGGATCACGACCTCGGCCGGCGAGCTGGAGCTCTTCGAGCTGCGCCGGGGCCCCGTGGAGGAGTACCGGGTGCGCAAGGAGGGCGACCGCCTGGTCGGCTCGGCTCGCGAGTTCAAGGTGGAGAAGGAGGTCGTCCGGATCGCCGGGACCCTGGAGTCCTCCCTCTGGGACGCGATCATGCGGACCGGCGAGGAGCCCCTGGTGGCCATGGCCTTCGCCGACGTCCTCGCCTTCGACGTCGACTTCTACCTGGACCCCAGGAAGGGCGACACCTTCCAGATCGTGATCGAGAAGTACATCCACGAGGGCAGGACGGTGCGCTACGGCGACGTCCTCGCCGCCGAGTACGACGGCCAGCTCGTGGGCCGGAAGCGCGTCTTCCGCTATCCGAACCCGGAGACGGGTCGCCTCGAGTACTACGCCGAGGGCGGCGGCGCGGCGCGCCGGACGTTCCTCAAGACGCCGCTCAAGTTCGCCTTCATCAGCTCCAAGTTCGGCAGCCGCTTCCACCCGATCCTCAAGTACCTGAAGCAGCACGAGGGCGTGGACTACGCGGCCGGGACCGGCACGCCGGTGTGGGCAATCGCCGACGGCACCGTGACCCTCGCGGGCTACAACGGCGCCTGCGGCAACATGGTCGCGGTCCGGCACTCCAACGGCCTCGAGAGCATCTACTGCCACTTCTCGAAGATCGCGTCGGGGATCCACGCCGGCGGCCGCGTCGCCCAGAAGACCGTGATCGGCTACGTGGGCATGACCGGCCGCGCCACCGGCCCCCACCTCCACTTCGCGGTGAAGCGCGGCGGGCGGTTCATCAACCCCTTGAGCCTCAAGTTCCCGCCGTCCGATCCCCTACCGGCCAGCGAGCTGCCCAAGTTCGCCGAGGCGATCGAGCCGATGCAGGAGCTCCTCGGCAACCTGAAGCTCGCGTCGGCGAACCATCAGGTCGAGGTCGTCGGGCCCTAGTCGCGAGGCTCGACCGAGACGTCGGTCGTCACCGAGTTGGCGATGAAGCAGCCTTCGTGCGCGCGGTGATGGAGCTGCGCGAGCTGCTCGGCGTTCACCTCGGTGCCGGGCGCGAAGCGGACCTTCGGGCGTAGGGTGACCCGCGCGACGGCGAGCTTGCCGTTCGGTCCCTTGTCCAGGACGCCCACTGCGTCGTCCTCGTACGCATCCACGACCAGCCGCTTCTTGGAGCAGAGGGCCAGGAAGGTGAGCATGTGGCAGCTCGCGAGGGCGCCCACGAAGGCCTCCTCCGGATCCACCCTGCCGGGCTCTCCCTTGTAGGCGGGAGCGGAGGACGCGGGGAGGACTATCGCCCCCTCCTTGAACGACACTTCGTGTGCCCGGTTGTAGGAATCGAAGTCGAAGCCGGGGCTCGTTCGGTTCCAGCGGATGGCGGCGAGGTGCTCGGACATGGCGCTCTCCTATGTGTCGGCTTGGCTCGAGACGAGGACGGCAGGGACCTTCCGTTTGGAGATGAAAAACGCACCGAAAGGTTGCGGCTCGATGAGTCTCAGAGGGCGTAGAGGAAGGCCACCAGATCCTTCTTCTCGTCCGCGCTCAGCCTCGTTTCCAGGATCAGGTTGAAGAACTCCACCGTGTCCTCGAGGGTGAGGAGCCGGCCGTCGTGGAAATAGGGCGGCGACTCCTTGATGCCCCGCAGCGGGAACGTCTTGATCGGGCCGTCGGCGCCCATGACCATTCCGTTCACCAGCTTCTGCTCGTAGAAGCGCTCGACCTGGAGGTTGTGCATCAGGTTGTCCGTGTAGAACGGCGCCGGATGGCAACCGGAGCACTGCGCCTTGCCGAAGAAGAGCTCCTCGCCGTGCACCTCCGACTCCGTGGCCTTGGCGCGATCGAGGCGGCCATCGACCACCCGCAGCTTCGGAGCCGGAGGGAAGTCGAGGATCTCCTGGAACTCGGCCATGAAGTGGACCTGGCTCCCTCTCTCCAGGATGTTGATCCCCTTCTTCGTCCCGATCACCGGATCGCCGTCGAAGTAGGCGCCGCGCTGCTCGAACTCGGTGAAGTCCTCCACGCTCTTGAGGGCCCGCTGCGAACCGAAGAGCCGCTGGATGTTCACGCCACGTAGACTGGGCGTGTCGATCCGATGACGGAACTCCTGGGGCCGGATGTCTCCCACGAGATGCGTCGCGCCGTTGGTGTGCCCGTTCGAGTGACAATCGAGACATGCGACGCCGCGGCTCGGATGGTCGCTCCTGCGATCCTCGGTCTGGTTGAACTGCTGCTGCGGGAAAGGGGTGAGCAGGAGCCGCAGGCCCTCGATCTGCTTCGGATTCAGGAGCCCGTTGAAGATCTCGTAGTAGTTGGCGATGGTGATGAGCTTGCCCTGCGAGACGTCGCCGAGGTCCGGCCTCGTGGTGAGGTACAACGGCGGCGGAAACTCCGGCGTGAAGCGGTCCGGGAGATCGAAGTCCAGATCGAAGCGGGTGAGGTCGCGGTCCTCCTGCCGCTTCAGCTCGTCGATCTCCACCTTCGGGAAGACCATCCCGCCTTCCTTCTGGTTGGGATGGGGCAGCGGCATGAAGCCCGCGGGGAACACGCCCTTCGCGCGGATCTCCTCCGGAGACATCGTGGCCAGCGAATCCCAGGTGGTGCCCTTTGCGAGCCGCGCCCTGGGACCCTCCTGGATCGACTTTCCCCGGAACATCGTCACGCCCTTGGCCGGGCGATTCGACAGGTCGTAGCGCGCTTCGAGGAGGCTCTGGTGGCGCTTCTCCACCCCGGGCTTCTCCTTCACGTAGCTCGCCCGGATCTCGGTGAAGGTCTCGGTGATCGCCACGGGCATGTAGCTCGTCTTGCCCCGCGGCTCGATGCGAGCCCCTTTCTCCTTGCCCTGGGCGTGGGCCAGCACGACGAAAGCGGACGCGACGGCTCCCGCGACAGCGAACGCAATCAGGCGATGCGATTTCACCGCGCTCCTCCAGGTAGGAGTCGGGCTCCATGGAGCGCGACTCCCCGGACGATCACGCAGCCGCGACCGTGCGCGAATCCCCTGCAAGGGGGACGAGCGCCTCGTCGACAATGGTCGGCTACATCTGCCTCATGCGGGCGTAGCGTCTCGCCTCCGGGGCGACCCAGAGGAGGGCGACGACTGCCGCGAGGGACGCGCCGAGACCGATCCAGAGCTCGGGGTGGCTGTGGTTCCGCCGGCGCAGCGTGGGCCATTCGATGGACTTCGTCATCCCTTCCCTCCTCCCGCTCGTTCGTCCAGGATGTTGCGCACGAGCGCGAGGGCCGGCTCGACGGCGCCCTCCACTTGCGCGCTGAGGCCGATCCCCTCGTCGAGGGAGGCAGGCTCGCAGCCGACGACGCGAACGGGGGGCAGGGAGCCGCCCATCGCACGCACCGAGGAGAAGACGGTGGCCAGGCTCGCCGAGTGGGCGTCGCTGGCCTGTGTCGGAGCGTCGAGGATGGGCTCGATGACGTAGAGCGACCCGGGCGGGCCGCCCCGACCGGCGGCGTCGAGGACGATCAGCAGCTCCGGCGGCTCGAGGAGCGCAAACGCGAGGTGCAGGCAACGGATCCCGTAGTCCTCCACCTCGACCCCCGCAGGGAGGTCGTCTTCCGCCAGGCGCCGGGCCGCTACCACGCCGAAGCCGTCGTCACCCAGGAAGATGTTTCCGATTCCGGCTACCAGGACCCGTGCGCTCATCCTTCTCTCTGGGGAAGCGCCTCGACCTCGTCGACGGCGTAGTAGTGGAAGCGCCCGTACCAGCGGTGGAGCTCGGCGGCCGGATCGTCGTCGATGGTGACGGCGAGGTGGGCCTCACCGTCGATACCGCGCATCACCTTCTCGACGGTGGCGACGCGGCCCGCGAAGAGGAGATCCTGAGCGTCGGTGCGGCGGATGCCGGGCCTCAGGATCACGCGGCTCCCAGGAGGGAAGCGCTCCTCGGCGCTCGGTTCCTCGGCGCTCGATTCCCTGGCGCTCGGTTCCCCGGCGAGCGGGGCCATCTCACCTTGTTTCACCTTTCGAAACGCTCCGTGAAGTCGCTCGAAGACCTCCGGCGGCATGGACTCGGTCCGCTCGAGGATCGCGGCGCCGCGATCGTCGGTGGATCGGACTTCCTCCTTCTCCTCGTCGGTCAGGGTGAGGGTGCGCAGGGTGAGGATCTCGTCGATCTCGGTGGCGTCGAAGAGATCGCCCGGGCTCTCCGGCGCGATCCGCGGGTGGTCGTAGAGGACGATGGGCGACGCGAGGAGGAGATCGTCCTCGCCTTCCACGCCAGCGAGGATCGGGAAGGCCCCGGTGCTTCGGCAATTGCCGACGGCGTCGCGGGCCCAGTCAGGAGGATCGAGGAGGGAGACGAAGGATCCACCCTGGGCCCGGAGGAGCAAATGCGAGGAGAGGCAGGACGCGCGGAGCGCCTCGTCACGAGCGGCCGCCGAATCGGCCCAGGGAGTCGTGTTCTCCACCCGGATCGTCACCCGGCGGAGCGTGGGGCCGGCGGAGCGCGCGGGGTCGACCCGGATCCGGATCGACCCCTCGACTGCGAGGCTCTCTCGGCGGATTCGGCCGAACACGGTGCCGGCCGCGTCGTGAACCGACTCGACGCTCTCACCGCCGGGAACGGAAAACGGGATCTCGAGCTCCATCCCGTCTTCGACGTCGAAGGAGAAGTCGAGCTCGCGGACCTCGCTCTCGTCGAAGGCGATCACGGCGCGACCGTCCATCTCCAGGCGGCCCACCTCGCGATATCCCCCGTTCGCCGACTCCTCTACGCGCCTTCGCCGGAGCTGCAGGAACCTCAGCCGCCCTTCCACACGAGCGGCGCCTTCGGAGGCGAGGAGAAATTGCGTCTCCATCCACCACGGCTCGCAGCCTCCGGCCCCGCTCCACCCTCGGGGCGCGAGGACGCCGAAGGTCCACCGGAACTGGTTCTTCGTCGACGACGCGCGGTACGGGTAGAGGAGATAGCCCTCCAGCAGCACCGCGTCCGCGATTGCCCTCGCCCGATCGAAGCTCACCTCCCCCTCCCGTCTGGCGGAAGCGGCACGCTGCGGCGGCGCAGGTCGCCGAAGAAGTCGTCGAGCTCGCGGCGGGCGTCCTCGCCGCCGTCGAAGCCTCGCCAAGTACGCCGCAGCCTCCCGACCAGCTCGTAGCAGTGATCGATCGGGACGACGAAGGCCTCGGGAGCGCCGCCAAGGCGCTGGCCTCGAAGCAGGAGCGCCTCCACGTCCGGCTCGACGGCCCGGACGAGGCGGCTCGCAGACGCGAGCTCCTTCATCGCCTCGAACGGTAGCTCGGCCTCCGTTGCACCTGCGGGCCCCGGATAGAGGGCCACCCAGCGTGCGCGCGTTCCATGGAAGAAGAGGAAGGCCAGCCGCACGGGGATCGCGAGGGTGTCCCACCAGGCCTCGTCGATCGGCTCGTCCGCCGCGGAGACGATCCGCGTCGGGATTGTGCGATGACGTCCGGTTCCGGAGGTGAAGAGGATCGCGCACGCGCGGCAGGCGCAGCCCAGCGTTCGTCGGTCGAGATCGACGACGTGTCGGTGTCCCTCCTCGAGGGGCGCGGCGCAGATCTCGCAGACGCTGCCGGCCTCGGGCCTCGAAGCGGAGGCGGTGAAGCGTCGTAGAGCACGCAGGTCCATTACGCTCCTCCTCGAACCGTGAGCTGAACGAAAGACGGATCCGACTTCGGCTCCTCCTCCACTTCGATCCCGGCCACCTCCGGCGCCGCCTCCTCGATCGCGCGGCGGACGGTCTGCTCCACCGTGGCCCGCGACGACGCGCAGCCGTCGCAGGCGCCGCTCAGACGAAGGTGCGCGACTCCCTCCTCGTCCAGGCCGACGAGCTCGACGCCGCCGGAGTGCGATGCCAGCGACGGACGGATCCGCTCGAGCGCCTGCTCTACACGGACGCGGGCGGGGACCGGGTGAAGACCGTGGAGGAGGAGGAGGTTGGAGACGAGCTCGTCCTCTGCGAGGAGGGTGTCGAAGCGTGATGGGTCGACTCCGGCCTGCCTCGCCAGCGCAAGGCAGGCCGCGAGGCCCTGGCCCTGCACGTGGACCAGGAGATCCACCAGCTCCTCTATCCCGTTCCAGGTGGAAGGTCCTGCCATCGAAGGGAGGAGCTCCAGGAGCTCCGCGATCCGGCGCGCGTCCCGATCGGCTCCGGCGAGCTCGCCGGTCCGTACTTCGTCCATCATGATCGACCTCGCTCGTGAACGAGCCACTCGCACCACTCGTCGACGCCCTCGCCGGTGGTCGCGGAGATCCGGAAGGTGCGAAGCCCCGGCTTCACCTGCCGCGCGTTGTCGAGGCAGCGATCGACGTCGAAGCGGAGGTGCGGGAGGAGGTCGACCTTCGAGAGAACGAGGACGTCTGCCGATCGGAAGACGTGGGGATATTTGAGCGGCTTGTCCTCACCTTCGGTCACGGAGAGGACGACGAGCCGCCGCGCTTCGCCAAGGTCGAAGAGAGCCGGACACACCAGGTTCCCGACGTTCTCCAGGAAGAGAATCGAACGCGGCTCGGGCTCCAGCCGGCGCAGGCCGATCTCCACCATGTCGGCGTCAAGGTGGCAGCCGGCGCCGGTGTTGATCTGGACGGCCTTGCAGCCGGCCGCCCGGATGCGGATCGCGTCGGCCTCGGTGGCCTGGTCGCCCTCGAGGACCGAGAGAGGGATCCGGGTGCGGAGGCGCGCGGCGGTCTGCTCCAGGAGCGCCGTCTTTCCCGCTCCGGGCGAACCCATCACGTTCAGCCCCAGGATCCCGCGATCCTCGAGCCAGCGGCGGTTGCGCGCGGCGAGCCGATCGTTCTTGGCCAGGAGATCGAGCTCGAAGCGCGCGATCCGCGACGTGCCGTGATCGTGCGCGTGATCATGGCCGTGATCGTGGGAATGCGCGTGATCGTGGTGGTGGCCATGCTCACTCGCGCCATGGGAATGGTCGTGGTCGAGCCCGGACCCGCAGCCGCAAATCGCACACATTCAGGCGACCTCCACTTCCTTCAGCCGTAGCTCTTCCCCGGAGATCACCTGCAGCTCGGCGGCGCCGCATGGGCAGAGCGCCGACGTCGCCTCGACGTCGACCTCTGCGCCACAGTGCCGACAAAGCGCTCTCCCTGGGACCTCGCGGATCTCGAGCCGGGCGCCCTCGAGGCACGTGCCGGCGACGCAGAGCTCGAAGCAGAACTGCAGCGCGCCCGGATCGACGGCGGTGAGCCTTCCGACCTCTAGGCGCACGGCCGCAACCCGCTGGCCGCCAACGCCCGCCTCGACGGACTCCACCAGGCTCTCGATCAGCGCGAGCTCGTGCATGACCTCCTCAAGCTAGAGGGGGCCCTTCGGGAAGCAAGGGAGCGCCGTCGCCGCATGGTTCACGAGTCTTCACACCGTGATCCCGCTTCCTTGCTCCCCGCATCGGTCGGCCTAGCTTTGGCTACATGCCCTCGCCGCTACCGCCTCGCGTGCGAACCGCGATCCGCCTGCATGGAGTCGTCCAGGGCGTGGGCATGCGCCCCTCGGTCTACCGCCTCGCCAGCGCTCTGGAGCTAGGTGGAATGGTGCGGAACGAGCTGGGATCCGTGTGGATCGAGGTCGAGGGCCCGCAGGATCGGGTCTCGGCCTTCGTGCGCGATCTGCCGGGATCCCTCGCCCTGCCCGCCCGCGTAGACGAGCTCGAGGCGAGCCCTCTGGCGCCGCTGGGCGAGGATCGTTTCGTCATCGCGGAGACGTTGACCGGCGCGGCCACGGCGCCTCCCGCAGCGATCCCTGCAGACCTGGGGCCATGCGACGCCTGCCTGCGCGAGCTGGAGGATCCCGACGGTCGGCGGCACCGTCACCCATTCATCAACTGCACATCATGTGGCCCCCGCTACACAGTCGTCCGCTCCTTGCCCTACGGCCGCGAACGAACGGCGATGCGCCCATTCACACTCTGTGATCCGTGTGCGCGCGAGTTCGAGGATCCCGCCGACCGTCGCTTCCACGCGGAGCCGAGCTCGTGCCCGACCTGTGGTCCTCGCCTCTCGTTCGTTCACTCTGTTTCCGACGAGCGCGCCTTCGGAGAGGAAGCGCTCTCAGCCGCCGCCAAGGCGCTGCGCTCGGGCGCGATCGTGGCAGTCAAGGGAGCCGGAGGCTTCGTGTTGGCCTGCGACGCGACCCGGGACGAAGCCGTCGCGAAGCTCCGGGAACGGAAACATCGCCCCCACAAGCCCTTCGCGGTGATGGGGCGGGATCTCGCCGCCCTTGAGGCAGTCGCGCTCCTCGACGACGACGAGCGCTCGTCCCTCCGCTCCCCTGAGCGCCCCATCGTCCTCTGTCGAAAACGGGACGGCTCGCCCCTCTCGTCGAGGGTGGCACCTGCGCTCGGGGACGTCGGCGTCTTCCTCCCACCGACGCCGCTTCAGCACCTCCTGCTCGCCGACGGCCCGCCGCTCCAGGTGATGACCAGCGGCAACCGCGGCGGAGCGCCGATCGCGCGCACCAACGACGAGGCGCTCGCCGCTCTCCACGGGATCGCCGACGCCTTCCTCCTCCACGATCGGGAGATCGAGGTCCGCGCAGACGACTCGGTCGTTCGAATGATCGGACGGGAGCGCGCCCCGATTCGCCGGGCCCGCGGCTTCGTCCCGGACTCGATCCGGCTCCCGGTGGACGGCCCGCCCCTCCTCGCGGTCGGCGCTGGAGAGAAGAACACCGTCTGCCTCGCAGGCGGCGGCCGCGCCTGGCTCTCTCCCCACCTTGGAGATCTCGATCACCCGGACGTCCTCGAAGTCTTCCGCGAAGCCATCGCGCGTCTCTCGAGGTTCGCGGGCATCCAGCCGACGGCGGTCGTCCACGATCTCCACCCGGACCTCCGCTCCACGCGATGGGCCCGGGAGAGCGGGCTCCCCTGCATCCCCGTGCAGCACCACCACGCCCACGTGGCCTCCTGTCTCGCGGAGCACGGCAGGACCGGCCCGGTCCTCGGCGTGGCCTTCGACGGCACGGGCCTGGGCACGGACGGGACGATGTGGGGCGGCGAAATCCTCCTCGCCGACCTCCAGCGCTGCGAGCGGATCGCGCACCTTCGGCCGCTGCCCCTCGCCGGCGGCGAGGCCGCCATCCGGCAGCCGTGGCGACTGGCCCTCGCAGCCCTCCTCGACGCGGGCGAGTCAGTGAATCGCTTGAAGTGGGTCGGGCCGCGCCTCGAGCCCGCGCGACGCATCCTCGAGCATGGCTCCCCTCCCCTCGCCACCGGCGCCGGTCGATGGCTCGACGGGGTGGCCTCCCTCTGCCGGCTGCGCGAGGAGATCACCTACGAGGGGCAGGCGGCGACGGAGCTCGAGTCCGCGGCGAGCTCCTGCCCGCCGCAGCCTGCCTTCGCCTTCGACTTCACCGGCACCCGAATCGATCTCCGCCCCGCGATCCGCGAGCTCGTGCGTGAGCTGGATCGGGGCGTCGGCGTCCCCGTGCTCGCCGCCCGCTTCCACGCGACGCTCGCAGCGGCGATCCACGTCGCCTGCCGCCGCGCCCGCGACGAGGGCGGACCCTCGGTGGTCGCGCTCACTGGCGGCTGCTTCCAGAACCGCCGGCTGAGCGACGAGGCGACGGCGCACCTCGAATCCGACGGCTTCGAGGTGCTTCACCACCGCCTCGTCCCCGCGAACGACGGCGGTATCTCCCTCGGCCAGGCCGCGATCGGATCGCGGCTCCTGGCCGAGCGCCCTCCCGGAAGGAGCGATTGACCATGTGTCTGGCGATCCCCGGCGAGCTCGTGGAGCTCGTCGAGAAGCACGGCCTGCGGTTCGGCAAGGTCCGCTTCGCGGGCGTCTCCCGCGAGGTCTGCATGGAGTACCAGCCGCAAGCACAGATTGGCGACTTTGTGCTGGTCCACGTGGGCTTCGCGATCTCGACCATCGATCGCGAGGAGGCGGCCAAGGCCTGGGAGGTCCTCGAGGCGCTCGGCCAGACCGAAGAGCTCCGCGACGGTCTGGAGGAGCGATGAAGTACCTGGACGAGTACAGGGACTCCGCCGTCGCCGAGAAGCTGCTCGGCGCCATCCGCGCGACGGTCACCAGGCCCTGGGTGATCATGGAGATCTGCGGCGGCCAGACACACTCCATCGTCCGCTACGGCATCGACCAGCTGCTGCCGCCCGAGGTGGAGCTCGTCCACGGCCCCGGCTGCCCCGTCTGCGTCACCGCTCTCGAGACCATCGACCGCGCCCATGCCATCGCCTCGCGTCCGGAGGTGATCCTCGCTTCCTTCGGCGACATGCTTCGCGTGCCCGGATCCCGCGGAGATCTCCTGGGGCTCAAGGCCGCCGGCGCCGACGTGCGCGTGGTCTACTCGCCCCTCGACGCGCTGAAGCTCGCCCGCGAGAACCGCGAGCGCGAGGTCGTCTTCCTCGGCATCGGCTTCGAGACCACCGCGCCAGCCAACGCGATGGCCGTGCTCCAGGCCAGGCGCGAAGGCCTCGGCAACTTCTCGATGCTCGCCTCCCACGTGCTCACGCCGCCGGCGATCGCGTCGATCCTCCAGGCGCGGGAGAACCGCGTGCAGGCCTTCCTCGGCCCCGGCCACGTCTGCGCGATCACGGGCCTTCGCGCGTACGACGCCCTCTGCGATCGCTACCGCGTCCCCATCGTGATCTCCGGCTTCGAGCCCGTCGATCTCCTCGACTCGATCCTCCGCGCGATCCGCCAGCTCGAGGCGGGCCGGGCCGAGGTCGAGAACGCCTACGCCCGGATGGTGAGCCGCGACGGAAGCCGGGCCGCCCGCGCCGTGATCGACCAGGTCTTCGAGACGGTGGATCGCAAGTGGCGCGGCGTCGGCTCGATCCCGAAGTCGGGCTACCGGCTCCGCCACGAGTTCGCGGCCCACGACGCCGAGCGGCGCTTCCAGGTGGAGAACATCGGCACGCGGGAGTCGACCGAGTGCATCAGCGGCCTGGTCCTTCGCGGCCTCAAGAAGCCCCGCGAGTGCCCCGCGTTCGGCAAGAGCTGCACGCCTCTCACTCCTCTCGGCGCGACCATGGTCTCGGGCGAGGGTGCATGCGCCGCGTACTACCGGTATGGGCTCCATCACGACGACGCGAGGGTCACCGCATGAGGGATTCGATCGTCCGCAAGGCCCGCGAGAGCGCGGAGCTCTCCGCGCGATTCGTCGAGCGAGCTGCCGGCGAGCTCGAGCGCTGCACCGCCGCCCTCGCGATCCGCTTCCGCGAGGGCGGCCGCCTCCTCGTCATGGGCAACGGCGGCTCCGCCTGCGACGCCCAGCACGTCTCGGTGGAGTTCAACCACCCCATCGTCGAGAAGAGGAGGCCGCTGCCCGCCCAGGCCCTCGGCACGGACGTTGCGTGGCTCACCGCGATCGGCAACGACACCGATTTCTCGAGGGTCTACCTCGAGCAGCTCGAGGCGATGGCGCGGCCCATGGACTCGGTTCTCGGGATCTCCACCTCCGGGGCCTCGACCAACGTGAACCACGCGCTGCGCCGCGCGCGGGAGCTCGGCCTTCTCACCATCGGCTTCGCCGGACGCGATGGCGGCGCGATGGTCGATCTGTGCGATTTCAGCTTCGTCGCCCCTTCCTGGTCCGTTCATCGCATCCAGGAGGTCCATACCCTCCTACTTCATCTGCTCTGGGATCACGTGCACGTCTCGTTGGGAGAAGACGATGTCCTCTAGCCTCGCCGAGGCACCGTGCCCCACGCCGATCGCGGCCCGCGACCGGATCGTGATGGGGCACGGCAGCGGCGGGCGTCTCACCTCCCAGCTCATCGAAGAGCGGATCCTGCCGGCCTTCCGCAACCCGGCCCTCGAGGCCCTCGACGATCAAGCGGTGCTGGATCTGGGCCGAGGCTCGCGGATCGCCTTCACGACCGACTCGTACGTGGTCAGCCCGATCTTCTTTCCCGGCGGCGACATCGGCTCCCTCGCGGTGCACGGCACCGTGAATGATCTCGCCATGGGCGGCGCGGTCCCCGTGGCCCTCTCCCTCTCGCTGATCCTCGAGGAGGGCCTGCCTCTCGCCGATCTCGAGAGGGTGATCGAGTCCGCCCGTGCCGCCGCGAACGCCGTCGGCGTGCCGGTGGTGACCGGCGACACCAAGGTCGTGGGCCACGGCAGCGGCGACGGGATCTTCATCAACACCTCCGGCATCGGCGTCGTCCCGGATGGACTCGAGCTCGGATCCGCGCACGTCCGGCCGGGCGATCAGATCCTCGTCTCGGGAACCCTCGGCGACCACGGCATCGCCGTCCTCGCGCAGCGACAGCGGCTCGAGCTCGAAGGGGAACTCACGAGCGACAGCGCGCCCTTGCACGGGCTGGCGCAAGCGCTGCTCGTCGCCTGCCCCGGCGTCCGGATGATGCGCGACCCGACCCGCGGCGGCCTCGCCGCGACCCTTGTGGAGGTCGCGTCGCGGAGGAGGCTCGGGATCGAGGTCGCCGAGGCCGCCCTCCCCGTCAAGGACGCCGTCCGCGGCGCATGCGAGCTCCTGGGCCTCGAGCCGATCCACGTCGCGAACGAGGGGAAGCTCGTCGCCTTCGTCCCCGAGGACGGAGTCGACGCGGCTCTCGCGGCGCTGCGCGATCACCCCCTCGGCAGGGACGCGGCCTGGATCGGGCGCGTCACCTCGGACCGCCCGGGGACTGTGGTGCTGCGAACGCCGGTGGGCGGGATGCGCATCCTCGACCTGCCGTACGCGGAGCTCTTGCCGCGCATCTGCTGAACGAAGGAGGCGTCCGATGGCCAGAAGCGGAAAAGGAGTCAGCGAGGTCCACATCCTCTGGATCTCGGAGGGCATGAGCTGCGATGGCGACACGGTCTCCATCACCGCGGCCTCGAACCCGAGCATCGAGGACGTGGTCCGCGGCCTGATCCCCGGCCTTCCGAAGGTGCACCTCCACAACAAGGTCCTCGCCTTCGAGACGGGAGAAGACTTCCTCAAGCCCTACCGGCTCGCAGCAGAGGGAAAGCTCGAGCCCTTCGTCCTCGTGATCGAGGGCTCGATCCCCAACGAGCAGATCAACGGCGAGGGGTACTGGACCTCCTTCGGCAACGATCCCAAGACCGGGCAGCCCACCACCCTGAACGAATGGATCGACCGCCTCGCGCCGCTGGCCTGGGCCGTGGTCGCCGCGGGCACCTGCGCGACGTATGGCGGAATCCACGCGATGGAGGGCAACCCCACCGGCTGCATGGGACTGGCGGACTACCTCGGCTGGGATTTCCGCGCGAGGTCCGGCCACCCCGTCGTCAACGTACCGGGCTGCCCGGTGCAGCCGGACAACTTCATGGAGACGCTGACCTGGCTCCTCTACGAGGCCGCCGGCAAGAACCCGCCGATCCCGCTGGACGACAACCTGCGGCCCACGTGGCTCTTCGGCAAGACGGTCCACGAGAGCTGCGACCGCGCCGGCTACTACGAGCAGGCCGACTTCGCCAAGGACTACAACTCGCCCAAGTGCCAGGTGAAGGTCGGCTGCTGGGGCCCGGTGGTGAACTGCAACGTCCCGAAGCGCGGCTGGATGAGCGGCATCGGCGGCTGCCCCAACGTCGGCGGCGTCTGCATCGGCTGCACCATGCCCGGCTTCCCCGACAAGTTCATGCCGTTCATGGATCAGCCTCCCGGCTCCACCCTCTCGTCCACGGCCCTCAGCGCCTACGGACGGATGATCCGGGGCCTGCGGGGCATCACGAACTCCACTCTCAACCGCGAGCCGAAGTGGCACCACAACCGGCCGAGGCTCACCACCGGTTACGAGCCCCGCTGGGGGCGCTGAAGCACGTCCGCCCGCGGAGCGGAGAAAATCAAAGCACTGGGGGCCACGCGCCAGGAGAGCACGAGATGCACACGGAAGCGACGCCGCAGAAGAAGCTCACGGAGATGGCCTGGGATCCCATCACCCGGATCATCGGCAACCTGGGCATCTACACCAAGATCGACTTCGACAATCGCCAGGTCGCCGAGTGCAAGAGCACCTCGTCGCTCTTCCGCGGCTACAGCGTGTTCATGAAGGGCAAGGATCCCCGGGATGCCCACTTCATCACGAGCCGGATCTGCGGCATCTGCGGGGACAACCACGCGACGTGCTCGGTGTATGCGCAGAACATGGCCTACGGGATCCGGACGCCCGCCCTCGGCGAGTGGATCTACAACCTCGCCGAAGCCGCCGAATACATGTTCGACCACTCGATCTTCCAGGACAACCTGGTCTTCGTCGACTTCTGCGAGAAGATGGTCGCCGAGACGAACCCCAGCCTGCTGAAGAAGGCGGAGAAGGCCGAGGCGCCCCACGGCGACATCCACGGCCACAAGACCATCGCGGACATCATGCGCTCCTTCAATCCCTTCACCGGGAAGATGTACCTGGAAGCGCTGCAGATGAGCCGGCTGACACGGGAGATGTTCTGCCTGATGGGCGGCAGGCACGTCCATCCGTCGACCTTCTATCCGGGCGGCGTCGGGACCGTCGCCACGCCGCAGGTCTTCACCGACTACCTCTCGCGCCTCGTGAAGTTCCTCGACTTCGCGAAGAAGCTCGTGACCGTCAACGACGACCTCTTCGACTTCTTCTACGAAGCGCTGCCCGGCTACGAGAAGGTCGGCCAGCGCCGGATCCTGCTGGGCTGCTGGGGCTCCTTCCAGAATCCGGATGTCTGCGATTATCGCTACGAGACCATGCCCGAGTGGGGACGTGCCATGTACGTCACCCCTGGTGTCGTGGTGGACGGCGAGCTCGTCACCACGAACTTGGTGGACATCAACCTCGGCCTTCGGATCCTGCTCGGGAACTCGTACTACGACGACTGGCAGAGCGAGACGACCTTCGTCTCCAAGGATCCCCTAGGCAACCCCGTCGATCAGCGCCATCCGTGGAACCAGACCACCATCCCCAAGCCGCAGAAGCGCAACCTCCAAGACGGCCCCTACAGCTGGGTGATGAGCCCGCGCTGGTACGACAAACGCAATGGCGCCTACCTCCCCCTCGACACCGGCGGCGGCGCGCTGGCGCGGCTCTGGACCACCGCCCTCGCGGGCCTCGTCCGCACGCCCTTCGTCCGGGCCACCGGGAACAGCGTCGTCATCAGCCTCCCGAGGTCCGCGACCCTGGGAGACATGGAGTTCGAGTGGAAGATCCCGAAGTGGTCGAACACCCTCGAGCGCGACCGCGCCCGCGCCTACTTCGTGGCCTACTCCGCCGGCATGGCCCTGTTCTTCGTGGAGAAGGCCCTCGAGCGGATCCGCTCCGGAGACGTGAAGGTCTTCCAGGAGTTCGACCTCCCCGAGGAGGGGATCGGCTGCGGCTTCCACGAGGCGGTGCGAGGCGTGCTCTCCCACCACCTGGTCATCAAAGACAAGAAGATCGCCAACTACCACCCCTACCCGCCCACGCCGTGGAACGCGAGCCCGCGGGACAGCTACGGCACGCCGGGGCCCTACGAGGACGCCGTGCAGGGCCTGCCGATCTTCGAGGAGAACGGCCCGGAGTCCTTCAAGGGCATCGACATCATGCGCACCGTCCGCAGCTTCGATCCGTGCCTGCCCTGCGGCGTGCACATGTTCACGGGGAACGGGCGGGTGATCGAGCAGATCCACTCGCCGATGCTCGGCCCGACTGGGGGCTAGGAAGGAAGCCATGGCGAACTTCAAGAACCGCGGCAACGGCCGCACGCCCCATCCGGTGGAGCCGACCCACGTGCCCGGCGTCCACATGGGCGGCCGCGTCGGCAGCATGCGCCGCGAGCCGGGGATCGACGCCCGCGGCCCCAGCGAGGCCGTCGGAACCGCGCGCCGCTCCACGGGCATCAACGCCGGCGACCGGAACCCGATCAACCCGCGGAGCCCCAACCTCTCGCCGGCGTAGGCCGAGGGAAGCTCCTGCTTTCGCCTTGACCGAAACGCCCTGGCACCGAGGCGCGGCGAAGCGGTCCCGGATCGAGCCTACCCGCTTGAGGTGCCCATCCTCTCTCGGGTGCCATCCTGAGGCTGAAGAAGCCTCCAAATCATGTCGTTCAGAACAGCCGAACACGACTCGATGTCGACGCGCAGTTCCCCAAACAATCCAGCCGCAAGGGGACCCGCGCGCCGAACATCAATCCTCAACCAACTCGCCATTCGTGCTACGTGAGTACGTCCTGGCTCAGAACTCGACGCCGAGCAAGACGTTGGCCACGCGGCTCGCGACATCACTCGGCAAATCGACCTCGAAGTGATTCAGAACCGAAGTATCGGGCGGAAGTCCGCTCTGATCAACGAACAGACTCAAGCTACCGTCCGGAGCAGGTGCGGCAAACCCGTTCACAGCCGTCCCGTCATCTATGAATTTGATCGTAATCGGAGAAGCCGCCAACTGAACTTCCCGGTCGGGCACGATCAAGACCTGCATTCTTCGGATCTTCTTCAGGTTTCCGGAAGTAGAGGGCAATATGCTCGAGGAAATCTCTTGGACGGGGAATCCCGTTCCCTCGGCAGCCGCTGGCCCAAACGCTAGGACGACACTGCCGCTGCCACGTCCGACCTCCGCTTCAACCGCCCTCTTGAACCCGTCGTTAATTTCCTGTCCCAGGTTATAGAACACCAGATGAACGTCGTCCAATTCATCAAAGTTGAATTTCTCATCGGGAAAGTCGAGCTCGACCGACCAACTCCTAGCCAATCCCGAAGCCGCAAAACTCGATGAACCATCCAAGGTGGCATTCGACGCCGGCGAAGACCACACGACCCGATCATTCGACTGCAAATGCAGTCGCCGCGTCAGCGGTCCCTCGCTCTGAACCTTCGCCTTGACCTTGAAACCAGGCGGTGGCGCTTGCATCCACTCTTCGGATTCGACGATCGGGAAACCATCCGAGTATCGATCGAGAGAGTCCTCGATTCTCACATACGAAACAGGCTCTGCGGTCAAATCGACATAAACATAGTCGCTCGAATCGGAACCGCCTGGGGCAGCATGCGTAATCAACTCGACCCCGACCTCAGAAAACATCACATGAGGATACTTAAACACTCGCTCGACGTCCTCAAGACTGAGGTCGAATTGAATTCGTGGCTTCTCTCCTCGCGCCAGACTCTGCTTGAAGTAACCCCACCGCACGGAGTCAACGTTCTTCTTAATGCTAAACACCTTATCTGCAGGACCGTCGTCCTTGATCTGCTGAATTGCGACGTCGTAATGGTCGTGCAAGCACGACAGCAGCTCCTCGAGCTGATCTCCTTCTTTGAGCCAATCCAAAAGATAATCAGTAATCATGCAGGTGCCCCTGGGAGGGCCCCCGCCCCACCAAAGAGGGAGGAACCCGCGGTCCGTAATCTTCTCGGCCGACTGCTGATACAGCCAAACACGACGGAACGCTTGATTTGACCACCAGTCCGCGTTCTGCTTCATCTCGAGCCGCCGCTGCAGCCACCAACCCGTTGAAAGTTCGGAATCCGGGAGCGAGGTCATGTTCAATCGGTCGTCAAGAACTCGAAACCGAGTCTCGGCCGTTCGATATTGTGAAATAGAGGTCTCAACACGTTTCCGCGCTTCGCGAACCAGCGCGGCCGCGGCCTCCACCGCCGCATCCGCATCCTTCATTGCCTTCGAGCGTCCATTAAGCACATCCCAAAGCTTCAGCGCTCCCGAGTAGACCGCTCCCAGCGGCCCAACGGCTCGAATGATCTCCTTCATCGGCGTGCAATCGGCCGCACAGCTCTTCATATCTGTCCACGGCTTGACGACATCAATGACGATGTTGGCACCTTCAGACACACCGGCCCAAACGGCATTGTCATAGACATTCTTTCGTGCCTGAAGAGCCTTCGAGTACGACTTGAGGCGAATATCAAGCTCGTCTTTTGCCGCAGTAATATCCTGGGCGCGGCTATTCCGCTCTTGGGACTGCTTCGCTCTCTCGTCCGCGATCGCCCTTCGCCTGTCCTCGGCACGGCCCTGCGCATCCGTGTACTGATTGTAGAGTTCAATTGTCTCCTTGAGCGCATCTACGGCTTCTTTTGCACTCTGATAGAGAGAGCTATTCGACCGCGTAAACGGGAGATAGCTGCTGCTGTATCCAAACGGGGTCGTTCCATCCTCGATCGCATCCAGCAGCGAGAGCGCTCGAACCCGTACATTCAGCACATCAATAGAAAGCTCGTCGGGCGTCTGCAGGGGCGAAGATCCGTCCCACGCGGCACGACCGAAACGCCGCCGAAACACCTTGCCACAGCTCTCGACGCTTCCATCGAGATTCTGGATGCGAAACTTCCAGTTGGCCGCCTCGAGATGCGCCGAAGCGGCGGCGACCCACGCCGCAATCGCGCGGTCCGCTCCATCGGATGCTCCATCGGTGACCCGCGCGACCGCATTCACTGCCTCTGTTGTTTTTTCGTCCTTCCTGATCTCCTCTGCCACCGTCCGCAGCGCAGCATTCAGCGAGAACGGCACCAAGTCGCTAAGGCCCTCCAACACCTCGTCGATGTCCGCGAGCTCCAGGAACGCCACCGTCTCCGAATCAAGATTCATCGAGAGATCTAGATAGGCATCTTTCAACGACCCTTCGACACCGTTGGCCCACGACAGTGCATGGATCGACTGCTGGTAATGTTCCGCTGCCTCCGGAAACTTTTTGTTCGACACGTCCAGGTCCCCTTGGACCGCGCGCCCTATTGCATTGAGGGCGTGGAACTGCTGATGGGCTTTCAGCCTGACTTGATGTGTGAGGATTAGGTGCCTCAAATAGTCATCCCATGAGCGGAGCGCGGCAATATTCGGGAGAGCTTGGTTGTTTGGGCCGTCCGTTGAAAGTTCAGGGAGGTCTTCGATCCTGCCCCCGATTTCCACGAAGTGATCCCTCCAGATGTCTCCATTTGGATCTGAATACCACGAGTCGTAGGACCAGGCGTGGTCAACTGCCTGCCCGAAGCTGTTTTCCATTCGCCAATAGAACTCGCCAATCTGAGCGGAGGCTCGTCGAAGTCCCTCGCCCATCTCGAACGGCGTCTGCCAAGTCCTCGAATCATCGAGGATGTCCTGTGTCATCTTCGATGTTCCACCAATCACGATCCTCCCGTTCCTGGCAGTATAATTATTCCAAGCCATACTGGTGAAATCTTCGATGACTTTCGCGCGCAAATACCAGAAGTCCTCAATGAATTCGCTTGGATCGAGACCGGGAACGGCCGTGGCGAGCTCCTCGGCTTTGTCCGGAATTCTGGGGGCCTGAGGCGCCCAGCTTCCGTTCATTCCCCTTCCACTGCCGTCTTCGGAGTGTGGACCTGCGAGCAGCGCCCTGAATTCCTGAACAGGGCTGACCGGTCTCACTGCCTCATTCCAGTAGTTGACCGAAAGAAGTCGACCTCCACTGCATTCGGCACGAATTTCGGCGTCGACCGTATTGTCCAACTCGGAAAAAACGGCCAGCGATGAATCATATTCGCCATTCACGAAGGTCTCGACATGCTCCCCATCGAAGACGACGCGAATCTCATGAATGTCACCGCCTGGCGTCGGGATGTCGCTCGACATCCGATTCCTCCTGATCTCCAACTCAGGAGAGCGACCGTCCAGTGCAAGCTTCAGTCGCCGGTCGGACCAGAGTTGCACTCGGCGATCTTCCTCTTCGTGCTCTGTGCTCGATGCCTTGGGCGCAAATCGAATCGCGATGGTATACGCGATGTCGTTCCTCGGGATCGGAGTGCCCGTGAAGAGGGCGCCGTCGCCCATCGAGATCGAGGTGCCGTCCGGAGCGACAGACGGAGCGATTCCCGAAGCGCCGAGGCTCGCGTTCCAGATCCTGGGGATGGCACCCAGGTCTTTGATTTGGCCATCCTTTACATCGACCGTCGATAGCGGCCTTTTTGGCACACGAACCATCTTCCAAATGCGGGGCTCGAAGACGAACCCTTTCAAGCGCTCGGTGCCGTCGCTCGCGGCGGCGATTGTGATCTCGCTCTTGTCTGAGAAGGGCCTGAACGCAACGCCCCCGTCCAGCACCCTGCTGCCATTCGCGAACAGCGCGAGTCCTTTCGCCGTATGGGTAACGGTGAGCTCTGTCCACGCGTTTTCTGGCACTGCACCGATTGACGTTTCGAACCGAGATCCGAAAGCAGTCACTCGAGCGCGCCCCTCGACAAGTTGAATCGTCAGAACAGGACTCTCGAATACCGTCGCCGCTTTCTGAAATCCAATTGGATATACCCAAAGCGAAGCAGTAAGGGCTTCTCCATCGAAGATCTTTCCTGTTTCATCGTAGATCTTCACCGACGTTTCACCGTCGAAGTAGAATCCCGACGAATGCGTCAGCGGGCCGGGAACGACCGGAGGCTTTCCGCTCGTTGTAACCGAGCGGCCCATCGTTTCCTCGATACCATCCGGTCCCGCCACGACCTCCATTGCCGGCTTGACCGCCGAAATGCTCGGGCTGAAGATCTCGACATTGCCGATCCCGCCCACAAATGGCCGTTCCTGCTTGATTGCGCGTTCTTCTGGGAAGCCATCGTGCTCGAGTGGACCAGTGCCGATGACAACCATTTGACATTCGGGGTTGGATGGCGGAGCCGGCACGGAGGAGACTTCGATCTCGTTGATGTTCAGGCTGACTGTTGACTCGTCGTGCGTCAACTCGACGCGAAGCCACTGGCCGGTCGGAATGAAATTTTCGCCGGATGTTGTCGTCCACCACTGACCGGCTGCCCAAATCGAGGCCTCGATCTTCTTGTTGACCACCGCGATCGAGTAGTTCTCACCCCGGAGAATGGGCCGTCGGCCGCTTTGGTTCGAAACGAGGACCGCGGCCCGAACGGTGAACGTCGAGGCAGTGCATATCGGGGAGATGTTCAGCAAGCCGGACCGTGGCCCATTGTATTTCCCCGCTTCACGAAATCGCGCGACAGCTGTATCGACCGGAACTGAATCTTGATAGTCGCTTGGATTGATCGCCGATGGCCACGGCTCCGCGCCGTCGAGCGCCTGTCGGAAAACCGGGGTTGCTGGAGTGCTCGCAACCACTCCTGCCAAATCCCACGTCAAGGCGAGCAGAGGAGTCGGGTCTCCGGGCAACGCGCGGCTGGTCGCACCCAGCTCGTCGTTTCGCGGATACGCGTTCGTTGACGCGGGATCTCGCCCGCAAGATGCTCCGGCGAACGCCAGCAATACCAGCGCGCGCATGGTTGACGTCAAGAATGCAGACGACCTGCGTTCCAAAACAGCCTCCTCGCTTTGAGCGATTCAGTCTTGAATCGTTTTACGTAGGGAAACTTCGAACTGAGTCTATGTTACGGAACATCCCCAGCCCACGCGTGGAACCCCCGTGGCCAGGGTGAGCTTCGCGCGTTGTGAATGATCTGTCAACAGTCGCAGGATGTGAACGCTGCGGTGCACATGAACATTCGTGCGGCAGTCCGTCGAGTTGGCTCGCGTGGGGCGCGCCAGGAGGCCCCGGGGGGATCGAACGTCTTGGAGCACCTTCGTAGAATCCGGCTCGCAAGGCCGACACTCCAGCGTGGACGCTCGGCTTGCACGCCAAGTCGGCTACCTCCACAGGCGGCGTTGCAGGAGCAGGGTCGAGCAACTCATCGAGCTGCAACCGCTCGGCGGTATTGGCCACCCGTCGGGAGGTTTTTTCGGCTCGAAATCGGGCTCGCCCGCCGAAGCGAACGGCCTAGGGATACCGGCTGCCTCGGGACCGAGAAGCTTCGGTCAGCGCGGCGACGAATGGCTCACGCACCGCCGGATCGCGGTGCTCCATCTCGAGAAGGGCCTTGGATGCGAGCGGATTCGCGCCGCCCGGATGGTCCTCCCCAGCCGGGCAGGAGAGCACCATGGGTGAACTACCGTCCCACTCTCGCGCCAACGGGAACGTCACGTCGATGGGCTGGCGGGCGCCGCCAACCAGCCCAGTCGCGTAGGTGTGCACGTCCACGAGCCCACCGGACGGAACCGCGGCGGCAGCCCGCGAACCGAAGAGCCGCAGCGCCTCGTCCGGGAGGAGCCGATAGACCCGGTGCACCAGCTCCATCTGCCTCTCGGGAAAGAGGTCGCGGCACACGAGCGCCAGGAGCAGGTGCTTCGTGGAGCAGGTGCCGCGCCACGCCTCAATCGCCCCCTCGGGCGTCCGGCACGGCGGCCGCCCGTAGGGCACGGAGGCAACTGCGTTCACCACTTGTGAGAAAGACGGCTCGGGCGGCAGGCCCGCCGCCTGGATGAAACGACCCGCCCAAGTCCACCCGCCGGTCACGGAGTCCCTCCTTGGGAGGTCACTCTCCCTTGCCCACGCGGCGCCAGGTCTCGAAGGTCGTCGCGTAGGCGTTCTTCTCGTCGGCGGGGATCTCCTCGCGGGCGACGAGCTCCCAGCCTTCCGGGTCGAAGTGGAAGAAGGCGTCGCCCTCGAAGCTGCCGTGTACGCGGGTGAGGAGGAGCTCGTCGCAGAGGCGCAGCGCTTCGGCGTAGAGCTGCGCGCCGCCGATCACCATCACCTCGGGCGCCTTGGCGACCTCGGAGAGCTCGAGAGCCTCGTCGATGGTCCGGGCGCCCACGCAGCCCTCCGGCGTGCCGCCACTGGTGACCACCACGTTCAGCCGCCCGGGGAGGGGTCGCCCGATGGACTCGTGGGTCCGGCGGCCCATGAGGACGGGCTTGCCCAGGGTGAGCCTCTTGAAACGCGCGAGATCCGCGGGGAGGCGCCAGGGGAGCTCGCCACTCCTGCCGATCACGCCGTTGTCGGACGCGGCCACGATGGCGGTCAGCTTCATTCTCTCCTCCGGCGGTCGACGCGAAGGCCTACACCGCGATAGGCGCCATGATCGACGGATGGCTCTGGTAGCCCTCGAGGCGGATGTGCTCGTACCGGAAGTCGTCGATGGCCTTCACGGACGGGTCGAGGTGCAGCGTGGGCAGCGGCAGCGGCTCGCGGGCGAGTTGCTGGTCCACCTGCTCGAGGTGGTTCAGGTAGATGTGCGCGTCACCGAAGGTGTGGACGAACTCGCCCACGCCGAGGCCGCAGACCTGCGCCACCATGTGGGTGAGGAGCGCGTACGACGCGATGTTGAACGGGACGCCCAGGAAGAGATCCGCGCTGCGCTGATAGAGCTGGCAGGAGAGCTTCCCGTCCGCCACGTAGAACTGGAAGAGCACGTGGCAGGGCTCCAGCGCCATCTTCGACAGCTCGCCCACGTTCCACGCGTTCACGAGGAGGCGCCGCGAGTACGGCCGCGTGCGGATCTCCTCGATCACCTTGGCGAGCTGATCCACGTGGCCGCCGTCCGGCGTGGGCCACGAGCGCCACTGGACCCCGTAGACTGGCCCCAGCTCGCCCTCCGGCGAGGCCCACTCGTCCCAGATGCCGATGCCGTGCTCCTTCAGGTAGGCGATGTTGCCCTCCCCGCGCAGGAACCAGAGCAGCTCGTGCACCACGCCCTTCCAGAAGAGCTTCTTCGTGGTCACCGCCGGAAAGCCCGCGCCGAGGTCGAAGCGGAGCTGGTGCCCGAAGATGCTCTTCGTGCCGGTGCCCGTTCGATCCGGGCGCTCGACACCTTCGCTGCGCACGAGCCGGAGGAGGTCCAAGTAGGCCTTCATCCCCCCTCTAGTACCTGACTATGCGCCGCCGCGCAGCACGATCGAGCGGGCCGGCCCATCCGCACCAAATGCCCGGGCATTGCCGGCCGCTCACCGCGGCCCGGGATTCGCTCCAGCGCCCGCCATCGATGTCGGACCCATCGGGTATGACCGAGGAGGCTCATTCCAGGGGGAACCAATGGGAAAACAGCGCTCGACCGGACGCCAACGGTGGCACCCTCTTTCGACCATGAGGGCATGGTGCTCCTCTTTCGAAACCGCCCGTCCCTCGCGGCGGAGCTCGCCAAACTCACGCTCGACCTGGCCATACCGGTCGGCGATGCACGCGTGGAGGAGGCCGATCTCACCCAGGTCACGCCCACCGAGCGCCGCGCCGACCTCGTCGTCGCCCATGGCTCGGAGCTGCGCATCGTGGTGGAGGTGCAGCTCCAGAAGAATCCCCGAAAGCGGTTCACGTGGCCCGAGTACGTCACCACGCTCCGCTCGAGAACCGAATGTTCGGTGCTCCTCCTCGTGGTCACTCCTCTGCGAGAGGTCGCAGCGTGGGCCCAGGAGCCGATCCGGCTCGGACCACCCGACTTCATGTTTCGGCCAGTCGTTGTCGGCCCAGACTCGATCGTGGCCATCGCGAAAGACGGCCCCATCCGCGACGTCCCCGAGCTCGCCGTCCTCACGGCCATCGCCCAGGCCGAGTGCGGAGGCGGCGCCGAAGGCTCCCTGACAGCGCTGGCTACCTTGGGTTCCCTCGATCCCGAGCGGTCGACGATCTATGCTGATCTCATCCTGCGCGTCCTCGGGGAGGCGGGCCGAAAGGCGCTGGAGGAACTGATGTCCACCGGAAACTACGACTACCAGAGCGAATTCGCGCGCAAATACATCGCGCTCGGCGAGGCGCGAGGCGAAGCGCGCGGCCGCGCCGCAGCCATTCTGAAGGTCTTCTTGGTCCGTGGCCTTGCGGTTTCGGCAGAGCAACGCGCCCGAATCCTTAGCAACGGCGATCCATCGACACTCGAGTCTTGGCTCGATCGTGCATTCGAAGTGGACGCGGTCGACCAGCTCTTCAAATGACCTGAGCCTCGAGGCGCTCGCCACGGGCGAGCGGTCCTAACGTCCGTGGCAAACTACGTGTACCAGAGCGAATTCGCGCGCAAGTACATCGCGCTCGGCGAGGCGCGAGGTCTCGCCGATGGCGTCATCTCCGTTCTCGCGGTCCGAGGCCTGACCATCTCCGCCGAGCAGCGCGACCGGCTTTTCGGCAATGACGACCCCCTGCTAGCCGGGCGCTGGCTCGATCGCGCAGCCGAAGTGGATTCCGCCGACCAGCTCTTCGATTAGCGCGATCGGGTGGCGCGGCAAGTACCTGCATCGACTGGCCTTTGTCGGCAAATGCCTTGACGCCGCGGGGCTGGTGACCGACCATCGGACCATGCCTACCGAGCGCAAGATCTACGTCACCACCCACGACATGAAGCGCCTCCTGGCCCTCCTCGAGGGCACCGCTTCGGTACGAAACGCGGAGGCCGCGGAGGCGCTCGAGTCCGAGCTGGCCAGCGCCGTGGTCGTGGCGCCGGACAAGATCCCGGACAACGTCGTGACCATGAACTCCCGCGTCCGCTTCCAGGACGAGGAGACGGGTCAGGAGCGCGAGATCACGCTCGTCTACCCGAAGGACGCGGATCCGCAGCAGGGGAAGATCTCGATCCTCGCGCCGGTCGGCGCGGCCCTCATCGGCCTCTCGGTGGGCCAGTCCGTGGACTGGCCGCTGCCTGGTGGCCGCCTGAAGCGCCTGAAGATCGTGGAAGTCCTCTTCCAGCCGGAGGCCGCGGGCCAGCCCGACCTATAGTGCCTGGTACGGGGTTCACCCCGAATTTCCGGCCGCAGACGAGTCCGTCCCGATCGACCGAGGTCTCGGTCGCGATGCCGGCTCGCCGAAACGATCGAGGGCGGGCGCGCGGCGCGAACCGCAGGCCCACCCTCGCGATCGACGCCACCCAAGTGCCTCAGTCGCGCTCCGCGCGGATCGCCTCCCTCAGGGCCAGCGCCATGCGGCGCACGGCGTAGCCCTCGAAGTCGTCGACAGGATCCAGCGTCGCGGGAAAGACCTCGAGGACGCTCGACAGATACGCGAGCGCGTCGTCGAGGCCCACGCTCTCGCCGGACCTGCGCGCTTGATCGAGCCGTTCACACAGGTTGAACGACCCGTGAACGAGGTTCTGCCAGCGATCGTCCCGCCGCATTCGGCCACCCCGCAAGGCGCACCCGACGGGCGGGTGCGCCGGCGCATGCGCCTACTTGCTCTGGAGGATGTTGAGGGCGGACCCGGCCTTGAACCACGCCACCTGCTCGTCGTTGAGCGTGTGGCGCAGGGCGATGGTCTCCTTCGAGCCGTCGACGTGGTGGAGCACGGCGTTCACGGCCTTGCCCGGCGCGATGGCGAGCACGTCCTCGAGGCTGATGCGGTCGCCCTCCTTCACCTTCTCGTAGTCGCTGGCGACGGCGAAGGTGAAGGGGAGCACGCCCTGCTTCTTGAGGTTGGTCTCGTGGATGCGGGCGAAGGAGCGGACGATGATGGCGGCACCGCCGAGGTAGCGCGGGCTCATCGCCGCGTGCTCGCGGGAGCTGCCCTCGCCGTAGTTCTCGTCACCGACGACGATCCACCGCTTGCCGCGGGCCTTGTAGTCGCGGGCCACGGCAGGGACGGCGCCCTTCTCACCCGTGAAGACGTTGGCGGCCTGGCCGGCGTCCCCGTTGAACGCGTTGATGGCGCCGGTGAGCATGTTGTCGGAGATCCGGTCGAGGTGGCCGCGGAAGCGGAGCCAGGGGCCGGCGGGCGAGATGTGATCGGTGGTGGTCTTGCCCTTGGTCTTGATGAGCAGCGGCAGCTCGTCGAAGTCGCCGGCCTTGGGCGCGACGAAGGCGGCGAGGAGCTCGAGGCGCTCGCTCTTCGGGTCGACCTTCACCTCGACGGAGGCGCCGTCCTTCGCGGGGGCCTGGTAGCCGCCGAAGGCGCGGACGAAGCCCTTGGAGGGCAGATCGTCGGCCTTGGCCGGGGCCTTCAGCTTGAGCTTCTTGTCGCCCTGGACGATCTCGTCGCTGAGCGGATCGAAGTCGAGGCGGCCGGCGAGGCCGTAGGCCAGCACGATCTCCGGCGACGCGATGAAGGCGAAGGTCTCGGGGTTCGAGTCGTTCCGGGCGCGGAAGTTCCGGTTGAACGACGTGATGATCGAGTTCTTCTCGCCCTTCTGGATGTCCTCGCGCTTCCACTGCCCGATGCAGGGGCCGCAGGCGTTCGCGAGCACCGTGGCGCCGGCGTTCTCGAACGAGGCCATCTGGCCGTCGCGCTTGATCGTCTCGAAGATCTGGTCGGAGCCAGGCGAGACCATCAGCTTGGCGGCCATCTTCATGCCGGCGGCGGAGGCCTGGTCGGCGAGGGCCGCGGCGCGGGAGAGATCCTCGTAGGAGGAGTTGGTGCACGAGCCGATGAGGGCCGACGTGAGGTTCGTCGGGTAGCCCTCGGCGATCGCGGCCTTCTTCAGCTCCGAGACCGGCCGGGCGAGGTCGGGGGTGTGGGGACCGACCACGTGGGGCTCGAGGGTCGAGAGGTCGATCTCGATGATCTCGTCGAAGTACGTCTCGGGGTTCGCCTCGACCTCGGCGTCGGCCACGAGGAGGTCGCGGTACTCACCGGCGACCTCGGCGAGCGCGGCGCGCTCGGTGCCGCGGAGGTAGCGCTCCATCGCCGCGTCGTAGGGGAAGACCGACGTGGTCGCGCCGAGCTCGGCGCCCATGTTGGTGATGGTGGCCTTGCCGGTGCACGAGAGGGCGCGGGCGCCGGGGCCGAAGTACTCGACGATCCGGTTCGTGCCGCCCTTCACCGTGAGGATGCCGAGGAGCTTGAGGATCACGTCCTTGGGCGCGGCCCAGCCGTTGAGCTCACCCGTGAGCTTCACGCCGACGAGCTTGGGCTGGAGCACCTCCCAGGGGAAGCCCGCCATCACGTCCACCGCGTCGGCGCCGCCCACGCCCACCGCCGCCATGCCGAGGCCGCCGGCGTTCGGGGTGTGGGAGTCGGTGCCGATCATCAGGCCGCCCGGGAACGCGTAGTTCTCGAGCACCACCTGGTGGATGATGCCGGATCCCGGCTTCCAGAAGCCGATGCCGTACTTGGCGGAGACCTGGGCGAGGAAGTCGTAGACCTCGCGGTTCTCGGTGGAGGCGACGTTCGTGTCGGTGAGGGCGCCGACCCGGGCCTGGATCAGGTGGTCGCAGTGGACGGTGGAGGGCACCGCCACCTCCGCCTTGCCGGCCTGCATGAACTGGAGGAGGGCCATCTGCGCGGTGGCGTCCTGCATCGCCACGCGGTCCGGGCGGAGCAGCAGGTAGGCCTTGCCCGCCTCGAGGTCCTGGCCCTTGGGGTCGTCCAGGTGACCGAAGAGGATCTTCTCGGCGAGGGTGAGCGGCCTGCCCAGGCGCTCGCGGACGATCGACAGGTTCTTGCGCGTGCGCTCGTATACGGCGCGGACCAGCTCCGGGGTGCTCTCGATCACGGGCATGTGCTTCGGTTCCTTTCGTTCAGCGCGTGGCGGCCCAGCCATCCGCATCCTGCCGGGCATCTCCCAGGCGCTCGAGCTCCAGCAACGAGGCCAGGGCGCTTCGCTCCGCCACCGGGTGGAGGAAGCTCGGGGTGTCCGAATAGACCCTTTCCACGATGGCGGCAAGAGCGACGGGGCCTTCCGCGGCACGGAGCGCTCCGCGGATCGCGGCGAGGCGATCCTCCCGGTGGGAGAGGTAGCTCTCGAGGAGCGAGGCGCCGTCCGGGATGGGGAAGCCGTGGGCGGGATAGAGGACCTTCGCCGGGAGCCGCAACAGCCTCCGGAGCGACTCCAGATACGTTCCCAGCTCCCCTTCCGGCGGGTCGAGGACGATGGACGAGCCCTGGGCCACCATGTCGCCGGCGATCACCGCCCCGCTCCCCTCGTCGAGGAAGCAGAGGTGCCCGCGGGCGTGACCCTCGGTGAGAACGCACCGCAGGCGCATGGGCATCGGCCCGCCGAGGGAGATCACCTGTCCATCGGCCAGGCGCCCCTCCGCTCCGGGCACCCGCTCCGCCGTGGCGGGGCTCGCCCAGACCGGCACGTCCAGCTCCCTGGAGAGCGCCTGGGCGAAGCCGGTGTGGTCTGCGTGGTAGTGGGTGAGGAGGATGCACTTCACGGTGCGCCCCTCGCCCTGCAGCTCCCGGAGCCTCTCGAGGAACCAGGCCTGCTCGTCCGGATACGGGGTTCCCGGGTCGATCACCGCGAGCTCGCCCGTGCCGACCACGTAGCAGTTGGTGTGGCGGGCGGGCGGCAGCGTGGGCGTGAGCAGCGGGTAGTAGAGGATGCCGCGCTGGAACTCGATGCGGTTCACCACGTGGCTCTCGCAGACGTAGGGCGGATTCCGAAGCCGGGGAATCGCCGACTCCGGGCCGAAGCCGGCGAGGGTCGCGTGGGCATGGTGATTGGGCGGGTGTAGCAGGGCCGTCCCGGCCTCCCAGCGCGCCAGCGCCTCCGCCGGGCGGATCCAGCCGCCGTCCGAGAGCTCGCCGGGGATCACGACCGCCTCCTGACCCTCCGGCAGGTAGGCCAGGTAGAAGCGGGTGTCGAAGCGCACCGGGGCGATGTCGGGCGTCATCCAGCGGCCGGCGGGGATGAGGGCGCGGGCGTCCAGCACGAGCCCCTCCCGCTCGAGGAGAGCCGCGAAGGAGGCGCCGCCGAGGAGCTCGAGGCGCAAGGCGTGGAGCCTCTCCGGGGTCAGGCGGGACGTCCCCCGAGCCAGGAGAACGCCGGCCTCCTCGAAAGTCTCGCGGATCGCGGCGACCTGGAAGCCCTCCTCTCCCTGGGGGCAGGCCAGGATCGGCGTGGATGCGTCCGCGGCGTCCACCTTGCCGCCGGGGAAGGCGTAGTAGCCGCCACCGAAGCCCACCCTCTCGCCCCGGCGCACCCAGAAGACCTCGCGGCCCGGGCGCTCGCCGTGGCGCACGAGGATCACCGCCGAGGCGTCGCGGATCTTGGGGGACGGGCTTCGAAGCGGATGGAGTCCAGGAGGGCGCTCATGGCGGCGTAGCCTAACGGCGTCGACCATCGAACTCCAGGACGCCCTCCAGGCAGGAGCCCCGCAGGCCGGCTCTCCACTCCCGCACATCGCAATCCAGACCCGATTCACAATGAAACAAAGGTCTACATGGACCACGGCTATCGCCTGCTCGGCCTGCCGCAACGCGTAGGCGATACGATCCTGCTAGAATTTTGATTAATAAAACCTCCCGGCCTCCTCCGAGACCCGAATCGAAGCGAAATCCTCAGCCTCGTTTCTCTCCAGTTTTTCGGGGGGATGGCAGACTCCGCATCCGACTCTCAGCTGGTGTCCACCGGGTCGGATCAAGCCGAAGTTACGCAACGTATTCGCTGGGTCCAGGTGCGCCTGAATATCACGTTACGTTACCACTCGTTCCTGGCGCCATGACCATGGTGTGGGAGTCAGATAGTCAACATTGCATACCGAAAGTGTGCTAGCTGCGCGCCGACAGTCCACAACCTCCCGCCAGAATTTGGGGATTCGGCATGACGCGCAGCGCAGGCTCACCCGCCACCGTGCGGAGCCACACCTTGAAATTGACTCCTCGGGTCGCAGTTTCGGCAATCTTTCTCCTCGTCACGGGATGTTTGTCGCAACCCCTGGAGGAGTCGCACGAGCACGAGGCCACGGGCCGAATCCAGCAAGCACTCTTGCCGAACGGTGGCTTCGAAGACGGCAACCTCAACGGCTGGAGCGTCACCCTCCACTCGACGACGACCGCCGGGCTCTCCACCGTTCCCCCCGCGTCGGTGTCGGACCTGAACCTGCTGGCTCCGGTCGCGGGCCAGGTGAGCCGCACGAAGGCCGTGCAGGGAACCGGCACGCCGGGCCAGCCGAACTCCGCGCTTCCGAAAGGGTTGCCGGCGTCGGGCTCGCTGCGCTACCCCTTCAACGGCTCCTGGGCGGCGGTCGTCAACGAGGCGGCACGCGTCGACGGGCAGGAGCTCATCAACAAGCTCGACCGGACCTTCAACGTGACTGCGGCGGACGTGGACCCGGCCGACGGGAAGATCCACGTCCGGTTCGCCGTAGCGCCGGTGCTGGAAGACAACGGCCACACGGACAAGCAGCAGCCGTACTTCTTCGTAGCGATCACGAACGTCACGAAGAGCAAGGTCCTGTTCCAGAGCTTCAACTTCGCGGGCCAGGCGGGCGTGCCGTGGAAGGTCGAAGCGGCGAAGGACGTCGCCAACGCCAACGTCCAGGTCCGCTACACGGACTGGCAGCTCGTCGACGTCGCGCCGGGCACCGTGGGCCTCGCCATCGGCGACCAGGTTCGGGTCGAAGTCATCGCAGCTGGATGCAGCCAGAAGCGCCACTTCGGCGAAGTGTACGTAGACGGATTCGGATCGTCCGTGCCCGGACTCGCCGTCGCCGCCACCGCCGTCCAGTCGGTCAACCGCGGCGACAACATCACCTACCTCCACCGCGTCACGAACGGCTCTACCGCACTCGCTCAGAACGCCGTCGTGAAGATCGTCGTTCCGGCCAACACCACGTTCGTCTCGGTCGCGCCTCCTCCGGGCACGAGCTGCACCACGCCCGCCGTCGGAAGCACCGGAACGGTGACCTGCACGATGAGCGCGCTCAACTCCAACGCGAGCGCCGACATCAAGCTCACGGTCAAGACCAACGCGTCCATGGCCGTTCCGGGGCTCATCAGCCACGGAAACTACGACGTCTCCGCCGTCGGGTTCTCCCCTCTCATCGGCCCGCTGGTGAAGACCAACGTCACCGGCAGCGTCACCTACGCAGACCTGCGCACGAAGATGACGGCGAGCACCGCGGCGGCGGGCTGGGGAAGCGACGTCTCCTACACCATCGAAGTGACGAACGACGGTCCGGCGACAGTCACCAACGCCACCCTCAAGGCGCCCCTTCCGCCGGAGCTCGCCAGCGCCTCGTGGACGTGCGTTGCCTCCACGGGGGGTAGCTGCGGAGCGGCGAGCGGCACCGGAGCCATCAACTCCACGATCACGCTCCCCGCCGGGGCGACTGCGACCTACGCGGTCAGCGCCCGCGTCCGGACCGGCAGCGGCGCGGGCTCGCTGATCTACACGGCGACCGCCGCGGTGCCCGCCGGCATCACCGACAGCGATCCGACCAACGACGCCGCTGCGACGGTCATCAACCTCGGCACGACGCGCGCCCTCACCGTGACGAAGGACGCCGTCATCGGAGGCCGGGTCGTGAGCAGCCCGGGCGGCATCGACTGCGGCGCAGGGTGCAGCAGCGCGACCGCCACGTACCTCGATGGCTCCCTGGTGAGCCTGACCGCCATTGCTCCGCAGGGCACCGTCTTCACCGGCTGGAGCGGCGGCACGTGCACCGGCACGACCAACCCCTGCGTGTTCAACATCAACGGCGGCACCACGGTCCAGGCGAACTTCTCGTACGTGATCACCAGCGGCATCACCGGTGGCAACGGAACCATCTCTTGCACCACTCCCGTCGCCCCGGGAGCCACGTCGACCTGCAGCCTCACCCCCAACGCGGGTTACGGGCTCGGAACGCTCACCGACAACGGGTCGGACGTGCTCTCTTCAGTCTCCGGCGGAAGCTACGAGATCTCGAACGTGCAGGCGCCCCATGACGTCGTCGCGACGTTCAAGCCTGCGAAGACCCTTACCGTTACGAAGGACGCCGGCATCAGCGGCAACGTGACGAGCAGCCCTGCCGGCATCGCCTGCGCCGCGGGCTGCGGGTCGCAGAGCGCCACCTTCGATGACGGCTCGCAGGTCTCGCTGACTGCGACCGCCCCTGCGGGCACCGTCTTCACCGGCTGGTCTGGCACCGCCTGCTCCGGGACGACCAACCCCTGCACCTTCACGATCGGTGCGAACACCAGCGTCCACGCGAACTTCGCCTACGAGATCACGTCCAGCATCGCCAGCGGCAACGGCACGATCAGCTGCACCAGCCTGATCGCCCCGGGGGCCGTGTCCACCTGCACCGTCACGCCGGGCGTCGGCCGTACGCTGACCGGCGTCACCGGCTGCGGCGCCGGCACCTTGAACGGAAACACGTACACGACCGCTGCGGTCACCGAGGCCTGCACCGTCACCGCCACGTTCAGCCGCACCCAGTACACAGTCACCACCCAGGTTCCCGGCGGCGGCGGGAGCCTCACGCCGTCGAACCCGACGCCGGAGCACGGCGACCCGCTGACGGTCACCGTGAACCCGGATCCCGGTTACCAGATCCTGACCGTGACCGGCTGCGGCGGCACGCTGAACGGAAACACCTACTCGATCGCCTCGATCACCGGCGACTGCACGGTCACCGCCACCTTCGAGAAGATCCCGTACACGGTCACGACCCAGGTGGTCGGAACGGGAACCCTGACGCCCGCGAATCCCACGGTGCTTCACGGCGACACGACCACGCTCACCGCGACCGCTGGGACCGGCTACACGCTCGATAGCGTCACCGGCTGCGGCGGCTCGCTGAGCGGCAACACCTTCACCACCGGCGCGGTCACCGCGAGCTGCACGGTCACCGCCACGTTCAGCCGCACCCAGTACACCGTCACCACCCAGGTGCCCGGCGGTGGCGGGAGCCTCACGCCCTCGAACCCGACGCCGGCACACGGCGACCCGCTGACGGTCACCGTGAACCCGGATCCCGGCTACCAGATCCAGACCGTCACCGGCTGCGGCGGCACGCTGAACGGAAACACTTACTCGATCGCCTCTGTCACCGGCGACTGCACGGTCACCGCCACCTTCGAGAAGATCCCGTACACGGTCACGACCCAGGTGGTCGGAACGGGAACCCTGACGCCCGCGAATCCCACGGTGCTTCACGGCGACACGACCACGCTCACCGCGACCGCTGGGACCGGCTACACGCTCGATAGCGTCACCGGCTGCGGCGGCTCGCTGAGCGGCAACACCTTCACCACCGGCGCGGTCACCGCGAGCTGCACGGTCACCGCCACGTTCAGCCGCACCCAGTACACCGTCACCACCCAGGTGCCCGGCGGTGGCGGGAGCCTCACGCCCTCGAACCCGACGCCGGCACACGGCGACCCGCTGACGGTCACCGTGAACCCGGATCCCGGCTACCAGATCCAGACCGTCACCGGCTGCGGCGGCACGCTGAACGGAAACACTTACTCGATCGCCTCTGTCACCGGTGACTGCACGGTCACCGCCACCTTCGAGAAGATCCCGTACACGGTCACGACCCAGGTGGTCGGAACGGGAACCCTGACGCCCGCGAATCCCACGGTGCTTCACGGCGACACGACCACGCTCACCGCGACCGCTGGGACCGGCTACACGCTCGATAGCGTCACCGGCTGCGGGGGCTCGCTGAGCGGCAACACCTTCACCACCGGCGCGGTCACCGCGAGCTGCACGGTCACCGCCACCTTCAGCCGCACCCAGTACACCGTCACCACCCAGGTTCCCGGCGGCGGCGGGAGCCTCACGCCGTCGAACCCGACGCCGGAGCACGGCGACCCGCTGACGGTCACCGTGAACCCGGATCCCGGCTACCAGATCCAGACCGTCACCGGCTGCGGCGGCACGCTGAACGGAAACACCTACTCGATCGCCTCGGTCACCGGCGACTGCACGGTCACCGCCACCTTCGAGAAGATCCCGTACACGGTCACGACCCAGGTGGTCGGAACGGGAACCCTGACGCCCGCGAATCCCACGGTGCTTCACGACGACACGACCACGCTCACCGCTTCCGCTGGGACCGGCTACACGCTCGATAGCGTCACCGGCTGCGGCGGCTCGCTGAGCGGCAACACCTTCACCACCGGCGCGGTCACCGCGAGCTGCACGGTCACCGCCACGTTCAGCCGCACCCAGTACACCGTCACCACCCAGGTGCCCGGCGGTGGCGGGAGCCTCACGCCCTCGAACCCGACGCCGGCACACGGCGACTCGCTGACGGTCACCGTGACCCCGGATCCCGGCTACCAGATCCAGACCGTCACCGGCTGCGGCGGCACGCTGAACGGAAACACCTACTCGATCGCCTCGGTCACCGGCGACTGTACGGTCACCGCCACCTTCGAGAAGATCCCGTACACGGTCACGACCCAGGTGGTCGGAACGGGAACCCTGACGCCCGCGAATCCCACTGTGCTTCACGGCGACACGACCACGCTCACCGCGACCGCTGGGACCGGCTACACGCTCGATAGCGTCACCGGCTGCGGCGGATCGTTGAACGGCGACACGTTCACCACCGGCGCGATCACCGCGAGCTGTACCGTCACCGCCACGTTCAGCCGCACCCAGTACACCGTCACCACCCAGGTTCCCGGCGGCGGCGGGAGCCTCACGCCGTCGAACCCGACGCCGGCACACGGCGACTCGCTGACGGTCACCGTAAACCCGGATCCCGGCTACCAGATCCAGACCGTCACCGGCTGCGGCGGTACGCTGAACGGAAACACCTACTCGATCGCCTCGGTCACCGGCGACTGTACGGTCACCGCCACCTTCGAGAAGATCCCGTACACGGTCACGACCCAGGTGGTCGGAACGGGAACCCTGACGCCCGCGAATCCCACGGTGCTTCACGGCGACACGACCACGCTCACCGCGACCGCTGGGACCGGCTACACGCTCGATAGCGTCACCGGCTGCGGCGGATCGTTGAACGGCGACACGTTCACCACCGGCGCGATCACCGCGAGCTGTACCGTCACCGCCACGTTCAGCCGCACCCAGTACACCGTCACCACCCAGGTTCCCGGCGGCGGCGGGAGCCTCACGCCGTCGAACCCGACGCCGGAGCACGGCGACCCGCTGACGGTCACCGTGAACCCGGATCCCGGTTACCAGATCCAGACCGTGACCGGCTGCGGCGGCACGCTGAACGGAAACACCTACTCGATCGCCTCGGTCACCGGAGACTGCACGGTCACCGCCACCTTCGAGCGCATCGAGTACCTCGTCACCACGGTGGTGGTGGGTGGTGGAGCGCTGACGCCGGAGAACCCGTCGGTGCTGCACGGCGACTCGTTGACCCTCACCGCGACGGCGCAGACCGGCTACACGCTGGAGAGCGTGACCGGTTGTGGCGGCGTGCTGACCGCCGGCACGTTCGAGACCGGAGCGATCACGGCCAACTGCACCGTCACCGCGACCTTCACGCACAACCGGTACACGGTCGACATCGTGGTGAACGGCGGAGGCTCCGCCACGCCGGAGGATCCGGTGATCGAGCATGGGGACGCGGCATCGATCACGCTCACCGCCGATCCGGGGTACCGGCTGCACACCGTGACCGGTTGCGGTGGCACGCTGAGCGGCAACACGTACACCACGGACGCGGTGACGGCGGACTGCACGATCGAAGCGACCTTCCTGCGGTTCCCGCATGCGCTTCTCGTGTCGGCACGTGAACCCGTGGTGAATGCCTGCGCGGAGTCCATCCTGGATCTCCAGTTGGTGGACGCCTTCGGGGCCCCGGTCGTGCCGTTCCCCGGCGAGGCGGTGAACGTGTCGCTCGCCGCCAGCGCCGGCTCGGGGGATCCCCGCTTCGTCGGCAGCGGGCTGGAAGACGCGCTTGGCGAGGGCACCGCCGAGATCACGGGCCGGATGCCCTCGACCGGCACATCGACCGTGACGGTGAGCCTCGATGCAGCCGAGGTGCTCGCGGTGAGCTGGACGTCGCCCGAGCTCCCGGGCAGTCCGCCGTCATATCCTCCGACCCTGGTCTCCTTCCGGGTCGGGCCGGTCGATCCCGCCATGTCCAGCGTGACCGTCGACGGGACGCAGGTCTTCGCGGGAAGCGGTGTGGTCACCGTGACGGTTACGCCGCGGGATTCGTGCGGTCTCGAGATCGGGCCGGGCCATCAGGTCGACCTGACCTCCACCGACGGCTCGCTCACCGAGGTCGTGGACAACGGGGACGGGACCTACACGTCGCGCTTCACGTCCGACGCCGGCATGTGCCCGGAGGATCCGGCGACGATCGACGTGACGGTGGACGGGATCGTGCTCGACGAGCCGCTCGAGATCTCGGTGCTCTGTGCCGACCTGGATCCGGGCTCGCCGGTCACGGTCCTCCCGCAGCCGGGGCAGATCCAGGCCTGCGCACGGCAGGGGGAGTTCGCCCGCGTGGCCGTCGTTCTGCTCGACACCGAAGGCGCGCCGCTGCCCCCCGGGCAGCCGCTTGCGCTGGTCGAGGATCCGCCCTTCATCGTCGGCGGCGGGATCGAGACGTCCACGGATGAGGAGACGGGCGCGACCGTCTACACCGTGCTGGTGGGCAGCAACCGCTGCTCGTCGGCTGGCTCCCGTGAGGTGGAGCTGCGCGTGGCGGACATCCCGCTCTCCACGCGCCCGCTGCTCGACTTCGCCTGTCCTCCGATTCCCGAAGAGGGCGTTGGCTTCGTCGCCACCCCGGCGGTGGTTCCCGCCGATGGCGAGACCGCATCGGAGATCCGGATCGCCGTGATGGACGCGTGCGGCAATCCCGGCTTCGGTCGCGCGCTCGTGCTGCGCTCGGAGGGCCACACCCCGGTCGTGCTCTCGGCCGCATCGGCCACCACCGCTGACGCGTACGGGACGCCGGAAGACGGGACCGCGGTGCTTCACGTTCGCAGCTCGGTCGCCGGGCAGACCGGAATCGGGGCGCAGATCGACGGGACCTGGCACGCGAGCAGCGCGGACCTGGTGACCTTCGTAGGTCCCGAGGACCCCGGCTATTACCTCGGTGGCCACGGCTTCGGTTGCTCGTCCACTGGCAGGACGGGAGCGGGACCGGAGTCGGTGCTGATCTGGCTTCTCGGTCCGGTGCTCTTCTTGGCCATGCGCCGCCGGAAAGTGGGTGTGCTGGCCAGCCTCCTCCTGCTGCTCGTCGCAGCTCCGGCGAGCGCGCAGTCGAAGGGCGGGTTCGACCTGCAGCAATTGCGGCCGGCGACGGATCCGTCCCGGGGTGGATTCGTCAGCCTCGGGGCCGGCGTGCAGGAGCACGGGGAGTTCCGTCTCCACGCGCTGATCGACTACGCGAACAATCCCCTCGTGCTCTACGACAGCCAGGACCAGCGGGTAGCAGGCGCGGTGACGTCGCTGGGCACGCTGCACCTGCTCGGGTCGATCGGCCTGTGGGACATCGTCGAGGTCGGCGTCGATCTTCCGGTCGTGGTGTATCAGGCGGGCGACGATATGCCCGGCGTCGCACCGAATATCGTCCAGGGGGCAGGGTTCGGAGATATCCGTGTCCTTCCGCAGCTCCAGTTCCTGAAGCTCCACTCGGACGGTCTCGGGGTGACCTTTGCTGGCGCCGCCGCAGCCGAGTTCTTCCTGCCGACAGGGAATGCCGATGGGCTGCGCGGAGGAGACTTCCGGGTCGGCCCGCGTCTCGCCTTCGACGCAACCTTCGACCAGGGTCACCGCATCGGCACCAACGTAGGGTACGTGTATCGATCCCCCCGGGACTTCGGTGGCCTGCAGGTGGCGGACACGATCGGCTGGAGCCTCTATGGCGAGACGCCGGTCGCAGAGCGGGTGCGCCTGACGGGTGAGCTTTTCGGTCGGTTCAAGGGGGCGGCCAAACAGCCGCGACTCGACGCTCCCATGGAGGTGCTGCTCGGGGCGAAGGCCCGCGTTCTGGGTGTGGACCTGTTGGGTGCCACGGGGACGGGGTTCGGCCGCACCTACGGGACGGCGGACTGGCGGGCTCTGCTGGCGGTCGCGCTGCCGTTCGGTGAAAGGACCAAACCGGTCGAGCTTCCCGCCCCGCAGGCGGAGGTGGTACCCGAGCCTCCCGCCGAGCCGGAGCCGGAGCCCGCGCCGGAGCCCGAACCGGTGATCCTGGTAGCAGAGCCCGAGCCGGAACCCGAGCCGAAGAGCGTGCAGATCGATCGCGAGCGGAATCGCCTCGAGATCGCCGGCTCGATCCAGTTCGTGACCGGCTCCGCGACGATCGCTCCGGAGTCGTATGCGTTGCTCGACGAGCTCGCGTCGGTCCTCCAGAAGCATTCGGAGATTCAGCAGTTGATCATCGAAGGGCATACCGACGACCGGGGCGGCCGCGCGTTGAACCTGAAGTTGTCGCGCTCCCGAGCCGATTCCCTTCGGAAGTACCTGATCACGAAGGGCGTGGAGTCGGATCGGCTTCAGGCAGAGGGCTACGGTCCCGACCGTCCGATCGCGTCCAACGCGACGGCGGAGGGCAGGGCCCAGAACCGGCGCGTCGAGTTCCGGATCGCCGAGAGCGTTTTCGCCGACGAAGGTTGATAGGGGAACAGGCTCCTTTCCCCTACCGAGGGGCGTGGTGGCGGTCGCCACCCGCCCCTTCTCGCTAGCGGAAGGAGAGCTCGGCCCCGGTCGCCTCACTGAAGCACATTTTCAGTCCGCACGACCGATGGACCTCAAAAGACTTTCAGGCGGGACGGCCCGACCTATCCAAACCCCTTGATTTTCAAGGGCTCATGATTCGGCACGACGATTGCTAAGAGCGCCGGCGAACCCGTTCGCAGGAGCTCCGTGCATCCGTGACGTTCCGCATCTCGACTCTCCTCGCCCCTGCCCTCTTACTCGCCGCCGCACCTGCCCGTGGGGATTTGCCCGCGGAGCGCGCGCCCGCTGCGGCCTTCCTTCGTGACGACGCCGCGCTGATCGAGTGGGTGCGCACGCGCAGCCCCGAGGTCGCCGCGGCCCAGTCGCGCGTGGATCAGGCGCAGGCCGGCGTGGGGTCGGCACGGCTCTTTCCCAACCCCTCCCTCGACGCGACGATGGGCAACGTAAACGTCGGCTCGAGCGCGCAGACCGACGTGAGGGGCGCCGATCGCCTCTCCTGGGGCGTGGGGATCTCCCAGGAGCTGGAGCTTGGGAAGCGCGGGCCGCGCATCGACGCGGCGGACCTCTCGGCGCAGGCCTCGCGAGAGGAGCTCCGGGCGAGCCTGGCCGAGCGCGTGGCGGACGCGCGGGTTGCGATCGGCGAGGCCGTGAGGCTCCAGGTCCGGCAGACGATCCTCGAGGAGAGCCTGACGGAGTCGCGGGACCACCTCGCGCTGGAGAAGGTCCGCCTGCAGCACGGCGACCTGAGCGGCATCGACTACGACCGACTGGTGCTGGACGCGCTCGGCCAGGAGGCGGACGTGCGCCGGAACCGGGCGGAGCTGGAGTCGGCGCTGGCGAGCTGCGCGGCGATCCTCCTTGCCCCCTGTGAGACCGGCGAGGCGGGGCCGGACGATCTGGACGCGGCGGCGACGGTTCCCGCCGAGATCGCGGACCCGGAGGAGGCGCTGAGAGAGCGCCCCGACTACCGCGCGATCCTCCTCGGCCGCAGCGCGGCGCAGAAGGAGGCGACGCTCGCGAGGCGCCGGGCGATCCCGGACCCCACACTGAGTGTCAGCTACTCGCACGATCTCTTCAACGAGCTCACGGACACGGTCCAGTTCGGCGTGGGGATCCCCCTGCCCCTCTTCGACCGCGGGCAGCACGACGCCGCCCTGGCGACGGCCAAGGCGCGGGAGCTCGATCGGACGGCCGCCGGAACGATCCAGCAGGGTCTCGGAGAGGTCCGGGGTCTCGCGGCCCAGCGGCGGACGCTGGAGGAGACGCTCAGCCGGCTGGACGAGGAGGCGCTGCCCCTCTCCAACGGGATCCTCGAGACGGCGCGCAAGGCGTTCGCCCAGGGGGAGTACAGCCTCACCGACCTCCTCCTGGCCCGACGCGAGAACACGGAGCTGCGGCTGCAGGTGCTGGATCTGCGCGGCGAGCTCTTCACGGTCCGCAACGACCTGCGCAAGGCCCTGGGCCTCGACGCCGCTGCCGCGCGGAGCGCGCCTTGAAAACCTTGGAGACGAAAGAGGACGTGATGAGCAAGGGATCGAAGCGACTGCTCCCGATCGCGGTGGCGGGTGCGCTGGGTATCGCCGCGGTGACCGCCGCGGCGGGCTTCGAGCGCAAGCCCTCCGCGACGGTGGGCGACGCGCCGGGGATGAAGATGCAGGGCGAAGCGATCACGCTCGCGCCCGACGCCCTGCAGTGGAAGGCGCTGAAGCTGGGCAAGGTCTCCCGCTCGGCCTCGCGCCTCGCCGAGCCCGTCCCGGCCCGGGTCCGCCTCGACGAGACCACGGCGTCCCACGTGAGCGCGCCCCTCGAGGGCCGGGTGAGCCGGGTCCTCGTGGAGCTCGGGCAGAGGGTGACCAAGGGCCAGGCGCTCTTCGCGGTGAAGAGCCAGGCCATCGCCGAGCTGCGCGTAGAGAGGGACAAGGCCAAGGTCGATCTGGACGTGGCCAAGGCGGCCCACGAGCGCACCGCCGCGATGGTGGAGGCGAAGGCCCTCCCGGCGAAGGAGGAGCTCACCGCGCGGCAGGAGCTGCGGCAGGCCGAGCTCGCCCATCGCATGGCAGGGGCCAAGCTCTCCTCGCTCCAGGTGTCCTCATCTGGAGACAACGAGTTCACGGTCACCGCCCCGATCGGCGGGGTCGTGGTCGAGAAGAACGTCGCGCCGAGCGCGATGGTCGCGCCGGAGGGCGGCTCGTCGCAGATCGTGATCGCCGACCTCTCGTCGGTCTGGGTCGTCGCGGATCTCTTCGCGAGCGAGCCCCTCGCGCTGAAGCCGGGGACGGCGGCGCAGATCTTCCTGCCCTCGAGGCCGGGCGTCACCCTCGACGCCACGGTCGAGATGGTCTCCGCGGTGGTCGATCCGGAGAGGCACGCGATCCCGGTCCGGATGCGCCTGCCGAACCCGGACGGCCTCCTCCGGCCCAACGACTTCGCCGAGGTCCGATTCCTGGTCGAGGGAGACGGCCTCCTCGAGATCCCCGCGTCGGCGCTGGTCTCCGACGGCGCTCGCACCTCGGTCTTCGTCCAGGAGCCGAGCGGCGTCCTGCGCAAGCGCGAGATCGTCGCGGGCTCCTCCCGCAAGGGACGGGTGCCGGTGCTCTCCGGTCTCCAGGAGGGCGACGTGATCGTCGAGGAAGGCGGCCTCCTCCTGGACAACCAGCTGTCGATCACGGGTTCGTAAAAGAGGCTCACACATGTTGTCCCGACTCCTGCGATCTGCGCTCGAACACCGCCTCGCCGTCCTGGCTCTCTCTGTCCTCCTCCTCTGCGTGGGGGCCTGGTCCTTCCACGCCCTCACGGTGGAGGCGTTCCCGGATCCCACCGATACCCAGGTCCAGGTGATCTCGCTCTTCCCCGGCCAGCCGACGGAGGAGGTGGAGCGCCGGGTCACCCTCCCTCTCGAGCGTGTGCTCAACGGGATGGAGGGCCTCTACCGGCAGCGCAGCATCTCGATGTTCGGTCTCTCGTTCATCACGCTGACCTTCGACGACACGGTGGACGCGTACTTCGCGCGGCAGCGGACGCTCGAGCGCATGGCGGAGGCGGAGCTGCCGGAAGGCGTGCAGCCTTCGCTCGCCCCGCTCGCGACGCCGATCGGTGAGGTCTACCGCTACACGCTCGAGGGTCCAGGCGCCGACCCCATGCTCCTGCGCACCCTGCAGGAGTGGACGGTGACGCCCGAGCTCATGCGCGTCCAGGGCGTGGCCGACGTCGTCTCCTACGGCGGGCTGGTGAAGGAGATCCACGTGCAGCCCGATCCGGCCCGGATGGCGGCGCTGAAGGTGCCGCTCTCGGCGATCTTCGAGGCCCTGGAGAAGGCGTCGACGAACGCCACCGGCGGCTTCGTGGAGCGCGGCGCCGAGATGTTCGTGATCCGCTCGCTGGGGATCTTCCGGGACCTCTCGGACATCCGGCTCGTTCGCGTGGCCAACCACGACGGCACGCCTGTGCTGATCCAGGACGTCGCCACGGTGGAGGTGGGCTACGCGCCCAGGCAGGGCATCATCACCCGCGACGACAACGAGGACGCAGTGATGGGCATCGTCCTCATGCGCCGGGGCGAGAACCCTTCCGTAGTACTGGACTCCCTGCGCGAGCGGATCGCCGAGCTCAACGATCGGATCCTCCCGAACGGCGTCCACCTGAATCCCTTCTACGACCGCACGGACCTCGTGAACACCACGCTGAAGACGGTGTTCCACAACGTCGGCGAGGGCGCCTTCCTCGTGGTGCTGGTCTTCTTCGTCTTCCTGCTGTCCATCCGTGGATCGCTGATCGTGGCGGCGGTGATCCCGCTCTCGCTGGCGGGATCGTTCCTCTACCTCCACGCCAGGGGCATGTCGGCGAACCTGCTCTCGCTCGGCGCGGTGGACTTCGGCATCGTCGTGGACGGCGCCGTGATCATGGTGGAGCACCTCTTCTTCCGGATGGCCGGCTACCAAGGGCCCCGGGACGAGCGCGCGATCGCCGGCCGGATCCACGACTGGGCGATGGAGGTGGCGCGCCCCACCCTGTTCTCGATGCTCATCATCATCGCGGCGTACCTGCCGATCTTCTCGCTGGAGCGGGTCGAGGGCCGGATGTTCGCGCCGATGGCGAACATGGTGGTAAGCGCGCTGGTGGGCTCGCTGCTGATGAGCTTCACCATCGTGCCGGTGCTCTCCTACTTCGCGCTGCGTCGGAACGTGACGCACAGGGAGTCGCCGGCGCTGCGGTGGGCCCGACGGATCTACGAGCCGGCCCTCGACGCGTCGATGTCCCGCCCGGGCGTGGTCGCGGTCGTCGCCGCCGGCGCGCTGATCTCGGCGCTCACGCTCGCGTCCCGGCTCGGCACGGAGTTCATGCCGGAGCTGAACGAGGGCGCCCTCTGGGTCGCCGTGGCGCTCCCGACCAACACGTCGATCACCGAGGGCCGCAAGATCACGCCGAAGATCAAGGAGATCCTCCGGCGCACGCCCGAGGTGAGCGGCGTCATGAGCCAGCTCGGCAGGCCGGAGGACGGCACCGACGACAAGCTCTTCAGCAACCTCGAGATGTTCGTGAAGCTGGCGCCGAAGGACGAGTGGCGGCGCGGCTTCAAGACGCTGGACGGCCTCTCCCTCGAGATGGCCCGGAACCTCCAGGAGATCCCCGGGATCGAGGTGAACTTCTCCCAGCCGATCCGCGACAACGTGGCGGAGAACATCGCCGGGCAGAAGGGCGAGATCGCCATCAAGATCTACGGCGAGGACATGGCGCTCTTGCAGAAGGCCGCCGAGGACGTGAAGAACGCCATCGCCGAAGTCCCCGGCGCTGCCGAGCTGGGCATCGTCAAGGTGGGAGAGGTCCCGCAGCTCTCGGTGGCCATCGACCGCATGGCGCTGGCGCGCTACGACCTCGACCTGGCGGACGTACAGCAGCACCTGGAGACCGCGATGGGCGGCCACGTCGCCAGCGAGCTCTGGGAGGGCGAGAAGCGCTTCGACGTCACCGTCCGGCTCCCGCTCTCGACTCGCGAGGACGCCGAAGCGATCCGCCGGGTGATGATCCCGCTCCCCTCCGGCGAGCTCCTCCCGCTCTCGGCGGTGGCGGACGTGAAGATGGCCACCGGGCGGGCGGCCATCACCCGCGAGAATGGAAGGCGCTACGCAGGCGTTCGGGCGAACGTCCGCGACCGGGACCTGGGCTCCTTCGTGGAGGAGGCCCGTGCGACGGTCGACCGGGCGGTGGAGCTTCCTCCTGGTTATTGGATCCGCTGGGGCGGCGAGTTCGAGAACCAGCAGCGGGCCATGGCGCGGCTCCGGGTGGTGATCCCGCTGGCGCTCCTGCTCACGTTCTGCCTGCTGTTCTCGGCCTTCCGCTCGCTCTGGGACTCGCTGATGATCCTCGCCCACATCCCGATCGCCCTCGTCGGTGGCGTCGTCGCCCTCGCGATCGTCGGCCTGCCGCTCTCGGTGTCGGGCGCCATCGGCTTCATCGCGCTCCTGGGCCAGGCGACCACCGATTCGGTGCTGGTGCTCTCGGCGATCCGCGCCCGCAGGCAGGCGGGCGAGCCCTTGCTCGAGGCGGCCCGCGGCGGCGCACGCGATCGCCTCCGCGCGGTGTTGATGACGACCCTGCTCGCCTGCCTGGGGCTCCTGCCGGCGGCCCTCTCCCGCGCCATCGGCAGCGAGGTCCAGCGGCCGATCGCGGTGGTCGTCGTAGGCGGCACGCTCACGGCCGCCCTCCTCTCCCTGCTCGTGCTCCCGACCACCTATGCCGTCGTGACCGGCTGGTGGGAGCGCCGGCGCAGCATCGAGGCCGAGACCACCGAGGTCGCCGCGTGAAGAGGCGCGATGCCACGCCGCTGTCGGCAGCGAGGGATCGCCTGTCGCGATCGGCGGTCGCGATCTACCTCGCGGCGACCGGCGTAGCCCTGGCGATCCTGCTCTCCGCGCTGGTGACCGACAAGGACCACCAGGAGCAGGAGCTCCGCGATCGCCTGCTGATGGGCACGGAGCTCCGATCGGAGTCCCTGGGACGGCACCTGGCCATGCTCACCCGCGAGCTCGGCCGGCTGGGCGAGAGCGCCGCGATCGATCCGACCGACGGCAACATCGTCCCGGAGCGGGAGCTCCTGCGCATCACCCACCGGAACAGCGCCGTCTTCGACGTGGGCGTGGCGATCCTCGACGATGAGGGGAAGGTGGCGTGGTCGGAGCCGCAGCGCTTCCTGCCCCAGGGCGAGCCCCTGGGAGTGAACGATTGGTTCCATGACGCCAAGCGCGACGGCCGGACGCAGATCGTACCCGTGATGCCGGATCGGTCGGACGCGCTCGTCTACGTCGTGTCGCCGGTGATCCGCGACGGCCGGTTCATCGGCGCTCTCCTCGGCGGCATCGACCTCGCGACGGGAGGTTCCATCGAGCCGCTGCCCGGAGACAACGTCACCGTGCTGGCCACGAGGCAGGGCGAGGTCGTCTTCCCACCGAATCCTCCCGCCTTCTCGGAAGAGGAGTCCTTCGTCCGGCTCGCCAGGGGCGCAGGCGCGGACGAGGGCGTTCGCCAGGTCCGCCTGGGCGGCGTCGATCGGGAGGTCGCGGTCTCGCCCGTCGCCGACACCGACTTCGCGCTGATGTCGATCGCGGACTCGGTCCCCTTCTACCAGCCGGCGCGCAGCCGTCTCTGGGTGCGGCTGGCGGCGGCGCTCGGGCTCCTCCTCGCCCCGCTGCTCCTCCTGGCGAGCCGGCTCCTGCGCGAGCTGCGCATCTTCCGCCTCTCGGAGGAGGAGGTCCTCCGCGCCGATCGGATTCGCCACCTGGGCGAGGCGTCGAACGCCATCGCACACGAGGTGAAGAACTCCCTCAACGGGATCCGGGTGGGCCTGGACCTGCTCCTCCACCGGGGCAAGGGCGATGGCGCCGTGGTCGACACGCTCCGCGCCGAGATCCAGCGGCTCACCGACTTCACATCGGATCTCCTGCTCTTCTCCCGGGGACCGGTGGCGCGCGCAAGGCCGGTCGAGCTCGGGACCTTCGTCTCGGAGATCACGGAGCTGCAGCGGGAGGTCGCGGCCGAGCAGGGGATCCGCCTCGAGGTGGAGAAGCCCGCCGAAGCGGTCACCGCCCTCGCGGATCCGCAGCACGTCCACGTGATCCTCTCGAACCTGATCGGCAACGCGATCGACGCGGTCTCGTCCAGGCCGTCGCCTCGGATCGACGTCCGCCTCGACGTGCGCGACGGAGTCGCTACGGTCGCTGTCTCGGACAACGGCCCCGGCGTGGATCCGGCCCTCGTGCCCCGGCTCTTCGAGCCCTTCGCCACCGGCAAGCCCAGCGGCGTGGGCCTGGGGCTCGCCCTCTCCCGAAACCTCGCGGCCGCCCAGGGCGGCGGCCTCGAGCTCGCGCCCTCGCCGCACGGCGCAACCTTCCGCTTTTCCCTTCCGCTCGCCCACGGCGAGTCGGCACAGACACCTCCGCCCGGCCTCCCGGCGACACGGAGACACATTCCATGAGCGCGAGCATCCTGGTGATCGACGACGAGCGGACGTTCCGCATGCTGGCCGGCGAGGCCCTCGGCGCCGAGGGCTTCGAGGTCGAGGGGGTGGGGAACCTCGCCCAGGCGCGGGCGATCCTCGCGCGCTCCACGCCGGACGTGATCCTCCTCGATCGGAGGCTGCCCGACGGCGACGGCCTCGACCTCCTCCGGGGGCTGCCTCCCGACGGGCCCCAGGCGATCGTGATCACCGCCTACGGCGACGTCGAGAACGCGGTGGAGGCGCTCCACGCAGGCGCCCGCGACTACCTCACCAAGCCGGTGCAGCTCGCCGACCTGGTGGTGAAGCTGCGCAAGGTGCTCGAGACCCGGGGCCTGCGCGACCGCCTCGAGCTGGCCAAGACCAGCGCCGCCGGCCCGCCGCTGGTCCCGCCCACGAGCCCCGCCATGCGGGAGGTCTTCGATCGCCTCGAGATCGTCGCGGGCAGCCCCCACACGCCCGTCTTCCTGCTGGGACCGTCCGGCGTGGGGAAGCAGTATGCCGCCGAGTACCTCCACTCCTGCGGCCCCGGCCCCGACGCCCCCTTCGTCGACGTGAACTGCGCCGCCCTCCCCGACGAGCTCGTGGAGAGCGAGCTCTTCGGCCACGAGAAGGGCGCCTTCACCGACGCGCGCAACACCCGGCGCGGCATGATCGAGCTCGCGAACGGCGGGACCCTCTTCCTCGACGAGATCACGACGCTGCCGCTGCGGTCGCAGGCCAAGCTGCTCAAGTTCCTCGACTCGATGCGCTTCCGCCGGGTGGGCGGCGAGAGGGAGATCGAGGTCCGCCTGCGGGTGGTCGCCGCGACCAACCAGGACGTGGCGGAGCTGGTGCGCACCGGCGCGTTCCGCGAGGACCTCTTCCACCGGCTCACCGTGTACCAGGTCCACATCCCGGCGCTGGCGCACCGGCGCGAGGATCTGCCGGAGCTGGCGCGGGTCTTCGCCAAGCACTTCGCCACCAAGCTGAAGAAGCCGATCGACGGGCTCTCCGGCGGCGCCCTCGCCGCCCTCGAGCGATACCCCTTCCCGGGGAACGTGCGCGAGCTCCGCAACGTCATCGAGCGCGCGGTGATCCTGGCTCCCGGCCGGGAGATCGGCGTGCGCGAGCTGCTCCTGCCGAACACCGCCGTGCCCACGGGGGTCGCGGCGCCGTACTTCACGATCTCCCTCGACTCGACCGGCGATCTCCACCCGCTCATCGAGGTGGAGCGGCGCTACGTGGGCTGGGTCCTCGAGCGCAGCGGCGGCCGGCGCATGAACGCCGCTTCGTCACTGGGGATCTCCTACCCCACCTTCCTCAAGCGCCTGCGCGAGCTCGGGCTCGACTAAATCTTTTTGTAGAGCGTGACCAGGTCGTCGCCCGGCTTGTAGAAGTCGGGCAGACGCGAGGCCTCGGCATACGCGTGGCGATCGTAGAAGGCCCTCGTGGCGGCGTATTCGCCCATCGACGAGGTCTCGATTCGCACCTGCATGCCGCCGCGCCTGCGCACGTCCTCCTCCATGGCGAGGAGGAGGCGCGAGCCGGCGCCCTTGCCCCGGAAGGCCGGCGTGGACGCGATCCAGTAGAGGTCCCAGGTGGCTTCGGTCATCGGTGTGGGACCGAAGCAGACGTAGCCGGCGAGCTCGTCGCCCTCGCCCGCCACCAGGATCTTGTAATCGATGTGCTCCTCAGGAGCGCCCACGGCGAGCTCGATGAGCTCGGTTGCGCAGCTCACCTCCTCCGCCGTGAAGTTCTCGATGCTGCGAAGGAGGGCGCCGAGCCGGGGCAGGTCGCTCGGCTTTCCAGGACGGATCTGCATGGAGTCTCTCGATCGCGACCTCGACGAGGCGCGCGATCATGGCGTCGTAGGGGAGGCCGATGGCGGCCGCAGCGCGCGCGTAGCCCGCGTCCGGCGCCAGGGCGCAGTTGGCGTTTACGTCGATCACCCAAGGGGTGCCGTCGGCGTCCAGGCGGAGGTCGACCCTGCCGTAGTCGCGGAGCTCGAGGGTGCGGAAGGTCTCCCGCGCCACGTGCTCCACCCGGGCGCGCACCTCGGGATCGGTGATCTCGGCGAGGTGCGGCCTCGTGCCGCGATCCTCCACGGATCCGGGCACCCACTTGGCGTCGTAGGTGACGATCCGGGGAAGCGTCGCGGGCAGCTCCGAGAAGTCGATCTCGGTGATGGGAAGCACCTCCGGGGGATCGTTGCCGAGGAGGGCCACGTAGAGCTCGCGGCCCTCGACGTAGCGCTCGACGATCGCCTCCTGGCGGTGGGTGTCGAGCACGTGCCGGACCCGGCGCTCCAGCGCCTCCCGGTCGTGGACCACGCTCGCCGGCGAGATCCCGACGGAGGCGTCCTCCCGGGCGGGCTTCACCATGAGTGGAAACGCGGCGTCCCACCCATCGAGGTCCGGAGGACGGCGGACGACGCGGCCGTCCGGGACGGGCACGCCCACGCCGCGGAGGAGCTCCTTCGCCTTCTGCTTGTGCAGCGCGAGGGCCAGGGCCACGGACGAGCTCCCGGTGTACGGGATCCCCAGGCTCTCGAGGATCGCGGGCACCGCGAGCTCGCCCCGCGAGTCGCCTGCGAGGGACTCGCAGAGGTTGAAGACGAGGTCGGGCGGATCGGCCCGGAGGTCCTCCGCGAACCGGAGGCTCGTCCCCCTGCACGGGAGGAGCCTCGTCTCCACCCCCGGGATCCGCCGCAAGGCGGACTCCACCGCCTGGGCCACGCCTTCGATCTCGGCGCGCGCCTCGTGCCCCGGGTCTGAAGCTTGTGAGCCGTCGGATTCGTAGTCGCGGTTGTAGAGGACGGTGATCTTCATGGGGGCCCGGGGAAAGGGTGATCCGATCATGCCACGCGTAGCTCGTGGAGGGTAACGCTCTCTGCGGTATGAACCCGCGTCCCTGAACAGGGCGCGACCGCCAAGAGCCGGAATCCCCGAGCCAAGAGTTGAAAGACGAGGGGCCGGCTGCCAGTGTGGGCCGGGTGACGCGCATCCGGGATCCCATCCATGGCTCGATCCACCTCGGCCCCAGGGAGCTGAAGGTCGTCGACTCGCCGTTCTTCCAGCGGCTGCGCTCGGTGCGGCAGACCGGCTTCGCGGACCTCGCGTTCCCGGGCGCCACCCACACCCGCTACGTCCACGCCCTCGGAGCCTGCCACCTCTCGGGGCGGATCTTCGACGTGATCGCCCAGAAGCTCCCCGCCCTCGCCGACGCGGAGCGGGCGCGCCTGGAAGCGGCCCTCCGGCTGGCGGTGCTGCTGCACGACCTGGGGCACGCGCCCTTCTCCCACTCGTCCGAGGCGATCATGCCCCGCCGCGGGGTCCTGCGCCTCCCGGCGTGGGTGGATCGGGGCGCGCCCATGGCCCAGGCCAACCACGAGGACTACACCCTCAAGCTCGTCCTCGACTCGGGGCTGACCGACCTCCTCCGCCGCGAGTACGGCCCCATCGGCCTCCCGCCCGAGGCGATCGCGTCGCTGATCGCCGGGGTGCGGCCGCCGGGAGGACCGTACTTCGTCGTCGGCGGCGTCGACCTCTCGCCGCTCCTCAGGCAGGTGGTCTCGAGCGAGCTCGACGCCGATCGGATGGACTACCTCCTCCGGGACTCCTTCTTCACGGGCGTGAACTACGGCAACTACGACCTGGACTGGCTCATCGGAAACCTGGACGTGCACGTGCACGACGGGATCGCCGAGCTCGCCATCGGGAGCCGCGCGATCTTCGCCTTCGAGGACTTCCTCCTCTCGCGCTACCACATGTTTCTCTCGGTGTACTACCACCGCACGCCGATCTGCTTCGACCGGATGCTCCGGCTCTACTACCGGGAGTCGCCCGGCGAGTACGAGATCCCCTCCGATCCCGCCCACTACCTCGGCTGCGACGACGTGCAGCTCCAGTCGGTGCTCCGGGCCTCGTCGAACCGCTGGGCGCAGCGCATCGCCCGGCGGCAGCCGTTCCGCCTATTGCTTGAAGTGAATCCGTACGACACGGGATACAACCTGGTGCACGTCGTCGAGAAGCTGCGCTCGGCGAGCGTCGAACACTTCGCCACCGAGTCGCTCGGCCTGGTCTCCAAGTATTTCGGCGCGGGCGAGGCGGGCGCGACCATCTGGGTGCACGTCACCGACCAGCGGCGCTTCGTTCCCCTCGAGGAGTACACGCCGCTCTTCCGGCGCTACGAGCAGCAGGTGCGGATCGACCGGATCTACGTCGATCCCGCCCGGATCGCCGAGGCGCGCGAGCTCGTGGGCCTTCCCTCCGAAGGCGCCTGAGTCCTCGCGCCCGAAGTCGGTGCGCCCCGGAGTACGAGCAGGCCCGCGACCCCGGCGATGAGCGACGCCACCAGGATCCCGATCTTCGCCTGGACGTGGAGAGCGGACCCCGGCTCGAACGCCAGGCCCGCGACGAAGAGCGACATCGTGAAGCCGATTCCGCCGAGGATGCCGGCCCCGAGGATGTGACGCCCCGTGACGCCGCTCGGGAGGGAGGCGACCCCGGTCTTCACCGCGAGGATCGTCACGCCGATGATCCCGATCGGCTTGCCGAGGACGAGGCCGACGATCACGCCGAAGGCGGCGGGCTCGAGGAGGAAGGCCGGCGAAGCCCCCACGAGGACGACGCCCGCGTTGGCGAGGGCGAAGAGCGGCACGATCAGGAAGCCCACCCAGGGGTTGAGCGCGTGCTCGAACGAGGCGAGCGGAGACTCGAGCGCGCGCACGCGGTCGCGGAGCGCGCCCAGCGCCCCCGTCACGGTTCCCTCGGTGGACGCGGGATCCCGGGCGACAGCGGTGAGGCTCTCCGCATCGGCGAAGACCTGCTCCGCGCTCGCCCGGCTCCGGGCAGGGATGCACATGCCCACGATCACGCCGGCGATGGTGGCGTGGATGCCGCTGGAATGTACGGCGACCCAGAGGGGCAGCCCGAGGAGGACGTAGAGCCCGGGTCGGTCCACGCCGAGGCGGTTCATCGCGACGAGAGCGAGCGCGATGACGGCTGCTACCAGGAGCGCGACCCAGGAGATCGAGGAGGAGTAGAAGATCGCGATCACCAGGATCGCGCCGAGGTCGTCGATGATCGCGAGGGCGGCGAGGTAGGCGACGAGGCCCTTCGGGATCCGGTCGCCGAGGACGCGCAGCACGCCCAGGGCGAAGGCGATGTCCGTGGCCATCGGGACGCCCCACGCCCGGGCCGCCCCGCTGCCGTGGGCGATCGCCGTGTAGAGCGCCGCCGGGACCAGCATGCCGCCGACGGCGGCGAGGATCGGGAGGGCCGCCTTCCTCGGCGACGCGAGCTCGCCCACCAGGAGCTCGCGCTTGATCTCCATGCCCACGAGCAGGAAGAAGAACGCCATCAGCAGGTCGTTCACCCAGAAGAGCAGGTGCTCGTCGATGGACCACGACGCGATGCCGACGACGAGGGGCAGCTCCCAGAGCGAGAGGTAGGCCTCGCGAAAGCCCGAGTTGGCCCAGACGAGGGCGGCGACGGCGGCAGCGAGGAGCAGCGTGCCGCCGAGGGCCTCGACCCGGAAGAACGACGCGAAGGGACGGAAGAGCTCGATGAGCGCCGAGGTGGACCGGCGCGGGTTGCGATCCATCTGCCCTCTATTCCAATCGGATCGCGCGTTCGCAAAGGAATCGGCCCGATCGGGAATGAATCGCGCTCCCGTCGGTCCCTAGCGTGTCGAAGTCGGGCTAGCGCCCGGGTTTCAGGAGCTCGCCGTGATCAAGCCTCTGCTCGCCGCCATCGTCGTGGCCCCTGCCCTCGCCGCCGCCGCGCCGATCGGCCCCGCGATCGTGAAGCTCTGGGAGCAGAGCTGCGCGAGCTGCCACGGAAGCGAAGGCGACGGCGACACGAGGCTCGGACGCGCCTACGGAGTCGGCTCCTTCCGCGACGAGGAATGGCAGGACCGCCACGACGACGCGGAGATCCGGCGCGCGATCGAGGAAGGGAAGCCGACGACCCGGATGAGGGCCTTCGGCGACCAGCTCACGGCGGATCAGGTCGACGGTCTGGTCGCCTTCATCCGCACCTTCGATCCAAGCCCGAAGCGAAAAGTGATCAAGGAGCCGCCGGTTCCGCCGAGGCAGGCGATCCCCAAGCCGCTCCCGCCGATCGCGCGCTGAGCTTCGTCGGCGCATCGGGAGGCGAGACGGAACGGGGGCCCCAAGATCGGGCGCCGGGATCGAACGCGCGACATTCCGGATCGCGCTGTGGAGTTGTCCACAGGCTCGCGCGTGCACACGCCTTGCACCGCGGATCGGCCATGCGAGAGTTGGCGGATGCGCACCACCCTCGATCCCATCGCCCTCTATCCCCAGTCCGTCGGCCAGGACCGCAGCTTCCGCGTGGTGCAGGGGGACAGCCTCCGTCTCCTGGCGGATCTGCCGGACGCCTGCGTCGACCTGGTCTTCGCGGATCCGCCCTACCACCTCTCGAACGGCGGGTTCACGTGCAAGGGTGGGAGGCGCGCGAGCGTCGACAAGGGCGCGTGGGACGCCTCGCAGGGCCTCGCCGCCGATCACGCGTTCCAGCGCGCCTGGCTCGCCCAGGCCCAGCGGGTGCTGAAGCCGAGCGGGACGCTCTGGGTGTCGGGAACCCAGCACGTGATCTTCTCGATCGGCTTCGCGCTCCAGGCTCTCGACTTCCACCTGCTGAACACCGTGACCTGGTTCAAGCCGAACGCGGCGCCGAACCTCGCGTGCCGCACGTTCACCCACTCGACCGAGCTGCTGATCTGGGCCGCGCCGCGCCGGAGCAAGCGCCTCCTCCACACGTTCAACTACCAGGAGATGAAGGCCACGAACGGCGGGAAGCAGATGCGCGACCTCTGGAACCTCGGCTTCGAGGCGCCGCAGGCGGGCGGCCCCCAGGTGACCTGGAGCCTCCCGACCCCCGGCAAGGGCGAGAAGGCCCACGGCGGCCACCCCACGCAGAAGCCGATCTCGCTGCTCGAGCGCGTGATCCTCTGTTCGAGCAACCCCGGCGACGTGGTCCTCGATCCCTTCAGCGGCTCCGGCACCACCGGCGTCGCGGCAGTGGCGAACGGCAGGCGCTATCTCGGCTTCGAGCGGGAGGCGGAGTATGCCGACCTCTCCCGCCGCCGGATCGCAGCGGCGCTGGACGAGGCCGGACGGCGCAAGGTCGGCGCGGCCTGATTCGGACGGAGCGCGCTTTTCGGCGCGCCCACCCCGGGAAAGGGCTGCGCGCCCACGCCCCAGCGGTTATCGTGCCGCCTTCGCACGGAGGCGCAACGTGACCTTCCACATCTACACGAAGACCGGCGACAAGGGGCAGACGGGCCTCTTCGGTGGCGGACGCGTCCGCAAGGACGATCCGCGGGTCGAGGCATACGGCGCGGTCGACGAGCTGAACGCCGCCCTCGGAATCGCCGAGGCCGAGATCGGCGACGAGGCGATCAAGGGCTGGATCAAGAAGATCCAGGACGAGCTCTTCGTCGTCGGCGCCGAGCTCTCGACGCCCGACCCCGACGCCGTGAAGCGCCAGGTGGTCCCGGTGGGCCCCGACCAGGTGAGCTGGATGGAGTCGACCATCGACACCATCGACGCCGAGGTGCCGCCGCTGCGGCAGTTCGTGCTCCCGGGCGGGCATCGGGGCGCAGCGCACCTCCACCTCGCCCGGACGATCTGCCGGCGGGCGGAGCGGCGGGTGCTCACCTTCTCGGACCACGCGGAGGTCCGGACCGAGGTCATCACCTACCTCAACCGCCTCTCCGATCTGCTCTTCATGCTCGCGCGCCTGGTGAACCACCGCAGCGGGATCGCCGAGCCGGTCTGGAACCCGCCGCTTCGAAAGGGATGATGTTGTCTGCGGAGGATCGCGGCGCTCTCTTGCGGCGCCTCGGCCGCGAGGCCGGCTTCGACCTGGTGGGCCTCGCGCCCGCCCGCGCCCTGGATCCGTCCCCCTTCGAACAGTACTTCGCCGAGGGCCTCCACGCCGATATGGAGTGGATGCGGGACGAGCGCCGCGTGGATCCCCGCCTGCTCCTCCCCGGCGCGAAGACGGTGGCGGTCTTCGCGCTCTCCTACTTCGATCCCGCCGCGAGCCCCGGCCGAGTCGCCCGCTACGCGAGGGGCACCGACTACCACTCGATCCTCCGGCGCAAGCTCCGGAAGCTGCGCAAGGCGCTCGCCGCTGCCGACCCCGGCGTTCGCACCTACGGCTCGGTGGACTGGGGCCCGATCGCGGAGAAGCCGTGGGCGCAGGCGGCGGGGCTGGGCTGGATCGGCAAGAACGGCTGCCTGATCACGCGCAGCCACGGGAGCTGGGTAGTCCTGGGTGCGCTCGTCCTCGACCAGGAGTGTCTCCCCTACGACGAGCCGCATCGGGACTTCTGCGGCGACTGCGCGGCCTGCCTCCCGTCCTGCCCCACCCGCGCCTTTCCGCGGCCCTACGTGGTCGACGCGTCCCGGTGCCTCTCCTATCAGACGATCGAGAACCGCGGCGCGGTGCCCGACGAGCTCAAGGAGGGAACCTCGGGTTGGATCTTCGGCTGCGACGCCTGCCAAGAGGTCTGCCCATGGAACCGGCGCTTCGCCGAGCCGACCCGGGAGGCCGGCTTCCTTCCCCGCACCCAAGCGCTGTGGGACGTACCCCTGGCCCGGCTGATCTCGATGGACCACGCCGAGTGGAGCGGGAGGGCCCGGGGGACGGCGATGGCGCGCCCGAAGCACTTCGGCACGGTCCGCAACGCCCTCCTCGCGGCGGGCGAGAGCGGAGACCTCTCCCTGGTCGACGCGTGCGCCACGCGGCTCGACGATCCGCACGAAGGCGTGCGCGACGCCGCGGAATGGGCGGTGCGCCGCCTGGGCTCGGATCCCGACGAGCTCCGCCGAGCCGCCGAAGCGCTCCCGCCCTGCGGCGCCGGTCTCGACGACACTTCGTCGCACGGGGACGACGGCGCTCCTTGAACCGGCTCGTACCGTCGCGCTACGCTCGCCGAAACGCCCGAAGGGAGCTCCCAGATGCGCAGAGTCGTCTCGACGATGTTCCTCGCTGTCGTGTTCCTCCTCGCCGCGGTCTCGGCCGCGTGCGGTGATACGTCCGACGACGGTTCGCCCGGCGGTTCCGGCGGAGGAAACGCAGGTGGAAGCGGGGGAGGCCCCCAGGCGACTCCCTGCGACAAGATGTGCGGCAGGCTCTTCGAGGACGGCTGCGGCTTGCGGCTGGCTGGCGCGGACGACCTGGCGAGCTGCGTGACGGCCTGCAATCAACTCCCGTCCCGAATGGTCGGGTGCATCTCCGACGCCGACTGCGACGCGACGAGGGCCCAGGCCTGCTCGCACACGAGCGAGTGCGATCGGATGTGCGACCACGTGTACAAGACTTGTGAGATGGCGCCGTTCACCGTCAACGGACAGGCCATCGACATCGCCACCTGCAAGGCCCAGTGCCCCTTCCAGAGCTGGAGCGACTCCTACATCGCGTGCCTGACCGACTTCGACTGCACGGCCGATGGCTTCAACGCTTGTCGGAACTGAGCATCGCGTGAGGCGCGCCGAGCGCCTCGCCAAAGGAGAGCTTCCATGAATCGTAGGTTCCGCAGTGCCATCGTGTGCGCTTCGGCGTTTCTCGTCTTCGCCTGGACCGGGCTGGGATGCGACGAAGATTTGACCTCGGGCAACGGCACCGGCGGCGCCGGCGGCGACGTGCATGGGGGCACCGGCGGTAAGGGCGGAGAGCCCGGCCCGGTCGGCGGGAGCGGCGGTGATGGCGAAACCGGCGGAGCCGGCGGGAGCGGCGGTGAGGGCGGAAGCGGCGCCACGGGCGGCTCCGGAGGCAGCTCGGGCCCGGCCTGCACCCTCGCCGACCTGACCTCGGACGAATGCGCGACCTGCCTCGCCGAAGGCCTCGTGCAGTGCCCCGACGTGGCGAGCGGCTGTCTCATGGGTGACAACGCCGTGCTCGCCTGCGCGATGCAGAGCGGATGTGCGCTCATGCCGCCTGACTTCGTCTGCCTGCTGGGCAAGTGCGGCCTCCAGCTCCTACAGGCCAACACCTGCCTGATGGGCTGCCCGGAATACGCCGCCTGCTTCCACTGAAATTCCGTCTCCGCCTCGCGTCGTCGCCCGAATCGGCGGCGCGAGGCGTCCCATTTCGCCCTCGCCCGAGCCGGGCGAGCGAACGGCATCCAAGACCACGGGTGCCGATCGTCGTCACATAAAGAAGACAGCCCCGCAGCGGGAATCCAACGGCTGACATCCCCTCGCAGCTCCAATGTGGTCCGGCGAAGAGCACGCCGCTACGATGGGTCCATGCTTGGCCCCACCATCGCGTTCGACGCCATGGGCGGAGACTTCGCGCCGACCGAAGTCGTGCGCGCCGCCGCCCGCCTCTCCCTGGAATCCACGCTCCAGGTCGTCCTGGTGGGTGACGAGCCGATCCTCTCCGGGCTGCTCGCCCAATCCCGGCACAACCCGGAACGCATCGCGGTCCACCACGCGTCTCAGGCGATCGGCATGGGAGAGATCCCTGCCATCGCCCTCGAGCGAAAGTCCGACGCGTCGATCGCGGTGGCGGCGAAGCTGGTCGCGGACGGTGTCGCCGACGCGCTCGTCACGGCGGGGAACACGGGCGCCGCGGTCCTCGCCTGCCGACAGTCCATGCGCCTCCTCCCCGGGGTGAAGCGGGCGGCGCTCGCCTCGGTCTTCCCCACCGAGCGGCGGCGGGGCGGCAAGTCGGATCCCTTCTCGCTGATCCTCGACGTGGGCGCCGGCCTCGAGGCCACCGCGGAGGATCTGGTCACCTTCGCGGAGCTGGGATCGGCGTACGCCCGGGTGATCTCCCGAAACCCCATGCCTCGTGTCGCGCTCCTCTCCACCGGCACCGAGGAGGAGAAGGGGCCCGACGAGGTCGTAGAGGCGCATCGACTCCTGCGGACCCTCCCCGGAATCGACTTCGTGGGGAACATCGAGGGCCTGGACATCCCCAGGGGCGTCGCCGACGTGGTGGTGACCAACGGCTTCGTGGGGAACGTCGTGATCAAGATGCTCGAGGGCGTCTCGGAGACGGTCCTCGAGCTCGCGCGCTACGCGTACAAGGAGCGGCTCCTCTGGAGGATGGGGATCACCATGCTCTCCGGCGGGATCCGGCAGCTCAAGCGCGTCACCGACTGGCAGCAATACGGCGGCGCGCCGATCCTCGGCTTCGATCGCGTGGTGATCAAGGCCCACGGCCGCTCGAGGGAGCAGGCCCTCGTGAACGCGGGAAAGGTCGCGGCCAAGGCGGTGGTTGCGAATCTGACCGGAGCGATGGGCGGCCAAGCCGCCTGGCCCGAGGACGACGTTCGAATGGCGGCGGAGGGGTAGGAAGTGGGGGAAGTTCGGCACGTCTACCGCTGGGATCTCGACAAGACCTACCTTCGGACCGACTTCGACAGCCTGCGCGGCCTCATCCGCACGGCGCTCGAGAAGGCGAACGCCAAGGTCAACGTCGCAGGGAGCGCCGCTCTCCTGCGTGAGCTCCAGTCGGCGGGCGAGACGCGGGTCTGCATCATCAGCGGCTCGCCCAGGCAGATGCGGCGCACCCTCGAGGAGAAGATGCGCCTCGACGGCGTGGAGCTCGACGAGCTCGTGCTGAAGCCCAACATGGAGAACCTCTTCCGCGGGCGCTTCCGGGCCATCCGCGATCAGGTCGGCTACAAGCTCCCGGCGCTCCTCGACGGGCGGACGCGGGTGAGCCCGACCTCGAGAGAGACGCTCTTCGGCGACGACGCCGAGGCCGACGCCTTCGTCTACTCGCTCTATGCGGATCTGATCGCGGGCAGGATCCCGGTGAGCGAGCTCGCGCAGATCCTGGACCACTGCGGCCTCTACGACGACGACACGGCCCGCACCCTGGATCTCGCGGTGAGGATCCCCAAGGGGCCTCCCGCGGTGGACCGGATCTTCATCCACCTGGATTCGTTCACGCCCCCCGCCCGCTTCGACGCCTACGACGGCAGGGTCGTGCCGATCTACAACTACTTCCAGGCCGCCATCCTCCTGATGATCGATGGACGGATCGGTCCAGTGGCGGTGGCCCGCATCGCGGCCGAGCTCACCCAGGGGTACGGCTACTCGCTCGTCTCCCTGGCCAACTCCTTCCAGGATCTCGTCCGCCGCGGTCTCGCGAGCGCCCACGACGTCTCGGCGCTCCGGCTGGCATTCGAGGCGCAGGACGCGGTGCTCGAGGCCCTCCGGCCGGCGGGCGCGTCGATCGAGGCTTTCCTCCAGCGGCTCGGGATGCTGGCAGGCGTCCGCCCGGCGCGAATCGGCAACACGAGCACCGACTACCTCGCGATCCTCCGGGCGGAGGGGCCGCCCCGAAAGTGGAGGAGCGCTCGGAAGGCACCCAAGAAGCGGAAGTCGGAGGGCGATCCGTTCTGACCCGGGAGGGTTCGGGGCGTGTCCGGACCTGACTCCACGCCTAGCTTTCGAGGAAGGAGGCTCGCATGCGTGCCACTTCCTCGTTCGGGGTCCTCGCGGCGGGCCTGCTGATCTGCGGGGACGCCCTGGCCGCTCCTCCGGGGGAGGATCAGGGCCAGGACGTCTCCGGCACGATCTCGAGCCGCGAGGCGACGACCGAGATCCTCCCTGCCCCGCCGCCCGTCGGCGAGACGATCCAGATCCCGGGCGGCTGGTACCGGATCGAATCGGGGCCTGAAGAGCCCGGCGCCACCGGCTCCCTCACCGTGATGAAGGTCCCGTTTCCCAAGCCCGTGGCGCCCGCCGCTCCGGCCCGGGCCCCGGCGGCCCCACCCGCGCCGGCGCAGCCTGCCGCGCCTTCGGAGGCCTACCCCTACTCCCAGCCCTACGCCGAGGCGTACCCGCCGGCGTCCGCCTATCCGCCGGCGCTCGAGGAGCAGCGCTGCTGGATGGAGAAGGAGGCCTACGCCCGGGAGCTCTTCCGCATCGCGGGCATCTGGTACTACGAGCGCCCGCTGGAGCTGATCCAGGGCGTCGAGGAGACGCCCGGCCTCGCGCTCTCGCCGTGGATCCGCTTCAACCTCTTCGGCCTCGCGACCGGCGGGCCCCTCGTGAGCGCGGTGGGCGTCGATCCGATCCGCCCGGTCGGCTGGGATGAAGGCCTGCGCTGGGCCGCAGACGATCTGATCCAATGCATCCGCTGGGGCTACTCCGACGCCAGCTACGTGCCCTTCGACTATTAGCCCCGGCTAGGCACCCGTGACGGATTCCGGCGCCTGGCGCCGGCTTGTCCGTGCCGATGCCGCGTTCGCGGGGTATGGTGCGCCGCTTCCACGATGTTGGGATCGGCAGATGCTCCTCGATCTGGACCAGGCTACAGTCTCCTTCGCCGGCGAGCCCGTGCTCGACGCCCTCTCGCTGCGCCTCGACGACCGCGCGCGGCTCGGGCTCGTGGGCCGCAACGGCGCCGGCAAATCCACCCTCCTCCGCGTGCTGAAGGGCGAGCTCGAGCCCGACAAGGGCCGCGTGCTCCGCCGCCGCGGCCTCGCCATCGGGTGGCTGCGGCAGATCGACGATCTGGCCCGCGGCACGGTGCTCGAGAGCGCGCTGGAGCCCTTCGCCGAGCTGCGCGAGCTGGAGGCGGAGCTGCGGGCCCTCGAGCCGCGCCTGGCCGACGGCGATCCGGCGCTCCTCGAGCAGTACGGGCACCTCCACGAGCGGTGGGAGCGCCGGGGCGCGTACGTCGCCGAGGCCCGCGCGAAGAAGATCCTCACCGGCCTGGGCTTCTCCCAGCGCGCCTTCGATCAGCCCGTCTCCGCCCTCTCCGGCGGCGAGCGGACCCGGCTCGGGCTCTCCCGTCTCCTGCTCGAGGCGCCGGACCTCATGCTCCTGGACGAGCCGACGAACCACCTCGACCTGGGTGCGACGGAGTTCCTCGAGGAGCTGCTCCAGGGCTACGCCGGCGCCGTGGTGGTGGCCTCCCACGATCGCAGCTTCCTCGACGCGGCGGTCTCGCGGATCGGAGAGATCGCTCGTGCCAGGCTGACGCTCTACACGGGGAACTACAGCTCGTACCTCGAGCAGCGCGAGCTCGCCCGCGAGCAGCAGGCCGAGGCCCACGCGCGGCAGCAGGCCCTCATCGCCAAGACCGAGGACTTCATCCGGCGCAACATCGCCGGGCAAGCCACGAAGCAGGCCCAGGCTCGGCGGAAGATGCTCGAGAAGCTCGAGCGGGTGGAGGCGGTCCACACCGAGGGTACGGCTCGCATCTCGCTCAGTGTGTCGGGTCGTTCGGAGCTCGAAGTGCTGGCCGCCGAGGACCTCCGCCTCGCCGTGGAGGGTCGCACGCTCGTCGCCGGCGCGACCTTCACGATCCGCCGCGGCGACCGCGTGGGGATCGTGGGGCCGAACGGTGCCGGGAAATCGACGCTCCTGCGCGCGCTCCTCGGCAAGGTACCTGCCGCCGACGGCTTCATCCGCGTGGGCGGCAAGGTCTCGGTGGGCTACTACGATCAGGAGCTCTCCGCCGTGGACGGGAGCCGGACCGTGCTCGAGGAGCTCGGCAAGGCGCGCCCCTCGCTGCCCGACGGCGCGCTCCGCTCCCACGCGGGACGCTTCCTCTTCTCGGGCGACGAGGCCGAGCGCGTGATCGGGACCCTCTCCGGAGGCGAGCGGGCGCGGGCCGCCCTGGCGAAGCTCACCCTCGCCGGCTTCAACCTCCTGGTGCTCGACGAGCCCACCAACCACCTCGACGCCGAGGCCCGCGAGGCGCTGGAGCAGGCCCTCGACGACTACGAGGGGACCTTCGTCTGCGTCTCCCACGACCGTTGGTTCCTCGAGCGGACCTGCGAGCGCATCCTCTGGCTCGACGTCGACGCCTCCACGGGCGAGGCGCGGCTGGAGGATCACGCGAGCTCCTTCCTCGAGGCCCGGGCGCGTCGCGAGGCAGCTGCGGCAGCGCAGGCCGTCGCTGTCCGGGCGCCAGAGGCGGGTTCGCCCGCCCTCGATGCCCGCGCGGGACACGAGAAGCGGAAGGCGGACGCCAACGCCCGGAAGGCCGCCGAGCGGCGGCTGGTCGCGGTCGACAAGGAGCTCGGCGCGCTCCAGGCCCGCGTCGACGGCCTCGACTCCCAGCTCCTCGATCCCGCCCTCGCGAGCGACTACGTGAAGCTCGGCGAGCTGCAGGTCGACAAGGACGCGGCGGAAGAGCGCATGCTCGAGCTCATGGAAGAGCGCGAGACCCTGGAGCGAACGATCGCCGCGGCCTGAGCGAGGTCGCTCCGATGCGGGCGTCGCGGAAGCGCGAGCCCGGCTCCTGGTTGCCAACGCTACGTAGGCGGTGGCGACCTCACCTGCCCCGGAGCGCGCGGCGCAATCGTGTGGCATCGGCACGCGTGAGCGCGCGGTTGCCGAAGCGGGCGGCCTCGTAGGCCGCGACGGCCGCCTCGACGGCGCCGTGTTTCTCGGGGAAATCCCGGGCGGCGGCATCGACCCACTCGGCGCCGCTCGCGCTCGGATGGAGCCGGACGCCGTGCCTGCCGAGCTCGCGCTTCACGGCGCGGACGAGGCGCAGGGCCTCGCGGTGGTGCGCCGACGGGATCTCGACTCCGGGCTCGCGCATCCGCTGCCTGAAGCGGAAGAGCAGCCACGCCGCCAATCCGAGGCAGAGCGCGACCACGCCGAAGCGCGCCGCGGGCGTCAGGGATCGGCCCGCGCCCTGCCTAGCCGCGAGGGCCTCGGCGACGCTCTCGGCGAGCTCCCGCTGGCTGCCCCGATCGAAGTCGAGCACCCAGCTCCCCCAGCGGTAGCGCAGCCGATCGACGAGCTCCCACAGCCGCGCCACCACGCCGTCGGCGGTGCCCGAGCGGTCGGTGGCCGGCGTCGCGTCGAAGCGCACCCAGCCGGCGTCCGCGATCCACGCCTCGGTCCAGGCGTGGGCGTCGCCCTGGCGGACGATCCAGTAGTCGCTCCCATCGACCCGGCTCGCGCCGTAGTAGCCGGTGGCCACCCGGGCCGGAACGCCCTTCAGGCGCAAAAGGATCGCGAGTGCGCTCGCGAAGTACTCACAGTGTCCCTGCTTCCGCTCGAAGAGGAAGTTCGCGAGCGGATCCCTCGTCTCCCCCGGCAGCTCCCGCGTGTAGCGGAGCTCCTCCCCGAGGCGACTCACGATCGAGTCGGCCAGCTCCCGTGGATCGCCCTCGTCGAAGCTCCCTGCTAGGGCGACGATCCGGGGATCGAGGGCGCTCGGCACCTCGAGGTAGGCGGCCAGCTCGCGCTCGTCCCGCGCACCGATCGCACGACTTCGGCCGGCGGCACGTCCGCCTGGGAGCGCAGCGCGAATCGTATAGCGGGACTCCATGCCACCGGCGACCTCCAGGGTCCCGTCCACGCCCTCGAGGAGGAGCGGTGCCGGCCTGCGCGGATCCGTGGGAAAGCGAACCTCGAGGGGCTCCCCCGGCGTCGGCAGGCCGGGCTCGCTGGCCAGGAGCTCGACCTCCGCCTGGACCGAGGCCCGCCGCGCCTGCCCCAGGAGGTAGAGCCCGCCGCCGCCCGCCACGGGCTGCCGACTGCTCCCGCCGCGGCTCCATCCCCTGCCGTCCCAGCGCTGGAAGGTGGTGGTGCGCCAGTAGACCTCGCCCGCCGGCGCGCCTTCCGGGAAGCGGACGCGCATGGCCGGCGTGGGATCGTCCTTGAGCACGCCCACGCCGCCGAGCTCGATTCGGTCTGCGCCGCCCCCCACCCTCGCGTGCCCGGCGCCGTGCCGGACGAGACCCGCCGAGACCCGCGGGAAGAGCACGAAGACGAGCGCCGATCCTCCGAGCACGGCGAGCGAGAGGGCGCCGAGGGCGCCGATCAGCGCGCCGCTGACGGTGCCTCTCCGGCGGGACGCGCCCGCGCCGTCCACCGCCTCGACCTCGCGCCGCAGGAGAGTGAGGCAGAGCGCGACGGTGCCGGCGATCGAGAACGCCGCGAAGAAGAGGCCGTAGGAGAGCTCGCCGGTCAGCGCGGCGCCGCCCGCCAGCATGAGCAGCGCGGCGAGGAGGAGGAGCGCGTCGTCGGTGGGGCCCTTTCGCCCCAGGAGCCGGGAGGCCGCGAGCACCACGGCGAAGGTGGGCGCTGCCACGATGATGCTCGTGGCTCCGGTGAACACCTGGAGCGCCAGGACCCCGAGGGTCCCCAGGGCCAGCACGTTGGCTCCCAGCCGGAAGCGTTCGGCGCCGCCCTCGCGGACGACGAGCCCGAGCGCCGCGGCCCCGGCGAAGATGGCGGCGGCCCAGCCGGCGAGCTCTCCCGAGACGGCCAGGGAGCCGAAGGCCGCGAGGGAGGCGGCCAGGAGGCTCGCCCGCTGGAAGACGTGGAGGCTAGGCCCCTTGTGTGCCTGGGCGAGGCGCCCGGGCTCGTCCTCGATCCGCGGCCCTTCCCGCCCGACACCCCGAGTGAGAACGATTGGCACCTCTACGGCCTGGGCGCCCCGATGCGCCCTGGGCGCCGGCGCGTTGGCCGATCCGGGCCCCAGCCGCGCCGCGGCGTCGCCCAGCCGCTGGAGGTGTGCAGCCCCGAGGCCGGGCTCCACCGAGCCGCCCGGCCAGGCGATCCCGACCTCGCAGCCAGCGCGCAGGTGGCGGCGGGCGAGGGCGAGGGAGGACTCCGCGGCCTCGTCGAGCTCCTCGTGCCGGGTGGCGCCGCGGGTGTCCACGAGGAGGGTCACGCGCCGTCGTCGCTCGCGCTCGCGCTCGATCACCCGCGGGCTCCCGGTCCTCGCCGTGGAGCGCCAGTGGACCTGGCGGGGATCGTCCCCGGGCCGGAGCTCGCGGAGGGCGTGGAACTCGGCGCCCTGCCCCGGCCGAGGCTCTGGGAGCTCGCCGGCGCCAGACGACGTCCGGGCCGAAGCGCGAGGCGCCCGCAGGCCAGGCGGGTGGATCGGCAGCGCCTGCGGCAGCCGCAGCTCCCGGCTCTTCTCGAAGAGTCCGAAGGGAAAGCGCGTCGTGATCCGGATCGCGCCGAGCTCGGCGTCGCCCCGGCGCGGAATCATCAGCCGATACGAGAGCCGCGCCTCGCCTCCCGGCGCGATCCGCGAGACGAAGCGGCGCATCCCGGCGGCCGGGCCCTCGACCTCGGAGATCACCAGCGCGTGGGACGCCAGGCGGCGCTTGCGATTGGTGACCGCGAGCCGGACCTCGAAGGGCTCCCCGGCGACCCCGTTTCGCGGCAGGCTCCTCTCCACCGCCACGCCGCGCAGCGCCGACTCGGAGAGCAGCGCCGAGAGGACGATCAGCGAGAGCTGGAGACCGAGCACCAGGTGCAGGAGGTTGTTGCCCGTGTTGATCGCCGCGGCCCCGACGACGACCGTGAAACCCACGTAGAACCAGCCGTCACGCGTGACGCGCTGCATGCGCATCAGGTGCCACCAGAGCCTCGCGGTGGCGCGCAGGCGGGCCCAGGAGAGCACGGCCTACTCCGGCACGGGGATCCGCGCGAGGAGCTCCTCCACCAGCCGAGCCGCCTCGCCGCGATCCGAGTCGAAGGCGTCCGCTCCCGCCGCGACCAGCCGGTGCGAGAGGACCGAGGGCGCCACCCGCTTCACGTCCGCCGGGACCACGTAGTCGCGGCCGGAGAGGATCGCCAGGCCGCGGGAGGCGGAGGCCAGGGCGAGGGCGCCGCGGGTCGACAGGCCCAGCGAGAACCGCTCGGAGGATCGCGACTCGGCGGCGATCGCCAGCACGTAGTCGGCGATCGACGGATCCAGCCGGACCCGAGCGGCGGCGAGCTGCAGCCGCAGGACGTCGTCTGCCGACGCGACGGGGCCGAGGGTGGACACCGGCTCCTCCTCGCGCCGGCCCAGCAGGAGCCTTCGCTCCGAGTCTGAGTCCGGATAACCCAGGGTGAGACGAAGCAGGAAGCGATCGAGCTGCGACTCCGGCAGCGGATAGGTGCCGTGCTGCTCCCGCGGGTTTACGGTGGCGAGAACGAAGAAGGAGTCGGGGAGCGACGTGGTCCTTCCGTCCAGCGTCACCTGCCCCTCCGCCATCGCCTCCAGCAGCGCCGACTGGGTTCGAGGCGGGGTCCGGTTCAGCTCGTCCGCCAGGATCACGGAGTGGAAGATCGGCCCGGGACGGAACGTGAACGAGGCGCTCTTCGCGTCCCAGGTGGAGAGGCCGAGGATGTCGGAGGGGAGCAGATCGCTCGTGAACTGAATCCGCGCGAAGGGCAGGTCCAGGGAGCGGGCGAGGCCGAGCGCGAGCGTCGACTTGCCGACACCAGGGAGGTCCTCGATGAGCAGGTGGCCGCGGGCGGCGAGGCCCGCCAGGCAGAGCTCGATCGCATCGCGCTTGCCGAAGAGGGCGCGTTCGACGTTGGCGATCACCCGCTCGCGGAGCGCCCGTGCCTCCGCCGGCGAGAGCGGCGAAGGCACCTGGTCGGCGAAGCGGAGGCGTCTGGGCTCGGAGGGGATCACCGGTCGGTAGAGTAGCGGAACGTCAGGTGCCGCAGGCGGGAATGTAGCGGAGCTCGATCGTGGCACCAGGAGCCGGAGCGCTTGCCTCGTCGAAGATCACCGAGTTGCTGCCCGAGTCGTAACGCCAGCCGGTGGCGACGACCCGGCCGTCGATCGTGACCGTGACCCCCGAAGTCGGTGTCCCCGTGAGCGGGTAGCGCAGCCGGTGCCCGAAGCTCCTCTCCGCCAGCGCGGCGAGGCCCGCGCCCCAGTCGCTCATGCAGATCGGAGTCACCGTGCCGCCCGTCTCACGCGCCACCTGCATGTACCTCGGCGAGTCCTCCGCGACGACGCCGCAGGTCCCGTCTCCGACCACGACGTGTACGGCGGTGTCGCCCTCGCGCCCAGGCCCCTTCAGGTTCCGGAAGAAGGCCGAGTAGAAGGCCGGATCGCTCGGCGACGAATCCTCCTCGTCCGAGACGATGATCACGGCCAGGCGCGCCTCGTCCCGGTAGAACCCGAGGTTCCCGTCGTTCGGCAAAGAGGTCCTCGGCGCCTTGGCGTGGTCGACCAGCGGGCTGGAGAGGGCCAGGTACCCGCCCTCCAGGCCGTGCTCGTCCCAGTGGCAGAGCCCGACCTCGAGGTTCTGGTTGAAGACCCACTCCGCGTTGGGGGTCGTGGGTGTCACCCAGCGCGGGCGCTCCCCGTTCGCGGGGAAGAGACGGCCGGCCTCGCCTCCGTCCACGCCCCCCGGGCACCTCGTCCACGAGCCCGCCGACGGGATGATGCCGGTGGTGGTGACGCCGACGTGGAAGTCGAGGCCCTGGTCCATCGCGTAGCGCAGGAAATGCGCGCTCTCGTCCTGTACGTGGTCCTGCTTGTCCGTCATGGAGCCCGAGTTGTCCATGACGACGAGCACGTCGACCATCGGCTTCGCGTCCTGGGTGTAGCGGTCGGTCCGCGTATCGTCGGTGGCCCCCTTTCCGAAGAGCGGGATCGTGAGCGCCTGGATGTTGGAGGCGATCTCGTATGGGGCCCCGTCGGCGCCGGCGTCCACCGGAGTGTAGCGCGCGGTGAGGGTGACCCGCCTGCCGGCCTGGAGCGTATAGGGCGTGGAGAGCCCCGTGACCGTGAACTCGCCGGGGGTGTAGGAGCCCGCGCCGACGGCGGCGCTGCTGATCACGGCGGGAACCTCGCAGTTGTTCGAGACCAGGATCGACTTCGTGGTCGCGGGGCAGGAGAGCCTCCTCTCCCCGAAGTCGACCGACGCCGGCGTCGCCATCAGGCAGCCCTTGAAGGCGGTGGCGACCAGGGGGATCCGTCCGTTCGGCGCCGCGGGCCTGGACACCTGGAACTGCACCGCGCCCTGGTGATCGCCCGCCTGGCTCGCGTCGAACAGGACCGGGATCGTGATCCGATCGCCCGGGAGCACCGAGACCGTGAGGATCCGTCCGTCGGGAAGCGAGTACGCGGAGTCGCTGCCGGGCTCGATGCCGACCTGGGTGAAGATGCACTCGGCGGTCCCCGTGTTCCGAACCGACGCGACGAGCTTCGCGCTCGCGCCGACCTGCACCGCGCCGAAGCGCAGCGTCGCCGGCACCACCGTGTAATCGCAGGGGGGCAGGGTCCTCGCGTCGCCCCGGACCGGGATCGAATAGACCGGCTGATCGCCGTCGTTCGACTCGATGGAGATCGTGGCCGCGAACTCCCCATCTTCGTCCGGATGGAACTCCACCTCGATCACCGCCGGGGCGTCGTTCGGCAAGAGCTGGGTGACCTGCGGCATCGCCACCGAGAAGTGGGCGTCGTCTACCGAGACCCTGCGGATCACGAGCGGGCCGCCGTCCGCCGTGCCCACGTTCATCGCGAAGAGCGAGGTGCTCACCCTCATGCCGGTGGCGATCCGCCCGAAGTCGATCACACCCGGTCGAACCAGGAGATTGGGGCCGCCGCCCTGCCCTTCGAGGCAGACCTCGAGGCCGGAGTTCACGGGGTCGTCGTTGTGGAGGACGAGGGTTCCCCGAAAGCTCCCGACGGCACGCGGAGCGAACTCCACGTTCACCGTGGCGCTGGCGTTCGGCGCGAGGGTCTCGAGGGGGACTTCCTGCGCCTCGACCTCCACGGAGACGATCCGGAACACACCCGCCGCGTCCACCAGGTGCAGCGGCTGGAACGTCACCGTCTGCGACCCGCCGTTGTAGACGATGACCTGCCGCGTGGCGTGGCCGCCGGGGGAGACCCCGTCGAACCGCAGGCAGCTCGGCGCGGCGACGAGATCGCTGGCGAAGCCCTCGCCCGTCAGCTGGACCGCGATGTCGGGAGACACGGCCCCGGTGACGCGGAGGAGCGCCTGTGCGTCCGCGCGCCCCAGCCGCAGCGCGGTGTAGCGGACCTCTACGAGCTGGCTCTTGCCTGCTGCGATCTCCACGGGGTTGGACACAAGGTTCGCGCCCACCGAGAAGAGATCCGCGTCCCGACCCGTCGTGCCGGCGACCTGCACCTGGGCCGCCACCGCGCCGTTGTTGACGCAGGTGATACGGAGGACCTTGTCGAGGTTCAGCACCACCCGGCCGAAGTCCAGCCGCTGGCTGCAGCTCACCGAGGGATAAACGCCCTCTCCGCTCACCTCGATCGCGAGCTCCGCGTTCTCCACCGAGTCGGTGTGCAGCAGCACCCGTCCCGCCAGGCGGCCGGCCTCCGTCGGCGCGAACGAAAAATCGAGCTTCACCGTGTCGCCGGAGAGCAGCTTCGAGGGCGGCGGCTGGGGGAGTACGAATGCCGGCGAGAGCTCGCCCTCCGCATCGATCGAGAGGATGGAGACGGGCCCGATCCCGCGATTCGACACCTCGATGGTGCGGGTGACCCGATTCCCCACCACAACCGCGCCGAAGCGGATCTCGCCTGGCGCCGAGAGATCGTTCGGGCTCTGCTTTACCTTCCCCCCGAGCAGCCGGAGAACCAGACCAGCGCCGCGAGCGCCAGGAGCGCTGCGACCGCCGCGCCGACCTGGGCCGCTTCTCCGATGCGGGCGCGAGAGACCTCGCGCCTCGACCTCTGCCACCCCATCGCCCCGCCCCCCACCATGCCCTCGCCAGACGGAGGGCGCGTCGAGGCAAAGCTTGGGAACGGCAGCCCGGCGAGGCAATGCCCGGCTGCGCCCCCTGCGGCGATGCGGGCGTGCGTACGGAAGAGTGGAATCGAATCCGCAAGGAAGGTCGCCTGGCCGCAAAGGGCAACGCCCCGACCAAGGGTGGCTCGCTAACGCTGCGGAGCCAGAGCCGACTTCATTCGCGGGCGAGGGGCAAGGTCACGGAAAACGTGGCGCCGGCGCCCGGCTCCGAATCGACCGAGACGGTGGCGCCCATCGCCTCGACGAGCTGGCGAACGATGAAGAGGCCGAGGCCGAAACCGCCGTAGTGCCTCGCGGAGACGGCGCGCTCGAAGCGGCCGAAGATCCGCTCCTGATCGCCCCTTTCGATCCCGATCCCCTCATCGCGGACCTTCACGACCGCCGATTCGCCGTCGACGTCCCATGAGACGTGCACCGGAGCACCGGCGCCGTATTTGAGGGCGTTGTTCAGGAGGTTCGCGATCACCTGCTCGAGCCGGGACCGATCCCACTTCCCGACCAATCGCTCCGGCCCGTCGGCCTCGATCGTGCAGCCCTGGCGGATCCTCAGCTCGTCCGCTCGGTCGATCACGTCTCCGATCAGCTCCCCGAGGTCGACGCGCTCCTCCTCGAGCACGATCTCGCTCGTCGTGAGCTTCGAGACGCCGAGGAGCTGATCCACGAGGCGCGACAGGCGAAGGCCCTGCTTGCGGAGGATCTGGAGCTTGTCGCGGAGCCACTCCGGAACCCGCTCGTCCATCCTGCGTCGGATCGCCTCGAGCTGCAGCAGGAACGGTGTCAGCGGCGTCTTCAGCTCGTGGGACGCGATGGTGAGGAATTCGTTCCGCAGGCGGATCGCCTCCTGGGCGTCCGCGTAGAGCCGCGCGTTGTCCACGGCGGCGGCGATCCGGCGGGCGAGCTCCTGCGCCATCTCGAGATCCTCGAGCTGGAGCGGGCGCTGGGTCGTCGCCATCGCCATGGCGCCGAGGAGATGCTCCCGCGAGCGGATGGGCACCACGAGGAGGGAGCGCAGGCCGAGCTCCCGCAGCCAGGCGCAGTCCTCCTTCCCGAGCCCGAGCTTCCGCAATCCCTCCTCGTCCACCAACGGGAGGAAGAGGGTCCTCCCGCTCTCGGATACACTCCGAAGCAACTTGCTATACGCATCGTGCGGGGCCTCGACCGTTCCTCCCGGGCGGGCGCTCGTGCGGATCCCGACGCCTTCGTCTCCCTTGATCGAGACGGCGAACCAGTCGCAGATCTCCGGGACGCCGAGGCGCACCAGGTCTTCCACGGCCGTCGCGGCGTCGAGGGAGAAGAGCAGCTTGCTCGCGTCGAGGAGGAAGCGCATCCGCTCCTCGGCCCGCCGCGCGTCCTCGACGATCTGGGTCGTCCCGACGATCTCGCCCCGACCTTCGCCGGGGACTCGAACGGACACGCCCCGATCGACCACCCGCACCCAGGGGCCATCCCTTCGCCTCAGCCGGTACTCGCACTCGTAGTTGCCGCCCTCGGCCCAGGCCTCCGAGAACGCTCGCCAGATCCGCTCCCGGTCGTCGGGGTGGATCACGTCGAGGAAGGCGTCCGGGCGGGAGCGCTGCTCGGCGACGGTCTGGCCCGTGAAGGCCTCCCAGCTCCGCTCCTCGACCAGGGGCGCCACGAGCCCGCCCTCATCGGCCTCCCAGACGATGTCGCTGTTGGCCGCGATCAGCGCACGGAACCGCGCCTCGTCGCGCGAGGTCGCGTTGGAGGCGGGCTCGACGGGAGTCGTCTCGCCCTTCGGATCCGGGCGATCGTCTTCGTTCATCGCTTCCCCGTCTCGTTCGGTCTGCCCGGCTCGGGGGAGGCGGCCGGACATCCGCGTCTGACGATACCTCCTTGTTCCCTGCCCGCACATGGGACGGCGCCCGATGCGTTCGTCCCATCCGGGGGTCCGAAGTGGATCGGGGGAGGTTGGGTGCGCTTCGCTGGGTTGGCGGCGGCTGGGCTGGTTGCGCTTTCTGTTCCCCCCGATTCGGCGAAACCAGAAAAGGAGGAGCTCTGGGCAGGTCACGAGCTCATCATCGGCGCGAGGACCGTTCCGATCCTCGGCACCCTCGAGACCCGCACCGAGATCTTCGAGATCGCCCGGGTCGTACGGACGGACGACGAGATCCGCCTGGTCCAGCAGAAGTGCAAGCTGGAGATCGCGCGCTTCGCCGGCGTCCACGTCTTCTTCCTTCCCGAGGGCATCCCCAAGATGCCGCCCTCCACGTTCGCCTTCCGGAAGAAGGGCGACCGCTGGGAGACCGATCCCTGGGAGACGACTTGGAGCACCGAGGACGTGGACGGGGACGGCAAGCCGGGCGCGACCGTGACCGTGGACGCGCCGATCTGCGGCGGCACGGTCTACGTGGGGAGCCGGAGCCGGTCGATCGCGAGGGGCAAGCTCGTCGACGGCGGGCTGCGCGGCGAGCTCCGGGCTTCCGTCTCCCAGAAGATCCTCGAGACGTCGGGCGGCTGCATCGGCCTGGTCGCCAAGGACACCGAGGAGAAGGTGGGCGGCAACTTCGCCTACACGCCGGTGCCGGCGGGGACCACCTGCGAGACGCTCCTCGCGAAGGGCTGGCCGATCCACGCCGATCCGCCGCCGAGGCAGGAGGCGCAGCCGTCGAAGCCGAAGGATCCGAAGCTGAGGCCGAGGTAGTCGCTCGCGCGGAGCCGAAGGCGGAGCAGACGAAAAAGACGAGCGTTTCCGCGCACGCGAAGCCGAAGGCGGAGCCACCCAAGAGCGCGACCGCGGGAACCGCGGCTGAAGGAATCGGGCCCGCTTCAGGCGGGGCCGATTCCTTCACTCGCTCGTCAGCGCGCCCCGGCGAGGGACTTGCGCTTCTCGGGCCAGTCGCCCGTCAGCGACGCGACGAAGAAGAGCGGACCGACGAGGGCCTGGAGCAGGTTCCGCAGGAACGCCGGCGACCGCTTCTCCCACACCACGTGCCCGGCGAGCTGGACGAGCCAGCCCACCAGCGCGATCCCCACCACCACCGGCCACGGCGAGATCGCCGCGAGCGGGAAGCAGAGGGCGTAGAGGAGGGCCATGATGAGGCCCAGCCTCACGTTCAGCGAGAGGTACCAGCCCACCGCGCCGGCGAAGGCGATGTGGGCGGCGGTGAGGTGGAGGCCGAAGACGGTCCCCAGGGGGATCCACATGAGCATCGCGATGATGTGAAAGACGATCATCGGGATCGCGATCTTGTGGGTGAGGCGGTTCGTCGGGTGCCGATGGGCTTCGGCGTATTCCTCGAAGAGCGCTCGCATCCTGGGGTTCATCGGCTTCCTCTCTCGTTGGGCGTTACCTCAACTCCCGAGGGGTCTCGAAGACTCCCTCCAGGAGCTTCTCGCGCTGGGCGCCCACGTCGGCGTCCAGCTTGGCCACCGCCTCCGGCAGCCGATCGTACATCCGCTTGAGCGGCCGGCGCCGCCCCCCGTGCAGGAGGGCATGGACCATCCAGGGGAAGATCGCGGTCACGTCCACGCGCACGTAGGCCGAGGCGTTCTCCACGCACTCGGCGGAGACCTTGCCCCAGGTGTGGCCCTCGCCAGCCGGGCAGGAGGAGAGCGCGCCGTTGTCCACGGTCTCCACGCAGAACTGCACATCGATGTCGAAGCCGCGGGCGTCGAGCTCGAGGATCTGGCTGAGCGTGGGCTCGCCCTGGAGCGTGTAGTTCTTGGGCACGCCGCCGCCAAGAATCCACACCGCCGTGTCGCCCTCGGTCTGCGCCTGCCACTGGAGGGCGGCCATGGCGTAGACGTCCGCGTTGCCGTCGAGGGCGAACTTGAACTTCTCGCCCAGCGCCGCCCGCAGCCGCACCGCGTTCAGGAAGATCGAGCCGTCCGAGGGAGCGCCCACGAAGATGGGCACGCCGCACTCGTACGCCGTGGCCAGGAGGGAGTGCTGGTCCACGCCGAGCTTCGTCTCGATCTCGTGGAGGTGCTTGCCCAGCAGGTAGTGGAACTCCGCCGTGGTCATCGTGCGCTGGAACTCCTCCTTGGCCATCAGCCAGGCGAAGAGCCGATCCGTGTGCAGCAGCACGTCCTCGTGGAACGCCAGATCGTAGATCCGGATGATTCGGGCGGCGCGCAACATCGTGTCGCCGGCGTCCGGCGCGATCTCGCGGATCCGGTAGCCGAGGATCCGGTGCGCGTCGTGATAGAGGTTCGCACCGGTGGTCGTGAGGACGTCGATCATCCCCCGCTGCATCAGCGGCACGATGCAGGAGCGGTGGAGGCCCGCCGGGGTCATCGCCCCCGACATGGTGCAGAAGACCGTGTGGCCGCCGTCGGCGGACTGCCGCATCAGCCGCGCCGCCTCGCGGACCTGCCGGCCCACGTACGCGGGGAACGCGGTCGCGAGGAGGTCCGCCGGGGTCTCTTCGCCCGTGATCGCGGCGGGACGCGCCTCCGGCGACTGCTCGAAGGCCGCCGTGACTTCCTTGCTCTCGGTGCTGCTCTCGTCGAACTCTGCCATGTCCATCCTCTGCCGCTTCGTGCGGGCCTCGTCCGTCGGCCCGGTCCAACACGCGGCGCGAACCTACACGTCCCGAGACGTTCTGTCAGGAGCAGAGCGATCGACCGCGGATACCCCTATCCGCTCCTCGATCGAGATCGCGATTGGCGCCCGGCAGGGGCCGCACCCTCGCGCGCCTTCGCGACCTGCTCTGCCAGGCGGACCACCAGCTCGCGGTCGCCTTCGTCGAGCTTCGAGACGACGCGCAGGAGCCTGCTTGCGGCGGCGCCGCCCAGATCCTCGGCAGGCGGGAAGAGCTGGCATGCCGGCAGGCCGAGGGCCGCCGCCAGTCGACCGATGGTCTCGAGCGATGGAATCCCGGTTCCGTTCTCGATCCGGCTCAGGAACTCGTTGGAGACACCCGCCCGGTTCGCGAGCTCGGCTTGCGTGAGCCCCGCCTCCCGGCGCACCGCCAGGATCTGGCGACCCAGCTCGCACCGGAACACGACGAGATCGAAGGGAAGGGCCATGACGGAGGTTCCTTTGGCCTGAAAGTTAACTACAGTTGACAGTTGGATCCGCAAGCTTCAGTAACGATGGCAGCGATTCCGTGGAAAAAGGGCAGATGCCATGGTGAAGCTGCACCGCGTCGGCGACAGGCTAACGGAAGTCCGCGGCTCGGGCGAGCCACTCGTTCGAGTTCTTGGATTAAGTGCCGGTGCGACGCCGCCGGGGCAGCATTCGTCGGCGAGGCTCTTGCTCGATCTGGCGTTGCAGGCAGCCGAGGCCTCCGGGGCCGAGATCCGGCGGGTCGACCTCACCGCCCTTCGCTTCGAGGGCTGCCCCTCGAACGAGCGCCAGTGTCGGTGGCCTTGTCTCCTGACCGAAGGAGAGGGCGACGAGCTCGGCCCCGTCTACGATCGGCTCGTCGACTGGGCGGACGTCGTGGTGATCTCCTCCGTGGTGGACGACGGCGCCCTCGCCGAGCCGCTCGACCGCTTCATGAAGCGGCTGGGTTGCATTCGCCACGCGCTAGAGGTCGATCAGGTCCAGCTCATCCGAAACAAGGTGGCTTCCTTCCTGCTTTGCGGGCCCTGGAAGGTCGCGAGCGGGCCCGCGGCCGAGCTGGTGGCGTTCTTCGCCAGCCTCGGCTTCGCGCTGCCTCCGTTTCCGATCGCCGGTCCTCCTCCGGACAGCTGCTTCGCGTCCAGCGCCGAGCGCTCCGATCGCCTGTTGCACGTCCTCCCGGAGTCCGCGGATGGAGCGACCGCCCTCGTCGTGAGGGCGATCGACCTGGCGTCCAAACTCCGCGCGCCCGGCCCCTCCCAGGCGGACGCGCGCCTCGCCTAGCGGGCGTTGCGCGAGGAGAAGCGGACGAGCCGCTCCTTCGCTCGCTGTGCGCCTTCCGACTGCGCCAGGGTCTGCTCGAAGGCCTCGGCCAGGCCGATCTGGGCCCTCTCGATGGGCGAGAGGGTGAGCAGGGCACGCTCGAGGAGCGCGAGGTAGCGGACGATCGCGCCGGGCAGCTCGGCGTACTCCTCGATCCGCTGCAGCAGGGCGTGCCCGATCCCCGGCAGGCTCGAGCCGACGGCGATGTGATCGTCCAGGTAGTGGAGGGCGGGACCGCCAAAGCCGAAGTTGCTCGGATGGACGTCGAGGACGACGTGTTGCGCGAGCGCCATCCGCAGCGAGGCCGTGGCGGCCTCGGCGTAGACCCCCAGGACCGCTCCCAAGGCGGCCTCGTCACCCAGGCTCTCGGCAGCCGTCATCCTCGTGCGCAGGGTCGTGAGCCAGGGGCAGATCGTCCAGAGCCACCAATCCCCGCCGTGTCCCTCCGAGACAGCGAGGGCCGAGTGGGACGGCATCCAAGCCCCGAGGCGGCGCTTGGAATCACCCAGCACCCGCATGGCCTCCTGCGCGTCGTGCCGCTTCGGGAAGCGCCTGCGCATCGAGGTCTTCAGGCACCAGCCCTCTGCCTCGACCACGAAGACGTCCGTCCCACCGCTTCCGTCTTCCTTTCCGCGCCGCCCCACGAGATCCCAGCGCGGGCGATGCGGGCTCGATCGCGCGCATGCGAGGATCGGCACGGCCTCGGGGCCCGGCCAGAGCTGATCCGGCGGGATCCCGACCCCGGGCAAGGGCGGGACGACCTCCGCGTCATTCATTCTAGGCGCCTCGCCGGCGACGCACGTGCCGTGACAGCAGGAAGGCCAGGCCCGAGGGATCGCCGCAGGTGGCGACGAAGGTCGTCGGGCCGGCCTCCCACGCGGCGAGGCTCCGCCCGGGACGCCAGGAGATCGAGGCGAGCCCGCCCCCGTCCGAGAGGGCTCGCGTCATGTCGAGGGCGCCGATCGCCCAGTTGCCGAGCTCCAGCACCTCGTGGATGCGGAAGGTCTCCCCGCGCAGCGAGGCGATCGACACTGGCCGCGCTTGCGCCTCCGAACGGATGAACGCGAAGCCGCTCCCGCCGCCCTCGAGGTACCAGGCGAGGTCGTCCTCCGCCGCGTGCGCGAGGTCGGGAAAGAGCTGCCCTCCCATCGCGCTCAGGATCTCGATGGGGCGAAAGGTGAAGCGGACGTCGTACTCCTGAAAGGTGTGGGGAACCCAGATCGCGTCGGCGAGGTCGAGGCGGCTGAGCGCGCGGATCCCTTCGGCGATGTGCATTTGGAGGCCCGTGCGGAGGGTCTCGGCGTCGATGAGCCCGTTCTCCACGAGGCCTTCCCGCAGCGAGGAGGCCTTCTCGAGGCAGAGGCGGAACGCTCGTTCGAAGGCCTCCGCTTCGACGCGGCCGTCGCAGAGCGAGCGGAGGATCCCGCCCAGCTTCCGCTTCTGAGATCGCGCCGCCGCCCAGCCGATCCTTCCTTGCTCGACGAGGATCTTACCCTCCTCGCCGAACACAAGCGCGCCCGTGGAGCCTTCGGCCCTCGCCTCGACGCGCTCGAGAAACGATGTGTCGTCGGTGGAATGCGTGTTGACCTCGGCGATCATCGCGTCGCGCTCCGCGCTTCCGAGAGCAGGTGTCGAGTCTCGCTGAGGATCTTTCCCAGGAAGCGGGGATCGAGCGTGCAGACTGCGATCAGGACGAGGTCCTCGTTCCAGCGCTGGAATACGTGGAGTTCGTCGGCCGCGACGATCACCGCTTCCCTGGGGAGCTCGTTCGACGGGGCGTCGGCGGCTTCCGGGGACACGGCGTGAGTGACGCGGGACGCGTCGAAGAGGCAGGACGCGGCAGCGGCGGCGAGCTCGAGCTTCTCGACCACCGAAGGGGTGTCGGGGAGGGCAGCGTGCACGCCGCCTCGCGAGTCCGCCACGGCAGCGGCGATGCAGCCGGGCACCTGCTCGAAGGCTCGCGTGAGGAGCTCTCTCATCTTCCGGTCTCGCCCACCTTGCACGGAGAGTGCTTACGGAACCAGCGGCTCGACCGACGGGATCGCGGCCCGGAGCTGCGCCCAGCCCATGCCGATGTTCGTCGACTTGCGGGTGACGAGCATGATGACCGCCCGCCCGCCCCGCAGCGTCTTCGCGAAGTGGAAGTTGTTCTTCGAGACGATGTGGACCTCGTCGAAGTAGTTCTCGCCGTTCTCCGGGAGGCCCCGGTGGACCCGCACCATCTGCTGGATGCGCATGATGTTCGGACCGCGGAACATGTCCATCGTCGCCGCGGCGACGATCTCGTTCAGGGTCTGGGTGTACTGGGCGCCGTTGTTGATCCCGAGCAGCATCCCGGTGTCGAGGTCGACTACGCCGCAAGCGATCGCGCCTTCGACGGCGGTCACCACGTTCTTGCAAGCATCATCCATTCTTCCCATTTCGCGCTCCTGACGTGGACTCGTCCCCATATGGGGGCGTATGGGATGTCGCCCGACATACCTATCAAGTCAAGTTAAGTTGCCTATCAGTCATTTCGATGCGGCCCCGCCGTAGCACTTCAGCGAGAGGGTCGGGTCCCGTCGGCCGGTCGGGGCCGGGCGGGAGCCGGGCGGCCGGCCGAAAAGACCGGCCAAGACGGGAGGGCCGTGAGGCTCCCGTCGGTTGATCCCCATCGACTGGAGGTCCTCGACAGCGTGGCCCGCGCCGGGCTATACGAAGCCTCCCCTGCCTGAACGGATGGTCACCTGACGATGGAGCCGGATTCGATCCTCATTCGCGGCGCCCGCGAGCACAACCTCAAGAACGTCGAGCTCGAGATCCCGAAGAAGAAGCTGGTGGTCTTCACGGGTCCGTCGGGGAGCGGCAAGTCGTCGCTCGCCTTCGATACGCTCTACGCGGAGGGGCAGCGCCGCTACGTCGAGAGCCTCTCCTCCTACGCCCGCCAGTTCCTCGGGCAGATGGAGAAGCCCAAGTACGACACCATCCGCGGGCTCTCGCCGACGATCTCCATCGAGCAGAAAGCGGCTTCGAGCAACCCGCGGTCCACGGTGGGGACGATCACCGAGGTCCAGGACTACCTGCGCGTGCTCTACGCCAGCATCGGCGTGCAGCACTGCCCGAATTGCGGCCGGAAGGTCGGCAAGCAGTCCGCCCAGCAGATCGTCGAGGCCATCCTCGAGATGCCGGAGGGCACGAAGATCCAGCTCCTGGCGCCGCTGGTGCAGAACCGCAAGGGCGAGTACCGCGAGGTGATCGACGACGCGAAGAAGCGCGGCTTCACCCGCATGCGCATCGACGGCCGGGTGGTGGACCTCTCGGCCGAGAAGATCGTTCTCGACAAGAAGGCCAAGCACGACCTCGAGCTGGTGATCGACCGCCTGGTCGTGAAGCCGGAGATCGCCGCGCGGCTTACCGACTCGGTGGAGACGGCGCTGCGCGAGGGCAAGGGCCTGCTGATCGTCGGCGACGCCAAGGCGGAGAAGGCCGGCGATCGCTTCTTCAGCGAGCACAACGCCTGCCACGCCTGCGGCCTCTCCTTCGGCGAGCTCACGCCGCAGTCGTTCTCGTTCAACAACCCCATGGGCTTCTGCCAGGCCTGCAACGGCCTGGGCTCCCGGCCCGAGATGGATCCCGACCTGATCATCCCGGATCCCCTCCTCTCGATCCGCGAAGGCGCGGTGGCCCCCTGGGCCAGCGGGATGTCGCGGGGCGAGGGCTGGACCGCCGACTTCGTGGAGCAGCTCGCCTCGGCCTTCGACCTCGACCTCGACAAGCCGTGGGAGAAGCTCACGAAGAAGCAGAAGGACCTCATCCTCCACGGCACCGGCGGCAAGGAGTTCACCCTCACCTGGGAGGACGCCGCCGGCCGCGGCCGCTACCGGATGGACTGGGAGGGCGTGGTCAACCAGCTCATGCGCCGCTTCAAGCAGACGGCCAGCGAGCAGATGAAGCGCTACTACATGCGCTTCTTCTCCGACAAGCCGTGCTCCGACTGCGGCGGCGCCCGCCTGCGTCCCGAGAGCCGGGCGGTGAAGATCCACGGCCTGGCGATCCATGAGCTGGCGCGCGACACCATCTCCGGCGCGCACTCCTGGTTGAAGGAGCTGCCACTCAAGGGTTCAGAGGAGGAGATCGCCAAGGAGCTGCGCAAGGAGATCCTCTCGCGGCTCGGCTTCCTCCTCGACGTGGGCCTCGGCTACCTCACCCTCGATCGCGCGGCGGGATCCCTCTCCGGCGGCGAGAGCCAGCGAATCCGCCTGGCCTCCCAGATGGGCTCCGAGCTCACCGGCGTGATCTACATCCTCGACGAGCCCTCGATCGGCCTGCACCAGCGCGACAACGGCAAGCTGCTCGCCACGCTGAAGCGGCTGCGGGACCTCGGCAACTCCGTGATCGTCGTGGAGCACGACGAGGAGACCATGGAGGAGGCCGACTGGATCGTCGACTTCGGCCCGGGCGCCGGCCACCTCGGCGGCGCGGTGGTGGCGGCGGGTACGCCGGCCCAGATCATGGGAAACGAGCGCTCCCTCACGGGCGCCTACCTCTCGGGCCGCAAGGAGATCGCCGTCCCCACCGTGCGGCGGAAGGGCAACGGCAAGGAGCTCGTGGTCCTCGGCGCCGCCGAGAACAACCTGAAGGGGATCGACGTCCACTTTCCCCTGGGCGCGCTCGTGGCCGTCACCGGCGTCTCCGGCGCCGGCAAGTCCACCCTCGTCAACCGGATCCTCTTCCCTGCCCTCTCGCGCTCGCTTCACGAGTCGAGGGCGGTGCCGGGCAAGCACCGGGCCATCGCCGGCATCGAGAACATCGACAAGGTGATCGACATCGACCAGCGGCCGATCGGCCGCACCCCCCGGTCGAACCCGGTCACCTACACCAAGATCTTCGACCACATCCGCAACGTCTTCGCGGAGACCCCGGAGGCCCGGGCCTTCGGCTACACCCCCGGTCGATTCTCCTTCAACATCAAGGGTGGCCGCTGCGAGACCTGCGAGGGCGACGGGCAGAAGCTCGTCGAGATGCACTTCCTCCCGGATGTCTACGTCGTCTGCGAGACCTGCAACGGCAAGCGCTTCAACGACGCCACCCTGCGCGTGCGGTTCAAGGGCAAGAACATCGCCGAGGTCCTCGAGATGAGCGTCAGCGAGGCCCTCGAGCACTTCGGCCTCCACAAGGAGATCATGCGGGGCCTCAAGACCCTGGACGACGTGGGCCTGGGCTACCTCAAGCTCGGCCAGCCCTCGCCCACCCTCTCGGGAGGCGAGGCCCAGCGGATCAAGCTCGCCCGCGAGCTCTCCCGCGTCGGCACCGGCAAGACGGTCTACATCCTCGACGAGCCCACCACCGGCCTCCACTTCACCGACATCGAGAAGCTGCTCGTGGTGCTCCAGCGCCTCGTCGACGCCGGCAACTCGGTGATCGTGATCGAGCACAGCCTCGACGTGATCAAGTGCGCCGACCACGTGATCGACATCGGCCCGGAGGGCGGCGAGGCCGGCGGCCACGTGGTCGCCGAGGGCACGCCGGAGGCCGTCGCCGCGGTGAACGAGAGCTACACGGGCCGTTACCTCGGCGCCATGCTCGAGAAGCACACCAGGCGCCGGCCGGCCTGACGAGAGCTGCGTGTGCGAACGCGGCCGCCCCCATGCTGGCGGCCCCGTGCGCGACCCCGATCCGGTGCCCACCATTCGGATCGGAGGTGATTTTCGATGGCAGAGGAATTGGAACCAGGCCGGCGGCCGCCACCGACGCCCGAGCGCCGCCACGAGCGCCACGAGTCGCGCACCGGGAGCACCTACAAGGCCTTCCTCAAGGATCTGTGCGAGATCGGCAAGTTCGACATGGAGATGGCCGAGTGCGCCGCCGTGTCGGTGCTCTGCGCCTTCGAGCGGCGGGTCTTCGGCGAGGAGGCCCGGGATCTGGAGGCCCAGCTCCCGCTCAAGCTCCGCGAGCTGCTCGTGAGCTGCAACATCCACGCGGGCAAGCCCAGTGAGAAGTACGGCAAGGACGAGCTCTTCCAGATCGTGGCCGCCGACCTGAAGAAGCCGGTGGACCAGGTCGAGCCGATCATCCGCGCGGTGGTCGCGGCGGTGCGCAACCAGATCTCCGAGGGCGAGTTCGAGGACTTCAGCAACATGCTCCCCGGGGACCTCAAGGAGCTTTGGATGCTGCCGATTTAGAGGCGACGGGCCGCGTCGTCTTCAGCGTGCGCCTTCGGGAGCCACGATCGCGGTGGCCGTCCCGTGGGCGCACGTCCCGCAGCCGGGACCGTTGAAGTCCTGCTCGACGTGGTAGGTCGGTCGCACCTTGCCGCGGAAAACCAGGTCGCCCCCGTCGGCGGCGGCGACGACGACCTCGACCTCGAGCTCCTCCGGGGCGGCACTGGCGATGTCATTGATCCAGACCCGCTTCTGGTCGCAGCCGACCGTCCAGTCCGGGGAGCCCTGATGCTCGCTGATATCGCACCAGAACTCGCGTCGCTCGCCACCGACGACGAAGGCGCCCTCGATGCGAACGGGCTCGATCGCGTCCAACCCTTGGAGGTCGACGCGCACCGAATCCGAGCACGCTACGGCCGTGCAAGACTTGCCCGCAGGGAGATTGCCCCCACATCCCTGCAACGAGAACGCGGCCACCAAGGTTCCGACAAACACGCTGGCGAAACGGAGCATCTCGACCCCCCTCATGATTGAACGAATTTGCATCAGCCTACCACGGACGGGCTCGGGCGCTACGCAACCGGGGCCGCTCGCTGGTGCAGCGTCTCGGCTTTGCGCTGGTAGGCACCGCCCGAGCTGGTAGGGTGGGCCAATCGTGAGACGTTCCTCCCTCGCCCTGCTCCGCTGCCCCCGATGCGGCGGCGGGCCCCTCGAGGCCGAAGGCGACAAGGCGCTCCTGGGCTTCGGCCCCGTCCGGTGCGCCACCTGCCACATGGCCTACCCCCTCGCCGAGGGGATCCTCGACCTCCTCGTGCCGCCGGATCACGCACCTCCGCTGCGCCGCTCCCTCGCCCAGCGGGCCATGGAGCTCCGGCCGGTCGCCCGCTTCTACGAGCGCGGCCTGCGGCCCGCCCTCTCCCGCCTCTCCCTCGACGCGGAGAGCGAGCGCTTCCTCGCCCGGGCCCTCCTCGCGCCACCACCGGGCGCGCCGCTCCTCGACCTCTCGTGCGGCACCGGCCATCTCGCCCGCGACCTCGCCATGCGACCCGGCGCCGGCCCGGTCTTCGGCCTCGATCGCTCCGCGGCGATGCTCGAGGAGGCCCACCACCAGCTCAGCGAGAGCGGCGCCACCGTCGAGCTCATCCGCGCCGACGCCGCACACCTCCCCTTCCGCGACGAGGTCTTCGCCGGCGTCCTCGACGTCGCCGCGCTGCACCTCTACGACGAGCCCTCGCAGGTCCTCGCCGAGGTGGCCCGTACCCTCGCGCCGGGCGGCGCCTTCGTCTGCGCCACGCTTCTCGAGGGCCTCAAGCCCCTCGACCGCCTGGAGCGCAAGGTGGGCATCCGCCGCTTCGAGGAGGCGGAGCTACGCCGGCTCTGTGACGAGGTTGGCCTCGTCGGCTTCGAGAGGCTCCTCCTCCCGCCGTGGATCGTCTTCCGGGTCACCAAGCCCGAGGTCTGAGCCCGACCCGTCGCCCCTTCGCACGACCCCGTCTCGCGTCGCTTGACGTCTCGGGCTCTCGAATCTGTCCACCAGCGGACATTTGCCGAGGGTGGCGACTTCACAACGGACGGAAACCGAAAATACGCTTCGACGCCTCGCTCATGAAACAGGAGGCGTCGACGTCATTCACGCGAGGTACCCTGATCCTGGCCGTCGCGCTGCTCGGCGCGACGGCGTGCGGAACCAGCCAGAACGATCCCGGCCTCACCAACACCGGCGGAAGCGGTGGCACGGCGGGCAGCGGCGGCACGGCCGGCAGCGACGGCACGGGCGGCAGCGGTGGCACAGCCGGAAGCGACGGCACGGGCGGCAACGGCGGAACGGCCGGCAGCGACGGCACGGGCGGCAACGGCGGAACAGCCGGAAGCGACGGCACGGGCGGCAACGGCGGAACGGCCGGCAGCGACGGCACGGGCGGAAACGGCGGAACGGCCGGCGACGACGGCACGGGCGGAATCGGCGGAACGGCCGGCGACGACGGCACGGGCGGCAGCGGCGGAACGGCAGGCACCGGCGGCACGGGCGGCGGCCATTCCTGCGGCGACGGGGTCGTCGATCCCGGAGAGGAATGCGACGACGGCAACACGCGGTCGGGCGACGGATGCTCCTCTACGTGCACCTGGGAAGGCCAGCCGATCGCGAATCCCGGCGGATCCATCGCACTGACCACGGCACGAAGCCCGGACTGGTGGGGCCGCGCGGGCAGCGACTGTCTGCCGGATTCCGATTCGACGGACCTGTTCCTGGCCTTCCCGATCGTGAACGCGACGGGATTCGCCCAGCGCATCCATGCTCGCGCGACCTTCGCCGACAGCAACAGCGGCCTGCTCCTCGCCTACCGCTTCCCCTTCGATCCCTGGGCTCCGACCTCGAACTGCCTCGAAGGTGACGTTGGATCGGGAGACACCTTTCACCCCGACGTCCAGGACCTCGTGATCCAACCCGGCCAGCTCCTCGTGATCGTGGCCTCCACGCGAAATGGCCAGCCGTGGACCGCCGCCCCGTCGGTCATCGTCTTCACCAAGGATCGGTGCGGCGACGGCATCGTGGGCCCGACCGAAGCCTGCGACGACGGCAACCATGTGGGCGGCGATGGCTGCAGCGCAGACTGCAAGACGATCGAGCCTGGATTCACCTGCGCCGTTCCGGGCCGACTCTGCACCGCGAACGTCTGCGGCGACGGACTCCGGGGCGCCGGCGAAGAATGTGACGACGGAAACCTCGTGAACGGGGACGGCTGCTCCGCGACGTGCAGGCTGGAGCCGGGCTACGCGTGCCCGCCCCGTGGCGGCAGCTGCCACCTGATCACCTGCGGCGACGGCATCATCGACCCGCCGGAGACCTGCGACGACCGGGGCGCCTCCATCGGCTCGGGCTGCAGCGCCACCTGCCAGATCGAGTTCTTCGACACGAACAACCAGGAACAGAGCGCGCCGTTCGGCGTGACGGTACCGGTCGGCCGGTGGGTCACCCGATCCCTCAATCAACAGGCGCTCGTCTACTCATTCCAAGCGGAGGCCGGACACTCCTACCTCATCGATCTCTTCATGGGCGCTCCCTACGAGTGCCATCAGCCGCCCGGGCCACCCCCGACGCCGCCCTACGTCAACCTCTACGATCCCTCCATCCGCCCGATCGACTCGGACATGAGGAGCGGAGTGGGCGGATGTCCTCGGATGGTGCTGACGGCGCCCGCCTCCGGCCGCTACAGCGTGTGGGTCTTCGAGCACGGGCCGCCGGTGCCAGATCCCTTCTTCCTCTGGATCCACGAAGCGCCCTGACGCTCACGCACCTACTGCCCCCGGACCACTCCGGCCCGGGGGCAGCGCGAGTCCCGACGACGAGCGGTTCGGCGAGGTGGGCCGCGGAGGTCTTGCCACGTGAGGTGCGACGCCGCGAGTCGTCTAAGCGATGGCGCGCCGCCGGAGGCGGAGAGCAGCGAGAAGCGCCGCCACGGCGCCGACCGGGAGAACGGCGGGGTCGCCGCCCCACGACGAGCAGCCGACGGCGGAAATCACGTCGTGGCATTCCGGCATGAGCCCTTCCTCCGCCGCCTCCCGTTCGCAGTTCGCCGAGAGACTCATGGCGGCGGCGCGTTCGAGAGGGATCGTCCTTCCGCCTTCACACCGGACCTGGCCGGACTCGTCGACCGGCAGCAGGGAACCTGGGTTCCACCTCCCGCTCGGGGCCGGCACGGCGAAGTAGAACCGGCTTCGAGGCTCGGCCATAGGCGCCTGCCATCGCTCCACGCTCAATTCGTCTCCCTCGCGAGCCCCGTCCGAGCCGAACGTGTCATCCACCCGCAGGGTGGTCGAATCGTCGGTGACCTCGATCACTGTGACCAGGAGGGCCTGCGCGACCCCGGGGGACGGGCAGAGGTAGCTCCCGCAAGGTGGCACACAGTCCGCCCTCGCCACGGACGCAAAGGAAACGACTGCGGCTCCCACAGCGACGGCGAACGACCGGACCATGTGCTCTCCCCTGCAGCCTCGAAACATAGGTCGTGTCACTCGTGCGCGACGGCAGCGCGAGTCGGCTACTCGTTGACGCGCCGCCGTGAGCGGAGGGAGGCGAAGAGGGCCACCACGGCGCCGACCGTGAGGATGGCGGGCGCGCCTCCTCCTCCCGAAGAGCAGGTGGTGACGGCGATCATATCGCGGCACTCCTTGACGGGCACTTCCGTGGTCGCCTGATCGATGCAATCCGGCGAGAGGGCGATCGACGCGGCGCGTTCGACCGAGATCTCCGCGCGTTCCCCCACAAAATGGACCACTCCGGCGTCGTCGACGCGCATCAGCGCCCAGGGCGCCTGCGGTTCGCGGTCGGCCGCCAGAATGACGAGGAGCCGATCGCCGAGACCGACTCGGTCGGGTGACATGTCCGGCCGGGTATTCACCTCGACCGATTCTCCGACGCCCTCCGAGCCGAAACGGTCGTCGACCCGGAGGGTCAACCCATCCGCCGACACCGCGGTCACGGTGGCCAGGAACGGCCGCGCGACGCCTCCCGGGGGACAGAGCTCATAGTCGATGGAAGGAAGGCATTGCGCCCCCGCCACGGACGCAAAGAAGACGACTACGGCTCCCACTGCGACGGCGAACGAGCGAACCATGTTCCCTCCCCTTCCAGCCTCGAGTCATGCGAAGCGTCCCCATACGCGACGACACTGCGAGGCCGACACGGTCAAGCGTAGCCGATGATTCGCTCGGTCACAATTCTGCCCGAGCGGAGCGTCGTCTCCGTAGGCGGCCGGAAGAGGCGCGGACGACCGCCGCAGCCCGGCCAAACGATGAGCGCCCGCCCGGGTGCGGCGAGACATGGCCGCGAGTCGGCTACGGGATCATGCGACGCCGCGAGCGGAGGGCGGCGAAGAGGGCAGCCACGGCGCCAGCCGTGAGGACGGCCGGGCCACCGCTTCCCGAGGAGCAGCCGCTTCCATCGGGGCACTCGGCCATCAGCCCCTCCTTCTTTGCCTCTTCGTAGCAATTCGACGCGAGGGCGATCGACGCCGCCCGTTCGACCGGAATCCTTTCATATCCCCCGCAAAGGTGGACGAGGCCGGCGCCGTCCACGCGCAGCCTCTGCGGGCGAGAATTGACATCCACGACGACGAAGTACCGATCGCCAACGGTTCCGTCCGGTCCCACGAATATCTCGTCCCCTTCGCGTACGCCAAACGAGCCGAAGGTGTCATCGACCCGCAGGGTCATCCCGTGCGACGAGACGTCGGTCACCGTGGCCAGGTACGCCTGATCGACGCCCGCCGGCGGGCAGACGTCCCAGCCGCAGGGTGGCACACAGTCTGTTGCCCCTGCCACTGACGCGGAGAAGACGACTACGGCTCCCACAGCGACTGCGATCGACCGGACCATGTGCTCTCCCCTCCGGCCTCGAATTGCGCGTCGTCCCACGTGTGCGACGACACCGCGAGGCCGAGAACATGAAGTGTAGCCGACGATTCGCCCTGGCACTAGTTCCGCCCGGGCGCCGGAAACACTGCCAATCGACTACGCGGTGACGCGACGCCTCGAGCGTAGGGCGGCGAGGAGGGCCATCGCAGCGCCAGCCGAGAGGATGCCGGGGGCGCCTCCTCCCGACGAGCAGCTGTTCGTGGAGGTGGTGACGGTATCGTCGAGGCACTCAGGCGTGGGCGCTTCCGTGTTCGCCTCTGCGTAGCAATTCGGCGAGACGGCGATCGACGCGGCCCGTTCGGCCGGAAGTGTCGCGCGTTCCCCCCAGAAATGGACCATCCCGGCCTCGTCGACGTGGATCAGCGCCCAGGGCGCCTGCGGTCGGCCCTTGGACGCCACGATGACGAGGACCCGATCGCCGAGACCAACTCTGTCGGGTATCAGCCGCGGACGGGTGTCCATTTCCACGGATTCTCCGAAGTCGGAGCCGAAGCTGTCGTCGACCCGAAGGGTCAACGCATCGACCCGAAGGAACGCATCCATTGACACATCGGTTACGGTGGCGAGGAACGCCTGCGCGACGCCACCGGGGGGACAGAGGTCCTCGCCTATGGAAGGGGCGCAGTCCGCCCCCGCCACGGACGCGAAGAAGACGACTACGGCTCCCACGGCTATGGCGAACGAGCGGATCATGTTCTCTCCCCTCCAGCCTCCGACTGATGTGTCGCGTCACCTGTGGCGCGACGACACCGCCGTCGCGACCGGCTACGCCAGGTTACGCCGCCTCGAGCGGAGGGCAGCGAAGAGGGCCGCCGCGGCGCCAACCGTAAGGATGGCGGGGCCGCCGCCTCCCGAGGAGCAGCCGGCCCAGTCGTCGCACTTGGGCATGAGACCATCCTTCAGTGCCTCGTCGTAGCAACTCGGCGCGAGGGCGATCGATGCGGCGCGTTCGAGAGGGACCATCGCGTCGACGCAGTGCACCTGGCCGGCCTCGTAGATGGGCATCAAATGCTGGTCAGAGTCAGTCCCCACGATGACGAAGTACCGATCGCCGAGGACGGCTCCGTACGATCTCTCATCCAGCTCGTCCCCTTCGCTTACGCCAACCGAGCCGAAGGTGTCATCGACCCGCAGGGTCATCCCACGCTCCGACACGTCGGTCACTGTGGCCGAAAACGCCCGCGCGGCCCTCCCCTGCGGACAGAGGTAATCACCGCAAGGTGCCCCACACTTCGCCCCCGCCACGGACGCGAAGAAGACGACTACGGCTCCGACGGCGACCGCGAACGACCGGACCACGTGCCCTCCCCTCCAGCCTCCGGTTTGTGCGACGCGTCACTCGTACGCGCCGACACCGCGGGCCGAGAAGGTGTAGTGTAGCGCACGATTCGCTCGGGCACTATTTGTGCCCGTTCCACCGGCTGCCTCAGGCGGCCATCCGACGGGTCGCACACGCATGGCAACGAATCTCGGCACCGGCAGCAAGATCAAGAAGCAGGACGCCCTCGACTACCACTCGTCCGGGCGCCCCGGGAAGATCGAGGTGGTCCCGACCAAGGCGGTGACCACCGCACGCGACCTCTCCCTGGCCTACTCCCCCGGCGTGGCAGAGCCCTGCCTGGAGATCGCCGAGGACTCGGACCTCTCCTACAAGTACACGGCCCGCGGAAACCTGGTGGGCGTGATCTCGAACGGCACGGCGGTGCTGGGCCTCGGCAACATCGGCCCCCACGCGGGCAAGCCGGTGATGGAGGGCAAGGGCGTCCTCTTCAAGAAGTTCGCGGACATCGACGTCTTCGACATCGAGATCGATGTGACGGACGTCGACGCGATGGTGAAGGTGATCCAGGCGCTGGAGCCCACCTTCGGCGGGATCAACCTCGAGGACATCAAGTCGCCGGAGTGCTTCGAGCTCGAGGAGCGGCTGAAGGCCTCGATGAACATCCCGGTCTTCCACGACGACCAGCACGGCACGGCGATCATCTCGGGCGCGGCGCTGCTGAACGCGGCGGACCTCGCCGGCAAGAGTCTGGACCAGCTCCGGGTGGTGGTGAGCGGCGCGGGCGCCTCGGCGATCGCGTGCGCGAACTTCTACATCGCGCTGGGCGTGAAGCGGCAGAACCTGATGATGGTCGACACCAAGGGTGTGATCTTCGAGGGCCGCACCGAGGGGATGAACTCGTACAAGGCGGCCTTCGCGGTGCCCACCGCGGCCCGGACGCTGGCCGACGCGATGAAGGGCGCGGACGTCTTCCTCGGCCTCTCGGCCAAGGGCCTGGTGGATCAGGAGATGATCCGCTCGATGGCGAAGAACCCGATCGTCTTCGCGCTCGCGAACCCCGATCCGGAGATCTCGTACCCGGAGGCCGTGGAGGCGCGGTCGGACATCATCATGGCCACGGGCCGCAGCGACTACCCGAACCAGGTGAACAACGTCCTCGGCTTCCCCTTCATCTTCCGCGGGGCCCTGGACGTTCGGGCGAAGGCGATCACCGAGGGCATGAAGATGGCGGCGGCCCAGGCGCTGGCCCAGCTCGCCCGGCAGGAAGTGCCGGAGAACGTGACGCGCGCGTACGGCGGCGCGAAGCTCGCGTTCGGCCCGAACTACATCATCCCCACCCCCTTCGACACGCGCGTGCTCCTCTGGGTTGCACCGGCGGTGGCGGCGGCGGCGATGGCGGACGGCGTCAACCGGGTCGAGCTGGACCTCGAGGAGTACCGGGAGCGCCTGCGCCGCTCGCAGTCCCGCGCCTACGGCGTGATGCGCGCGGTGGTGGAGAAGGCCAAGAAGCAGCCGGTGCGGATCGTCTTCCCCGAGGGGAACACGAGCAAGGTGCAGCAGGCGGCGGCCATCCTCGCCTCGGACGGGATCTGCAAGCCGATCCTGATGGGGCCGGAGGCGGAGATCCGCCGGATGATCACCGAGCACAAGATCGAAGAGCTCCAGGGCGTCGAGGTGATCGATCCGGAGACGGCGGAGGACTTCGAGCGCTACGTGGAGGAGTTCTGGGCCCTGCGCCAGCGCAAGGGGATCGGCCGCCGCGAGGCCCGCAAGCTGGTGCGCACCCGCTCAACCTTCGCCTCGATGATGATCCGCGATGGCAAGGCGGACGGCATGGTCCTCGGCCACTCGATGAGCTACCCGGAGGCGCTGCGGGCGCCGCTTCAGGTGATCCGCACCGCGGAGGGCGAGACGGCCGCCGGCGTGTACGTGGTAGCCACGAAGAACGAGGTGAAGTTCTTCGCGGACTGCACGGTGAACCCCGACCCCACTGCGTCGCAGCTCGCCGACATCGCGGCGCGCACCGCCGACCTGGCCCGCTATTTCGACATCGAGCCGCGCGTCGCGATGCTCTCCTACGCGAACTTCGGCTCGTCGCCGACGGCGAGCCCGTCGAAGGTGGCCGAGGCCACGCGGATCCTCAAGGCGAAGCGCCCGGACCTCGTGGTGGACGGCGAGATGCAGGTGGACGCCGCGCTCGTTCCGGAGCTGCGCGAGGAGATCTTCCCCTTCTCGACGCTGAAGGGCGAGGCGAACGTCCTCGTCTTCCCGAACCTGGACGCCGCCAACCTCTCGTACAAGCTCCTCGCACGCCTCGCCGGTGCCGAGGTGATCGGGCCGATCCTCCTCGGAATGAACAAGGCCGTGAACGTGGTGCAGCTCGGCGCCAGCGTGAACGACATCGTGAACCTCGCGACGATCACCGCGCTCAAGGCCCAGGGCGAGGACTTCCGCTTCTAAAAAAGTCCTAACGAACGCCGGCGCGGGAGCTCCTTCGCCGGCGTTCGTATGCGTGCGCAGCGATGTACCGCGCGCTCATTTGCGCGCGGCGAGCGAGCATTCTTGACCCGATCGGTTCGGGGCCTTAGCGTCATCGGCTCGCATGACGAAGAAAACCGAACTGGACGCCCGCCGGGTCCTCGACCTGCTGCGAGATCCCGAGGGGAACCCTCGCTCCATCGCCGAGAAGGTCGGCGCCTCTCCCGAGGCGGTGGACGAGGCGCGCTGCCTCGCCGACGAGATCGCGGACGCGGAGCTCGACGCAATCCTCGCGATGCCCCCGGTGCTGGGCCGCGCCCTCCTGCGAGCGGCGGCCCAGGCCGACCGCCTCGAGGTCCTCGTGGAGGCGGCGGCGCAGGGCGACAAGGAGCTGCAGAAGGAGGCCAAGCGCCTCGCCCACGCGCTCAAGCAGCGCGGCGTGGAGGTCGGGCTCCCGGCCCGCCCCGCTCCCGAGCCGCGGCCGGCAACCGAGGCCGCCGGCGCCGCCGAGCCCCCCGTCTACCTCTCCAGCCTCGACGCCTTCGGCGAGCGGGCCGTCTTCTGGACCCGCACCTTGCCCGGGCGAGGGATCGAGCTCGCGCAGATCGTGGTCTCCGACACAGGCGGAGTCGCGGACTTCCTCCTCGGCGAGCTGTCGCGGAAGCGGTTCCGGGAGCTCGCGGACGAGCTGCCCCGCAAAGGCGGCGTGACCATCCTCGAGGTCGGCCGCGACGAGGCCCGGATCGCGCTGAACCGCGCCCGGGTGGCGGCGCGGAAAGGTGGCGCCTGCCCGACCGACTTTCCCTCCTGGGCCGCACAGGTCCTCGGCCCGATTCCCGCCGAAACGCCGCCTCCGCTGGCACCTCGCGGTGAGGGCCGGCCGCCGGACGACAAGCTCCACGAGCTCGTCGCCGAGTCGGAGACGCTCTTCGCGGAGCCCGAGCTCAGCCGGTGGTTCCCGCCGCGCGAAGAGATCCAGGCGTTCTCGACGCGGCTCGAGGCGGTCCATTCGAGCCCGCTCTACCTGGAAGGTCCGCAGGGCGACCTGCAGCGCGAGGAGGCCCTCGCTACGGCGGTGGAGCGCGAGGCCGATCGCTACTTCGACGATCGGCGGCGCGGGCTCTTCGCAGGATGGTTGCTCGACACCGCGAGACTCTTCGAGGCGACCGGCCGGGTGCATCGGTCCCAGGTGGCCGCGTCCACCGCGCGCATGCTGGCGAGCGGCGCGCCCGTCCAGCGGATCCCCTTCTGCAGGGCGTTCTTCGGGAGGATGCTGGAGAAGCGGCCCTCCGAGGCACGCCACGCGTCGAGCCTGCTCTTCACCCCGGACAAAGAAGGCACGCGCTGAACCTCTCAGCGCCTGCCGCCGGCGGCGACACGGAGCTGCGCGACGTCCTCCCCTGCTTCCGCCTCGGGCTCCCAGGCGAGCAGCCCGTCGAGGTTCTCGCGCTCCCAGGCCCTCGAGCGCTCGAGGGCGGGATAGCGCTGCTCATCGGCGCAGAAGCCCGGCGAGTGGACGCACCGCCGCCCGCCCTTCCTCGTGATCCCGTGGAGGTGGTGGAGCATCTCGTGGAAGACGATCCACCGGACGAAGTAGCCGGGCACGTGCGCCTGGTCGAGCGCCGGGTGGATCCGGATCAGCCGTGAATCGGCCGAGTACGAGCCGAGCTTGATCGACTTGCGCGGGAGCTTCACACGAGGCGCTGCACCCCACGTGATCTCGCAGTCCACCTTCCCGCCGAGTAGCTCCCGGTTGAGGCCGTCGAAGAGCGCGGCCAGGTCGTGATGACGCCCCCGGGACCGGATCGGCACCCGGCTCCTCCGGACGTGGGGCGGCACGCGTCGAATCAACCAGCGGTGCCGGAGGATGAAACGGTCGAGCACTTCGGAGGCCCGCGGCTCACTGCCCCGGATGTAGGCCGCGAGCGAGGCCACCACCGGATCGGGCGCGACCAGGAACATGTGGTGGAGCCGCACCTCCAGCAGACCGTCGCGGCGCCGGAACGACAGCATCGTGTGGACGTTGTCGGTGATCCGGAGCGCCAGCCGCTGCGGGCAGCGGCTGCGGAGGCGGCGCAGGAGCGCCTGGCTCCAGATGGCTTCGAGCTGGAGGCCGGATTGGATCGCGGGCGAGGCCCTCGCCGTTCGCCCCGCGGTGGTAGGCGCCGGTGCCTCTCGTCGCCCCCGTTCCGGCCGCCCCGCTCGCCCCATTCCGCCGCTCCTTCCTCCGATCCAAGGGTAGGAAGGACGACGATGGCCTACAGCGGGCCGGCGCACGCCCGGCCGGCTGCAAGGACCGGACGTCTAGTACTTGTAGAAGCCCTCGCCGCTCTTGCGGCCGAGCTTGCCCGCGCGGACCAGGCGCTTGAGCAGCTGCGGCGGACGGAACTGCTCGCCGCCCAGCTCCCGATGGAGGTACTCGCCGATCGCCATGCGCACGTCGAGGCCCACGAGGTCGGTGAGCTCGAGGGGCCCCATCGGGTGGCCGTAGCCCAGCTTCATCGCCGCGTCGATCTCGGGAGCGGTGGCGACGCCCTCCTCCAGCATCCGGATCGCCTCCATGCCCAGCGCGATCCCCAGGCGCGAGGAGGCGAAGCCCGGCATGTCGCGGACGACGATCACCTCCTTGCCCATCTGGGTGCCGACCTCCCGGACCACCTCCAGCGTCTCGTCGGAGGTCTGGTGCGCCCGCACCACCTCGAGGAGCTTCATCCGGGGCACCGGATTGAAGAAGTGCATCCCCACGACCCGCGCGGGCCCGGGAAGCGCCGCCGCCAGCTCGGTGAGGCAGAGGCTCGAAGTGTTCGAGGCGAGGATCGCGTCCTTCGCCACGTGCTTCGCCGCCTCGCCGAGGACCTTCACCTTGAGGGAGAGATCCTCCGGCACCGCCTCGATCACGAGGCCCACGTCGGCCGCCTGATCCAGGCTCGTGATCCCGTGGAGGCGCGAGAGCGTCCCGTCGGCGTCGGCCTTCGCGACCTTGCCCTTCTCCACGCCCTTCTCGAGCGTGTCCCGGATCCTGCCGAGGCCCGCCTCTACCCGCTCCGCCGTCACGTCGAAGAGCAGGGTCCGCCAGCCCGCCGCCGCGGCCACCTGCGCGATCCCCGCGCCCATTGTGCCCGCGCCGAGGACCGCAACCGTCTTGATCTCGTTCATCCCTGGTTTTCCTTCTTCTTCCGCTTCTCGAGGAAGGCGCCCATCCGGTCGAGCTTGTCCTGCGACTCGAAGAGGATTGCCTGCCCCAGCTTCTCGATGGGCTCGGGGTCGTTGCCCCGGGCGATCGCGTTGAACGCGAGCTTGGCGATTCGCACGGCGAGGCCGCCGTTCTTGGCGATCTCGGCCGCGAGCTCACGCGCCCGCGCCTCCGCGCCGCCTGCAGGGGTCACGTGCTCCACCAGCCCCAGCTCGAGGGACTGTGCGGCGCCGACGATCCGCCCGGTGAAGACGAGCTCCTTCGCCTTGCCCAGCCCCACCAGCTTCGGGAGCCGGTGCGTCCCACCGGCGGCGGGGAAGATCCCCAGGCCCACCTCGGGGAAGCCGAGCTTCGCCGTCTCGCCGGCGACCCGCAGATCGCAGGCCAGCGCGAGCTCGCAACCGCCGCCCAGGGCGAAGCCCTCGATGGCGGCGATCGTCGGGTGGGGAAAATCCTCCAGCTGCTGGAAGAGCCGGGCGTTCACCTGCTGCAGCGCCTCGAGGGTCCGGCGCTCGCGGAGCTGGGCGATGTCCGCGCCGCCCGCGAAGGCCTTGTCGCCGGCGCCCTTCAGGATCAGCACCCGCACCCGCGGGTCCACGGCCAGGCTCGCGAGGGAGGCGGTCAGCTCCTGGATCATCTCGAGGTCGATCGCGTTGCGGACCTCGGGGCGATCGAGGGTCAGCGTGGCGATGCCTGCCTCGTCCACCTCGATGCGGATGGTGCGCGTCTCGTTCACCTTGCGTGCTCCTCGCGCGGCCTGGCCGTGCGGATGAAACGGGGGCGCAGTCTAGCGCGAACGCTGCACCAAACGGCGAGCGGTTTCCGCCATCCGACGAACGCGACCCGCGAAGGGCTCGAGCTTGCCTGGGCCGTGCGAAGGTGCTTCCTTGCGCGCTAGGAGGAGAGCATCGATGCGCGCCGTCGTCTTTCGCCGCCATGGCGGTCCCGACGTCCTGGAGCAGGCCGAGATCCCCGACCCGGCGGTCCGCCCGTCCGACGTCCGGGTGCGGGTGAAGGCCACCGCCCTCAACCACCTCGACCTCTGGATCCGGGAGGGCATCCCGTCGATCCCGGTGGAGTTCCCCCACGTCCTGGGCGCCGACATCGCAGGCGTCGTCGAGAGCGTCGGCTCCGACGTCCGCGGGATCTCGGTGGGCGACGAGGTAATCGTACAGCCGGGCCAGTCGTGCATGCAGTGCGAGGCCTGCCTCTCCGGCCGCGACAACGCCTGCCCCTCCTACAAGATCGTCGGCGAGCACCGGGACGGCGGCTACGCGGAGCTCGTCAGCGTGCCCCACCACAACGTGCTCCCCAAGCCGAAGGGGCTCTCCTGGGAGGAGGCGGCTGCGGCGCCCCTCGTCTTCCTCACCGCTTGGGAGATGCTGGTGAAGCGCGCCGCTCTGCAGCCCGGGGAGCTCGTGCTCGTCCAGGCGGCGGGTTCCGGCGTTGGCAGCGCTGCGATCCAGATCGCCAAGCTCATCGGGGCGACGGTCATCGCCACGGCGGGCAGCGACTCCAAGCTCGAGAAAGCGCGGGAGCTCGGCGCGGATCACACGATCAACTACGAGAAGCAGGACTTCGTCGCGGAGACGCGCCGCTTCTCCGGCAGGCGCGGCGTGGACGTCGTCTTCGACCACGTGGGCAAGCTCACCTGGGCCGGGAGCATGCGCGCCCTCGACAGCGGCGGCCGCCTCGTCACCTGCGGCGCCACCACCGGCTACGACGTGGGCGTAGACCTGCGCCACCTCTTCTACCGCCGGCTCTCCCTCCTCGGCTCCACCATGGGCAGCAAGGGCGACCTCTTCCGCATCGTCCAACTGCTCGGGCAGCGAAAGCTCCACGGCGTAATCGACCGGGTGCTCCCGCTCTCGGAGGCGGCCAAGGCCCACGAGCTCCTCGCCGACCGGGCGCAGTTCGGCAAGGTGGTGCTGGTCCCCTGATGGGCCGCGCCCTCGTCTCCCGGTGACTCGAGCGGGATGCAACGGCGCGCCCGGCCCGTTCCCCAGCGGCCGACGCCGCGAACGTGCCGTTGGCACGGTCGGACGGTTATGATCCATGCCATCCGGCGCAAGGAGGGAGCCTGCCGATGCCCGACGCGCGAAAAGCACACCCCGGCAAGCGGTTCTCGTGGACCCTCCTGCTGGCGTGTGCGCTCGCGGCGGTGCTCGGGGCCCTCCTCGCCTACGCCTTGGGCAGGCCTGCGGCCAAGCCCTCGGGACCTCCCCCGTTCGAGTCGACGCGCAGGAGGCGCCTACGCGGGATCCGGACGCGGTCGAATCCGGGCTCGGGCGGATCGAGCGGCTGGTCTCTTTCGGGGAGACCGACGCCTGCTCCTTCGACGGGCCTCGGATCACGTGCTCCAAGGATGGCGGCAAGTCCTGGCCCCTGCGCGCCGAGCTCCCGGCCCGCGCCGTGGGCGCCCTGCGGGGGAGCGAGGGAATCCTCCTGATCGCCACGGACGACGGGAGGATCTTCTCCGTCGCGGAAAACGGCGCCGCCTCACTGCGCGCCGAAGTCCCGGGCGAGCCCGCCATCGTCGACGCGTCTCAGCGGGACGGCCGCCTCTTCCTCCTAGCCCACCGCTTCGATGCCCCGGAGGACCCCCTCCGCCTCCCACAGGTCGTGAAGACCGAGCTGCTCGCCTTGGCAGCGGAGGGCTCGCTCGAAATGCTGGCAACGTCGGCGGGCTTCCGCGGCGATCGCCTGCTGATCCAGCCGAACGGCGAGCTGATCACCTTCGCGTCCGTGGACGCCCGGGCGTGGCGTTCGATCGTCCCCCGAGAAGCGACCGGCTCCGGCGGCAGGCCCTTCGTGCGCCTCCCCCACGCAGGCCGCTTCGGCGCGGACTTCGGCGGCCTCCAGGTGGCGATCGATCGCTGGGCCGATCGCCTCCCTGGGCCGGGAAAGCCGGCTCGCCCGGCGTCCGCTCTCTACGTCTCTCGGGACGACGGCGCCGAATGGGAGCACGTCTTCGACACGACGGGTGAAACGCTCGTCGACTTCATGGGCCCCACCACCGGCCTCGTCGTCGCCCGCGAGGAGGGCACGGCGTGGCTCACCACCGACGGCACCCGCAGCTTTCACTCTGTGCGCAAAGACGATCGGCTCTACGAGACGGTCGCGGTCACCCACTCCGGCGGCCGCTTCCTCGTCGCCTCGAGCCGCGGCACCATCCTCCTCGTGAGCCCGGACGCGCCTTGATGCACCGACCGCTTCCGGCTTCGTAGCGAAAGAAGCTCAGGGCTCGAGAGGCGTGCACGCTCTCGCGGCCGCAAGTCCCGTCAGCACCACGGACACGAGCATCAGCAGCGTCCGCGCGAGGCGGGCCGACGCTCGGCCTCGCCAGCGCACCTTGCTCCGACGCGGAGCGATTGGAACCTGGGTCGTCCGCTCGCGGATGTCGTCGAGGGCCTCGATCCACTCGCGCATCGTCTGGAAGCGCTCTTCGCGCTCCTTCGCGAGGGCCCGGAGGATCGCCGCCTCGAGAGGCGCCGGGATCTCCCGGTCGATCATCCGCGGCCGCTTCGGCGCCTCATCGAGGTGCCGGAGGACCACCGAGATCGGCGAGTCTCCGGAGAAGGGAGGCCTGCCGCAGGTGAGCTCGTAGACGATCACGCCCAGGCTGTAGACGTCGTCGCGCGGATCCGGCCCTTCGCCCCGGGCCTGGCCGGGCGCCACGTAGGTCGGCGAGCCACCGAAGGTACCGTCTCCTCCTGACGAGCCGATGTCGGACCGCCCCGCGAGACCGAAGTCGAGGAGCTTCACGAAATCCGGCTCGCCGGGCCTCTGCACGAGCACCACGTTCGCCGGCTTGAGGTCGCGGTGGACCAGGCCGTGGTCATGGGCAGCGCCGATCGCCTTCGCGAGCTGAATCGAGATCCGGACGACCCTCTCGGCCTCCATCGCCCCGCCCGCGCGGATCACCTCATCCAGCGTCGGGCCCTCCAGGTGCTCCATCGCGACGAAGAAGGTGCCCGGCTCCGCCCTGCCGTGATCCAGCAGGCGTACGACGTGGGGATGATCGAGCCCGGCGATCGCCGCGTGTTCCTGGGCGAATCGAGCCGCAAACGCCGCCTCCTCCGCGTCGGAGAAGGGCGCCGCGATGAGCTTGAGCGCCACGGAGACGTCGCCCCGGAGGTCGATGGCCCGATAGACCCGACCAAATCCGCCGCTCCCGAGCTTGGCGGCGACGTGGTAGCGGTCGGCGACGACGCGCCCGATCCACCGGTCGGCGGCGCCGTCCTGACGACCCTGGATCTGATGTGCTTCCGGCATGGCTCTCGCGTTGGGAGGCTCGCAGCCCTCCGGTGCGGCACCCTTCAGCGTGATGATCTCCGGGGAGGCGGCCAACAGTCAAATGTCCGCCAAATGGTCGGTGCTCGTTAAATGCTCGGCAGCCGATCGCGGCCCTCCCAGGACTACCGGACGCAACGAAACCCGGAGACGGTTTGCCGATCCTGCGGATCGCCCGTTCCGCGACCTGACGCCCGCAAGCCGCTTGGAGTGGCGCTCCAACTTCCTCCCCGCATCTCCTTCGCCCAGGGTACGAATTCCGAAGGGCGGAAGTCACTCGACGTCCACTCCGCGACATTTCCAGCCATGTCGAAAAGGCCCCACTTCGTAGCGCCGGCAGGAAAACGGTCCACAGGGGTCGTTCCCCCACCGGCATAGTTCGCGAGGGAAGAGCTGGGTTGCTCGTTACCCCAGGGGTAGATCACATCCTCCCCGCTCTTGGCGGCATACTCCCACTCGGTCGCAGTAGGGAGCCTCCCGCCGATCCACCCGCAGAAGGCCGTGGCAGTGTTGAAATCGACGCAATTCACTGGATGCTTCTCTCTACCAGTGGAACCTGACGCCTTCCAATTGCACATTGGAGAGGTACCGACGTCCTGCCCCTTGCAAACGCCGGACTCGACACATCTCGAGAATGCCACGACCGTGACCTGCGTCTTGCCCATCGAGAAGGCCCCTACCTCCATCAACTGGGGCGGCTTCTCATAGTCGAAACAATCCGCGTCTCCCGTCGCGCACCCCTGCATAAACGTCCCGCCGGGGATCCGGACGAATGCGAGCTCGCTCTTCGGTTCGACGTATTCGGGACCCGGTTCACCCGTACCAGCGGAACCGCCGGTACCGGGCCCTCCGCCATCGGCCCCGCTCCCACCACCCGTACCACCTGTGCCTACAGTGCCGCCCTCGCCCCCGGAACCGCCTCCCCCGGAGCCTCCGCATCCCAGCGCGACAACGAAGACGAATTGCACAAGGACGACTCGAACCGAGAAACGCATCTGGAGCTCCGGTACAAGAATCGAGAGGATCGGCTACGGTAACCCAAGGCGTCGAGATCCGACAATAGCCTTCCGCCAGTCGGTCGGAAGGCCAAAGACAGAGGTTCCTCTACCCAACCTCCGCCCGCCAACTGCACGAGAAGGCAATCAGGGCTGAGAACACCGGCCCGTATTACCGCTTCGAACACAGACGAGATTGCCCGCGCAGCGATTGGAATGCCAATCCGGGTCACACTCTTCGTTCTCGAGCATCACCGGCTGAGTTTCAATGCCGATCGTCAAGGAATTGGAACGGCCCTTTGCATGGTCGAGCATGGTCACGCGAAGCTCGCTCACGCTTGGCGTGCGGGCAAAGAAATCAGGGATGTGGACGAGACCGCTGAATCTGTTCTCAGAGAGCCTCTTTTCATCGAACCCGAATCCCCAGGTATCGAACCTCAAAATCTCCGGCTCATCTTCAAAACCAAATGCGACGACAGCCTCACCGTCGCTATCACGAGCCTGAAGCTCGACCGCACTGATGTGCTGGTACTCGTCGGTAGCGTTGACTCCAACGATCAAGTCGGTTTCGCTTGTACCTCCGCGAAGGACGGTCGCCCTCTCGAGAACCGGCGGCACATTGACGACGCAGGTCCTGGTATTATCGCGATCGCACCAAAGTCCCGGTGCACATTTATTGCCGGTGAACGTACAGTTCTCTCCCACCTTCTGATAGGGGTCGAACGACACGAAGAGCTGGAACCAACCGTTGCTGACGGACTCTGGTCCACCGACAATCAAGTAAATTGGGACATTCGGCTGGACATCCCTCAGGGTACTCCCGGTATTGGACGGCTCGGTGCACGACAGCTCGGTCGAAGGATCGTCACACGTCGCTCGCGTGAAGAGAACGAGGTGACTGGAGACCGACATGAGGGCAGTCTTCAGTGTCCCCGCATCGGGGGGCAGATACCGATAGACGACGGCTCGTCCGGATCCTCCGCAGGTTCCCGACAGGCTTCCGGTTCCCCCTGGATAATCTCCCTCCAAGCTGACCGAGGTCCTTTCTCCTGAACCGGCGAGGAGGTTGAAGTCGAACGGATCGTCGCAGGTCCCGGAGCCGTGCTCCCCGCCACTTCCGCCTGTGCCGGAGCCTCCCGAGCCTGCGGTTCCTCCGGTACCTCCAGTTCCGCTGCTTCCTCCGGTCCCCCCTGAGCCCCCTGGCCTGCCGTTCCCCCAGTTCCGCCAGAGCCCGACGAGCCTGCGGAGCCACCACCGCCATTGTCCGCTCCAGCGTGTCCGCCTGAGCCACTCTGGCCATCGGGAGTCTTTGCGCCGCCGCACGCGCCAGCGGCAGCAATGGTGAAGACAACGGCGCAAAGTCTAGCCATCCATCCACTCATTTCGAAACTCCTGGGTGATTGCTCTGGCGACCCGGCTTGGCTCCTCATGGAGCAGGGCTGCGACGGTCAAGCCGCAACCCCGCTCCAATGAGAACTAGTGGGTCGGACGGATGTTGATTCGAGGCCCCAGATCAATCTTGAGCTTCTCGACCTCCTCCCACGGCCAGACCTTCCTGATCAGAAGGAAATCGCGGATCTTGATCGTCATGGCGCAGTCTTCGTTGGACGGAATGAGACGCTCCGGAAGACGGCGGGGCTCCAGGTTACGAAGCTCGCGGGGGGCCTCGTGGAGGGTGCTCAGGAACTCTTCCATCTTCTCGAGACGGTATGGGAGGAAGACGTTCTCCAAGGCGTCGGAGAGCGGATAGCGAGACCCTCCGCGAAGGTTCTCATCGATGTGGGTAAACCCTAGGGATCTGGGCCACGTGTGATCGCGATCGATCGCCTTCCCGTTGGAGAGCTCGTGGCATCCGGCGCAAGACAAGGCCTGCGCACGGTTGATGATGTGCTGGGCAGTCAGGCCGCTCGCGCTAACGGCGGTGGCGATCCGGTTTCGGAACGCGGTATCCGCATGGAAGTTGTAGTCGTGCTGACGGGTCTGCGGGACGCTCTGACCGCTGTTGTGGACATCTTTGACCTCGTATCCGAACTCGTTGATGTTCGGGTTCGACAACGAGGGCAGATCAGCAACGAGATTGTTTTGGAAACCCGGGACCCTCCAGTCGGTCGACTGGCTATTGAAGAGAAACCCTTCCGGATTGGTCTTGTCGGTGGCAGGCACGATCGCGAGGTTGCACGAGTCGCAACGGCAGTCCTTCAAGAGCCGGAACTCCCTGAGATTCCAGTTTCCTTCCATGAACTGATTGGTCCGGATCTGCCCACCGGCGGCGGAACCGTAGTTGCTGGCGAAAAGCTGGGCCCCATAGTGGGAGGCGTGGACGACAGGCTCGAAACCGGAGAGACCGTCGAAGTAGAACTTCTTCAGCATGTCGCCCCTCTCTGCGTTGGAGAGGGAAGTGTCACTGAGTTTGGCCCAGAACTCGACCACGGGGCGGCAGCCCTCCAAACCCCGCTTTCGGTCCGGGTTGGGGAGCACGGCCTCGAAAATCAGGAGGTTCCTTCTGCCCGAATCCCTTGCGAAGACGATCCGGTACTCACCGCAGTTCGAGCCGTCCTCGGGAGCCAGATCGAAGCGATTGAAGAGTCCGATGGCCTTGTAGAGCGGCCCGTTGAACGGATCGACTCTGGCTTCTCCTCCTTCTCCACGCGGGCATTCGTAGTCGAAGTTGTTGAACTTGGAGCTCCCGCCCACGGGCGCACCGTTGTCGTCGCAATGCGGCCCCCTCCCCAGGCCCGGCTTCAGGTTGGCCGTGTCCCACCACTGCTGGAACAGGTCTTTCGGCGTGATGGGGGTTGCGAGCGGCCCGGCGGTCGAGATGATCTGCTGGAGTACATCCTTCAGCTCGAACCGCTTCACGATGTCTTCGTCGGTAACCGCCAACGACCTGTGTTTGTCGAGCGTCAGGCCACTTGTGCTCGTCCCGACCGGCTCATCTCCCGTGGACGAGTCGCTCCCGCACGCGACCATCGTCCCTGCCCCCACTGCAACCAAACCACATCCCAACAAACCACAGAGTGTAGCTCGCATGGTCCCTCCTCCTGCAGGTGTGAAGTTGCGTCGCTGACCGTAATGGGGCGTTAGCGCATCGTCAAGCCAAGGAGGGAGAGCCGCCAAGAAAATGGCAAAATCTATTCAGTACTGGACTCAATCGTCCACTTGGCTCCGATGTGGGAGCCAGCGATCGTCGTGATCTTGAGTGCCACCAAGACCGATTTCGAGCGGCAAGACCGATCAAGAGGGGCAAGCGCCAGCAATTCTCGCGTCCGCGGGGATCCAACTTTCAATTTGTGCGGCAAGCGCGCCCCCCTACCGAGCGAAGTTCGGAAGCTCGCCCGATAGCCAAGGAGCCCCCAAACGTTCCCTTGCCGCGGTGTCCCTCTCCAGCGAACGTCGATCTCCGCTCGTCCGGTCGAGGGCGGTCATCCCACGAGGAGAACGAAGATGCCGACGAGGAAGGCGAGTGCGACCTGGGAAGGCGGGCTGAAGGCAGGGGAGGGATCGTTCCGAGGCGCCAGCGGCGCGATCGACGCCCCCTACTCCTACGGGACCCGCTTCGGGAGCGATCCAGGCACGAACCCCGAGGAGCTCCTCGCGGCGGCAGAGGCGGCGTGCTTCAGCATGGCCCTGGCCTTCGCCCTGGAGAAGGAAGGCAAGCCGCCCACCCGCATCCGGACCGAGGCGGCCTGCACCATCGAGGAGAAGGGAGGCGGCTACCAGATCACGAAGATGAAGCTCGTCACCCGCGGAAACGTGCCCGGCGTGGACGAAGGCCTGTTCAAGCGCCTTGCCCTCGCCACGAAGGACGGCTGCCCGGTCTCGAAGGCCCTCAAGGGAAATCTGGAGTTCGAGCTCGACGCCGCTCTCGATTAGGTCGCGAGCGATCGGCGCCTCCTGCGACGGAGGCGCCGGGAGCCCAGCATGAATCACCGCCGAAAAAGACGGCGTGGATGCAGCTGCCGCTCAGGCCGGCGGCGCCGTCCGCTTGCGGTTCGCGAGGCGCTTCTCGCGGCGATCGGCGGCCGCCTTCTGCGCGTCGCGGTCCTCCTGGGTCTCCGCGAGGAGCGGCGGAACGGTGGCGGGTCTCCCATCCGCGTCGAGGGCCGTGAAGGTGAGGAGCGCCGAGCAGGTGTGGCGCCTCTCGCCGGAGATGGGCTCCTCGCTGTAGACCTCGACGCCTACTTCGAGTGAATGCCGGAACGCGGCGTTCACCCGGCTGCGCAGGTGGGCCACCTCGCCGACCTTGATCGGCGCGTGGAAGTGGAGCTCGTCCATCGACGCGGTGACCACGACCTTGCGGCAGTGGCGCATCGAGGAGATCGCCGCGCACACGTCGATCCACTGCATCACCCTGCCGCCGAAGGCGGTACCCAGGGCGTTGCCGTCCGAAGGAAGGACGATCTCGGTCATCTCCGTGACCGACTCGCTGGCCCTCTTGGGCGGGTCGACGATCTCCATGTGACTCCTCGTTTCTCGTAGAGCGCGATGTGCCCGCTACCGCCCGCGGAACGCCGGCGGCCGCTTCTCCAGGAAGGCCTGGAAGCCCTCCTTGGCGTCCTCGCTCTGGAAGAGCTGCTGCTGCAACTCCCGCTCGAGGGCGAGGCCGCTCTCGAAGCTCATCTCCAGGCCGGACTGGACGGCGCGCTTGATGCCGCCCACCGCCTTGGATGCGCGAGCCGGCGGAACGAAGCGCCTGGCGTAGTCGATCACACCGGCAAGGAAGGAGGCGGCGTCGGTCGCCTCGATGAGCTTGTTCACCAGGCCCTCGTCGCGGGCCTGCTCGAAGGTGAAGCTGAGGCCCTCGATCATCCACTCGATGGCCTTGGACTTGCCCACGAGCCGCGAGAGGCGCTGGGTGCCGCCGGTGCCGGGGAGCACGCCGAGCGCCACCTCGGGCAGGCCGATCTTGCCGCCGCCGGCCTTGGCGATGCGCAGGTCTGCCGCCATGGCGATCTCGAGGCCGCCGCCCACGCAGTGCCCGTTGAGCGCCGCGATCACGAGCTTGGACGTCTGCTCCAGGCGGTTGAGCGTCTCGTTGGCGTGGAGGCAGAAGTTGTATTTGAAATACGGATCGACCGACTTGAGCATCTCGATGTTCGCGCCGGCGCAGAACATCTTCTCGCCCGCCCCGGTGAGCACGAGGACGTGCACCTCGGGGTCGAAACGCGCCCGGAGGATCGCGTCGTCGAGCTGGCGGAACATCGCATACGAGTACGCGTTCGCCGGCGGATCCTGCAGCGTGATCACGGCGACGCCGCCCTCGGCACGGTAGGTGACGAGGGCATCTTCGGAAGGCTGGGTCCAGTCGCGGTTGCTCATTGCATCACCTCAGGTGAGATCGACCCACACCGTCTTCAGCTCCGTGTAGCTCTCGATCGCGTGGGCGCCGAGCTCCCTGCCGAAGCCCGAGGACTTGAAGCCGCCGAAGGGCATCGCGGCGTCGAAGAGGTTGTAGGCGTTCACCCAGACGGTGCCGGCCTTGAGCGCCTTGGCGGTGCGCAGGGCCTTCTTCACGTCGCGGGTCCAGACGCCGGCGGCGAGGCCGTAGTCACTGGCGTTGCCGATGGCGGCGGCCTCCTCGACCGAGTCGAAGGCCATCGTCGCCACGACCGGCCCGAAGATCTCCTCGCGGGCGATGGTCATCTCGCTGGTGACGCCGTCGAAGATCGTGGGCTTCACGAAGAAGCCCTTGCCGGCGTCGGTGTTCCGCGCGCCGCCGAAGACGAGGCGGGCGCCCTCGGCCTGGCCCTTCTCGATGTAGCCGAGGATCTTCTCCATGTGCGCCTGGGAGACCTGCGGACCGAGGCGGGTCTTGGTTGACAGGGGATCGCCCTGGGAGGCCATGAGCCTCTCGGCCCTGGCGGCGACCTTCTCGACGAACTCGTCCTTGATGCTGCGCTCCACCAGGAGCCGCGAGCCGGCCGAGCAGACCTCGCCCTTGTTGTAGAAGATCGCGTTCACCGCGCCCTTCACGGCGGCGTCGAGGTCGGCGTCGGCGAAGACGACGTTGGGGTTCTTGCCGCCGAGCTCGAGCGTCAGGCGCTTCATGGTGGAGGCGCCCTCCCGCATGATCCGCTGGCCGACGGCGGTGGAGCCGGTGAAGGAGATCTTGTCGATCCCGGGGTGCTTCACCATGGCCTCGCCGGCCTCGGGGCCGGTGCCGGGGAGCACCTGGAGCACGCCCTCCGGCAGCCCCGCCTCGAGGGCGAGCTCTGCCATGCGCAGGGCGGTGAGCGGCGTGAGCTCCGACGGCTTGTGGATCACCACGTTGCCGCACGCCAGGGCGGCGGCGAGCTTCCACGTGGACATGAGGAGCGGGAAGTTCCAGGGCGTGATCACGCCGACGACGCCAACCGGCTCGCGCAGCGTGAAGTTCATCAGACCCGGGCGCGACGGGATGGTCTCGCCGTGGATCTTGGTGCACCAGCCCGCGAAGTACTGGAAGATCTCGGCGGAGAGCGGGACCTCGATGCCGGTGGTCTCGCCGATGGGCTTTCCGGTGTCGACGGTCTCCAGCTCGGCGAGCTCGTTGGCGTGCTCGAGCATGAGCTCGGAGAGCCGCCACAGGATCCGGGCGCGCTCCGCGGGCGCGATCTTCGTCGTCCAGGGGCCCTGGGTCAGGGCCTGCCGGGCGATCTTCACCGCGGCGTCGACGTCCTCGGCCGAGGCGCCCTGGAAGGCCGCCACCTGCTCGCCCGTGCCCGGGTAGACCACCTCGACCTTCGTCTCCGAGCGGCCGTCGACGAACCGGCCGCCGACGAGCAGCTTCCCTGCGGGCAACTTCGCGTGCTGGAGCTTGAGCGCCATCGTCATCCTCCGATAGGCGCCCCGAGGCGCCGTTGGGCCTTGCCTCTTACCCCAACGGCCCCGCCCCCGCCACCGCGGAGCGGGCCTGCTTCAGACGCGCTCGACGAGAGCGGCCGCGCCCTGGCCCACGCCCACGCACATGGTGGCGAGGCCGTAGCGGCCGCCGCGGCGGCGCAGCTCGTGGACGAGGGTGGCGAGGATTCGTGCGCCGGAGGAGCCCAGCGGGTGCCCCAGGGCGATGGCGCCACCGTTCACGTTCACCTTCTCCTCGGAGAGGCCGAGCTCCCGCATGCAGGCGAGGCCCTGAGCGGCGAAGGCTTCGTTGAGCTCCACGAGGTCGAGGGCGCCCACCTCCAGGCCGACGCGGGCGAGGAGCTTGCGGGTGGCGGGCACCGGGCCGATGCCCATGTAGCGAGGATCGACGCCGGCGCTGGCCCCGCCCACGAAGCGCGCCACGGGCGTGAGCCCGTGCGCCTTTGCGGCCTCGGGAGATGCGAGCAAGAGCGCCGAGGCGCCGTCGTTGAGCGTGGAGGAGTTGCCGGCGGTGACGGTGCCGCCCTTGCGGAAGGCGGGCTTCAGCGCCGCGAGCTTCTCGAGGGTAGTGTCGGGCCGAGGCCCCTCGTCGCGGTCCACCACCAGGGCCTCGCCCTTCTTCTGCGGCACCTCGATGGGCAGGAGCTCGTCGCGGAAACGCCCCGACTCCCAGGCGGCCACCGCCCTCTGGTGCGAGCGCAGCGCGAAGGCGTCCTGATCCTCCCGGGAGATCCCGTAGCGCTCGGCGACGTTCTCGGCGGTCTCCCCCATCTGCTCCAGGGGGAAGAGGGCCTCCATGCGGGGGTTCGGGAAGCGCCAGCCCAGCGACGTGTCGAAGAGCTGTGCACCCCCGGTCGGGTATCCGTTCTCCGGCTTGGGCATCGCCCACGGCGCGCGGGTCATCGACTCGACGCCGCCCGCCACCACCAACTCGGCGTCGCCAACGGCGATCATCCGGGCCGCCTGGGTGACGGCCTCCATGCCCGAGGCGCAGAGGCGGTTCACGGTGACGCCGGGTACCTCGTGGGGGAGGCCCGCCAGGAGGAGCGCCATCCGGGCGACGTTGCGGTTGTCCTCGCCCGCCTGGTTGGCGCAGCCCAGGATCACCTCGTCGATGCGGTCCGGGGCGATCCCCGCCCGATCGACCAGGCCGCGGATCACCCGGCCCGCGAGATCGTCCGGCCGCACCGACTGAAGGCTGCCGCGCAGGCGGCCGATCGGCGAACGGACCGCCGCGCAGATGAAGACCTCACGCATGTCCCAAGCTCCTCGCTCTCGAAGAAGAGCGGGTTTGTAACGCAAAGGGAGGCGAGGAGGAAGCCAGCGGCTACCGCGTGGGTCGCTCGTAGATCGCCAGGAGGCGGACCCGGTGTTTCAGGTTCTTCTTCAAAGGGTAGACGCAAGTCGTCGGCATGAACTGCGCGTCGAAGCCGCATCCCACCATGGGCAGGGGCGGCACGATCCACAGCGAGCTGGTAAACGCCCACCTCGTCCGCCTGCCCTGCGCGGGCGGCGCGCCGAGGTCGGACGCCGCGGCGGCACCGTCGGTCCTCATGTGGTCGAGAGCGATCTGGTCGTGACCGGGGCTGCCGCTCTTCGTGATCAGACGCACGTCCAGGATCGAACCGTCGGAGGCCTGCTCGAGCTCGACGACCGTGACGAGCTCTCGGGAGAAGAGGGAGCGGTCGCCGATCGCCTCGGCCAGCGGCTCCCCGAAGACCCCCTCGGCCAGCTCGTCGCGAAGTTCCTGGGCCATCCCGCGCCTCGATCCGGGAACGAGGGGGCCGTCTCCATGGGGGTTGCCGGAGTTCGCGTAGGCCTTCGCCTGGGCGCGGTAGGTGTCGATCGCGCCCTGGAGGCCGAGGGTCCCGTTCCCGGGCCCGTCCTCGACGAGATCGAGAGGAACGGAGAACTCGCGCTCCAGGCGCCGGCGGAGGTCGAACCAGTAGGGGTCGGCGCGATTCTTGGCGGTCTCGACGGCGCGATCCTCCGCGAAGAGCTCCTCGAGGCGCTTTTCGATGCGACGCCCTTCGGGCTCCACCGCCACCACCTGCCCTGGAGGCTCCTGGCCTTCCGAGGGCGCGGTGGGGAGCGGGAAGAGCTCGAGATCCCGGTCGCGCCGAAGCGGTAGCGGCTCCTCCGGCTCGACCACCTCGATCGTCCCCTCGCGACCCCCAGAGGGTTCTGCCTCTGCGGCGATCTGCGGCGCGCTGCCTTCGCTGGAGCGATTGCCTGCCCCACCACCGGGCCTTCCTCCCTTCGCGAACGATCCGCCGCGCCGCCCGGAGGCGACGCGCTTCCCGGCATCGTCCTCGTCCCGCTCGGAGGTCGTCTTCCCGCCTTCCGGCTTCGGCGGCGGCGTGGGCTCCACCTGGACGATCTCGATCTCCACGGGGCGCTCGGGAGGCGACCGAGGCGCCTGGCGGCGCACGCCCGCGAGGACGAGGAGACCCACGTGGACGAAAAGCGATACCGCCAGGGCGATCGCCCAGACCCGCTTCCTCGATCGCCCCTGGCCCGCTCGCCTCATCGACAGGCGGGAGTATGCCGCTTCCGCGCCTCCTCCGCCCGATGCTCGAGCAGCGGATCGGCCTGCGAGGGTCCCCCGACCGTCCGCGGCCACCCGGACGCGGTGTTTACCTTCCTCGCGAGCCACGAGAACGGAGGTCCCGCGTGGGCGCGAGCAACGTCTCCCACAAGCTGATCCGCAGCCACCTGGTGAAAGGCCAGATGGTCCCCGGGGAGGAGATCGCGCTGCGCATCGATCAGACCCTCACCCAGGACGCCACCGGCACGCTGGTGATGCTGGAGCTCGAGGCCATGGGCCTCGACCGCGTGCGCACCGAGCTCTCCGCCCAATACGTCGACCACAACATCGTCCAGGAGGACTTCAAGAACGCGGACGACCACCTCTTCCTGCGCAGCGCCTGCCAGCGCTTCGGCCTCTACTACAGCCGGCCGGGAAACGGTGTGAGTCACCCCGTTCACCAGGAGTGCTTCGGCAAGCCGGGCAAGACCCTCCTCGGCTCCGACAGCCACACGCCCGCCGCGGGCGCGATCGGGATGCTCGCCATGGGCGCCGGCGGACTCGAGGTGGCGATGGCGATGGCCGGCGAGCCCTACCACCTGGTGATGCCGAAGATCTGGGGGATCCGCCTGGTCGGCGAGCTCCCCGACTGGGTGAGCGCCAAGGACGTGATCCTCGAGCTCCTCCGCCGGCACGGCGTGCGCGGCGGCGTCGGGCGGATCCTCGAATACCACGGCCCCGGCCTCGCCCAGCTCCAGACGATGGACCGCCACGTCCTCGCCAACATGGGCACCGAACTGGGCGCCACCACCACTGTCTTCCCCGCCGACGAGGAGGTGCGCCGCTACCTGCGCAGCCAGGGCCGCGAGCAGGACTACACGGAGCTGCTCCCCGACCCCGGCGCGAGCTACGACGTGGAGGAAGAGATCGACCTGTCGCGCCTCGAGCCGCTGACCGCGCTCCCCTCGAGCCCGGGCAACGTGGTCCCGGTGAGCGAGGTGGCTGGCCGGCCGATCTACCAGGCCTACATCGGCTCTTCGGCGAACCCCGGCTACCGGGACCTCGCCGTGGTGGCCGAGATCGTGAAAGGCCGCACCGCCCACGACCGGGTCTCCTTCGACGTGAACCCGACCACGAGGCAGATCCTCGCGAGGTTGATCGCGGACGGCCACCTGGTCTCCCTGACCGCCGCCGGAGCGCGCCTGCACCAGACGGGGTGCAACGGCTGCATCGGGATGGGCCAGGCGCCGGCCACCGATCGGATCAGCCTCCGCACCGTGCCCCGCAACTTCCCCGGCCGCTCCGGGACCCGGGAGGATCAGGTCTACCTGGTGAGCCCCGAGACCGCTGCCGCCTCCGCCCTCAAAGGCGAGATCACCGATCCCCGGACGCTGAAATTTCCCTATCCGAAGGTGCGCGAGCCCTACGACGGCCTCGGGAGGATGGAGCTGATCACGCCGCCGCTGCCGCCCGAAGAGGCGCGCAAGGCGGAGCTCGTCCGCGGCCCCAACATCAAATCGCTCCCGGAGCTCGGCCCCCTCCCCGCCTCGCTCTCGGTGCCGGTGCTCCTCAAGGTGGGGGACGACCTCACCACCGACGAGATTCTCCCTGCAGGCACCCGCGTCCTGCCCTACCGGAGCAACATCCCCAAGATCAGCGAGTTCTCCTTCGAACAGGTCGATCCCACCTACGCGGCTCGCGCCATGAAGGTCCGGGACGACGGCGGGCACGTCGTGATCGGCGGAAGCAACTACGGCCAGGGCTCGAGCCGCGAACACGCCGCGCTGGCGCCTCGCTACCTCGGCCTCCGCGCGGTGATTGCCAAGAGCTTCGCCCGCATCCACTCGCAGAACCTGGTGAACTTCGGCATCGCTCCCCTCACCTTCGTCGATCCCGGCGACTACGACGCCGTCTCCAAGGGCGACACCCTCTCGATCGACCTCGACGGCCTCGAGAGCGGCAAGCACCTCCAGGCCCGTGCGGACGGCCGCTCCTTCTTCGTGACCCACTCCCTCTCGCCGAGACAGGTCGAAATCCTCCGAAAAGGCGGCCTGATCAACTGGATGAAGGAGCGCCTCGGCCCCGGCGCGGGCCAAAAGGTCGAGCGCTGAACCCCGTCCGGGTCGCTCCCCATGATCTCGCTTGAACGTGTGGGTCGGTGTGGTAGTTAGCCCTCCAAGGTTTCTCCGGGGGGAACACCGTGATCGTCGAATCGCTTGCGCGCCGCGCCGCGTGCAGGGCTCCATCCGTTCTCGAAGTGCGTGACGCGCTCGTCACCTGGTTCGCGCAGCATGGCGAGGCCCAGGTCCGCAAGGGCATGCGGTTCACCGCGCCCAACGCCAGCAAGGCCGAGATCCAGCGGATGGTCCAGCTCAAGGCCCGCAGCTTCTTCCACGGGCTCTCGTCCACCTACGATCAGCCGAGCTGGGAGGATCTGCGCCGGGTCAAGGCGCGGATGATCTCCTATCTCTGCCCGGCGGACGGCCTGCAGGTGCTGGAGCGGGAGAGCCACATGTGGGACGGACTGCTCGTCGCCTGATAGCCGCGTCGGCCTTCCGAAACCGCTGAAGGTCGACGAGCGTCAGGGCCTATTTCCGATCGAGCAACACTCGTCCGGTTAGTATTCCCGCTCCAACCTGGCTCGGGCACTCTTTCGCCGGCTGGGCTCCATCTCGGCCGAAACCCCGCGCTCCGAGAAGCGACCGATGAGCGGACTCCAGTAGCTCACGCCCAGCGTCCCATCGAGGGGCAGCGGGAAGAGCGCATCCGCTCATCTGAGGCGTTGAGCTGGAGGCTACGCCGTGCCTTCACGCGCGCTCACCATTTTCTGGCACAGCTGTGATCAGGGCCGAACACCTACGCCCCCAATTGACCCGGAAATTTCCAGCGCTCCCTACATATAGGATCGACGAGATTGACAAGACATTGAACGCCGGCTAGCGTTCGAGCTGAATGCCCACGCCAGCCCGGAACGAAGTACGGGGCGGCTGGCGGCGGCCTTCACACACGGGGGGATTCAATGAAAACTTGTATCATGAAGCTGGTCGTGCTGGCTGTTTGCTTCGTCGCGGCCACAGCATACGCAACGCCGCCGCTTCCTACGACGAGCTGTGTGACGGAGGATGAGAGTAACGCATGGGAATCCACCCGCGGGAAATGGGGCGGAGTGGCTGTGGCGCAGGTCGTCGACGAGTTCGGCATCCCCATCAATAATCTCGCGTTCAATCGGTTCGCCGACGAGCGAACGATGGTCGTGGGTCAAGATCGCACCCCGACCTTCGTCGGAGTGCCAGGGGGTTCGCTGGGGTTCGCTCTTCACGCATCGAGGCTGATCTACTCCGTGAAGACCGATTCGCAGACCTTGCCCTACAAGGTCGTTTCGCTGAGCGTTACGAATCATAGCGAGTTTATTTTGGCAGAGTATTTGCCAAATGCTGGCCTCTCCGCTCCCTCCTTCCATTCAGGCAACGCAGTCTGGTCGGCGAACGACAAAGTGAAGCTGTACCAGTTCAGCAATTCAACCCTCACCGACTTTTCTACTGGGAGAAATCCGAGTATTCGCAGCGGATTGGTTGCCTACGAACTCAACGGTACGATTGCCTTTCGACCTCTATTCGGGTTGGAAGGGAATTTTGGCAGCCCGGAGGACGGAGAGAGGTTCGAGAGCCCCAGCGTAGGCAGCGACCTCGTCGCTTACGAGAAGATCACCAGCAGCGGGGAATCGATTATCGCCTACCGGTCGGTCTTCGATCCCACGTCGGAAGAGATCGTCTCGGGCCCCTGCCTCTCGCACCACAAGCCGAGGCTCAACGCGACCGGCAGATTCGTTCTGTATAGCGGGGACTCGTGCCCCGCCGAAGATGGAATTGACCCCATCTATCTCACGGATCTTGTGACAGGGTTCACCTATCTCGTCGCCTCGGTCAGCGAGGTAAACAGAGGCAACGGGGTATATTCATACGATATCGATCAGGATCGATTCGCCTACCTCGAGACCTATTCCGATAATTCAGATCCACTGCATCCCGCCTCGAAAGCGAGAATCCATCACTGCAAAATTGCTCTACGGTAACGACAATGGCCGCGGTTCTACCCGAACCGCGGCCACCTGATCCGCGAACAGGGCTACGGGAGGAGAGAAAACGATGGCACGGCCTATCGCCACGCCCACCAGACTGCTGATGGTGGGTACCCTTGCGTTTTGCTTGGCGTGCGGAGCATCGCTTCCCGTCACCCCTCCAGTTGAAGTTGAACCCGAAGTCGCCGCATCGATCAGAGTTGAGCCTCAGTCCATCCGACTGCACCCAGGAGAAGTTGCTCAGCTTCGAGCGACCGCTTGGTCCGAGTCTGGGTTGCAAGTCGCGGTCGAAGGACTCGAGTGGTCGTCGAGCTCGAGCGATGTCGCGGCGGTCTCGTCCGACGGCCTCGTCGAAGCGATCTCGCCTGGCGAGGTCGTCGTCTCGGTCCGCGCCGATGGCATCGAGGGGACGAGCCAGATCCTGGTCCTTCCGATCGACGAGGTCGAGAAGGTGGCTCGCATCACGATCGAGCCAGATTCCCTCGCCCTACTCGTACATCAAGGCAGACGCCTGCAGGCCACGGTTCTAGGCGAACACGGAAACGTCCTCGAGGATCGCGAGGTCGAATGGACTTCGGATACACCCGAGGTCGCAACCGTTTCAAGCGACGGACTCGTTGCGGCGAAGGCGATCGGCCGGGCCAACGTCACGGCCACCTCGGACGGAGTCAGTAGCTCGATTCAGGTCGAAGTGACGCCGCCGCCCGCGGCATCCATTCGAATCGAGGGCGCTCCAGGCGAGCTCTTCATCGGAGAAGGCGCCCAACTCGTGGCTCGGGTAACCGACGCATGGGGAGCCCCGATCGTCGACACTTCCGTGACGTGGGAGGCCAGCCCGCCAGAGCTCATCGCTCTCTCGATGACGGGAATGGTCACAGGACGCCAGGCAGGAGTTGTAACGGTGTTCGCGCGTGTCGAAGCGCTCGAAGCTTTGGTGCGCATTCGAATCTCCGGCCATTCGACTTCGCTCGAGCTGAAACCCAATCCCCTGAACGTAGATCTGGGGGATAAAGACCGGCTTCGAGCCACCGTGCTGGACGAGAACGGAGCTCCGATGGAGGTCGGCGAGGCGACTTTCCACTCCAGCGATCCGGAGATCGCGGCCGTCCTCGACGACGGCACCGTCTTTGGACGAAAGGTGGGGACGACGAGCATCTCGGCCACCGTTGGTCCGCTGGAAACACACGTCCAAGTCCATGTGGTAATCCCGCGAATGTCGAAGCTGTTCGTCGGAGGAAATACCGCAGGCGGTCTCACGGCAGACGGACGCGCGTACTTCTGGCGGGCCCCTCTACCCACTCCAGACGGTCAAGAGCCTCAACCCCAAACCGCCGTGCCATTTCTGGCCCCCGATCGCTTCGAGTCGCTGAGCTTCAGTGACTCACATGCATGCGGGATCACGACTTCCGGAGAGACCATTTGCACCGGCGACAACGATTGGGGCCAGCTGGGCAATGGAACCAGGGACCTATCGCTCGACGCTGTATCGCTTGGCTTTCGGTTTATTTCGGTTTCCGCAGGATATGGCTACACCTGTGCGTTGGATCCCGTCGGCGGGGCATTCTGTTGGGGAAATAACCTGCGCGGACAGCTCGGAATCAAGCCTCCCGACCCCGTCTTGGAGCCTACGCCCGTCCAGACTGAGCTCCTCTTTCACCAAATTTCGACCTCGCCTTCACGAGTGGGAGGAACGACCTGCGGCATTGCACTGGACGAGCGGACCTACTGTTGGGGAAGGGAGCTCGGTGACCCGGTGGACGAAGGTCCTCCGCCGAGCTCGAGTGCACTCACCGAAGTCCAGAGTGGCGAAACGTTCGTCGAGATCTCCGCCTCGACTGGCGGAGCGATCGGCTCGTTGGGGCACGCCTGTGCGCTGACCAGCGAGGGCGATGGATACTGCTGGGGCTCGAACATTACCGGGCAGCTTGGAAACGGCACGAGCGAGACGTCCTCCGTTCCCATTCCTGTCGAAGGCGGACACGTGTTCACCCGCGTCAAAACGGCCGTTTCGCTCGGATCGCTCGGATTCTCCTGCGGGTTGGCTGAAGATGCTCGGGCTTGGTGCTGGGGCTCCAATGCCTTCGCGCAGCTCGGCAAAGAAGCATGCCCCCACGGGAACGATATCTTCCTCTGCTACGAGTCGACTCCAATCCTGCTTTCAGAACAGCTCCGATTCGTCGATATCGGCTTGGGATCCCAAAGCGGCTGTGGCCTCGACTACGAGGGAAGAGTCTACTGCTGGGGATACGGCGCAGTGGGGAGGAGATCACAGGGCTATCCACTGGAGGTTCCGACGCAGATTGCCGGGCAAGAATGAGGCCGAGGCTGAAACCTGGACGGCCTGTGATGTAGAATGCGGCGCCATGCGCCCGGCTCCGCTCCGTGGCGCGAATCGTAGCCATGCCAAGCCATCGCCGTCCTCTCGCAGACCTCAAGCGCCGCTACCTGGACGAAGGCCTCCCCCTGACCGCAGCGGCGGAGGAGGAGCTCAGGTGCGATCCGCGGGCGGGGGCGCGGACGATCCTCCAGTCGATCGAGAGGCGCCGCGCAGAGGCCCGCGCAGAGGGCCAGCGGCTCCGCACGATGCTGCGCTACGAGCGCGCGCTCTGGTCCGAGGGGATCCAGAGGGTCGCCGGCGTGGACGAGGCCGGGATGAGCCCGCTCGCAGGCCCGGTGGTGGCGGCGGCGGTGATCCTGCCCGAGGGCTGCCGGATCCCGGGCGTGGACGACTCCAAGAAGCTCGACGCCTCGACGCGCGGGCGCTGACCGCGCTCCCCTCGAGCCACGGCGACGTGGTCCCGGTGAGCGAGGTTGCGGGCCGGCCGATCTACCAGGCCTACATCGGCTCGTCGGCGAACCCCGGCTGTCGCGACCTCTCGGTGCCGGTGCTCCTCAAGGTGGGGGACGACCTCACCACCGACGAGATCCTCCCTGCCGGCACCCCCGTCCTCCCCTATCGGAGCAACATCCCCAAGATCAGCGAGTTCGCCTTCGACCAGGTCGATCCCACCTACGCGGCTCGCGCAATGAAGGTGCGGGACGACGGCGGCCACGTCGTGATCGGCGGAAGCAACTACGGCCAGGGCTCGAGCCGCGAGCACGCCGCGCTGGCGCCGCGCTACCTCGGCCTCCGCGCGGTGATCGCCAAGAGCTTCGCCCGCATCCACTCGCAGAACCTGGTGAACTTCGGCATCGCGCCCCTCACCTTCGTCGATCCGGGCGACTACGAGGCGGTCTCCAAGGGCGACACCCTCTCGATCGACCTCGACGGCCTCGAGAGCGGCAAGCACCTCCAGGCCCGTGCGGACGGCCGCTCCTTCTTCGTGACCCACTCCCTCTCGCCGAGACAGGTCGACATCCTGCGAAACGGCGGCCTGATCAACTGGATGAAGGAGCGTCTCGGCCCCGGCGCGGGCCAAAAGGTCGAGCGCTGAACCCCGTCCGGGTCGCTCCCTATGATCTCGCTTGAACGTGTGGGTCGGTGTGGTAGTTAGCCCTCCAAGGTTTTTCCGGGGGGAACACCGTGATCGTCGAATCGCTTGCGCGCCGCGCCGCGTGCAACGCTCCATCCGTTCTCGAAGTGCGTGACGCGCTCGTCACCTGGTTCGCGCAGCATGGCGAGGCCCAGGTCCGCAAGGGCATGCGGTTCACCGCGCCCAACGCCAGCAAGGCCGAGGTCCAGCGGATGGTCCAGCTCAAGGCCCGCAGCTTCTTCCACGGGCTCTCGTCCACCTACGATCAGCCGAGCTGGGAGGATCTGCGCCGGGTCAAGGCGAGGATGATCTCCTATCTCCGCCCGGCTGACGGCCCGCAGGTGCTGGAGCGCGAGAGCCATATGTGGGACGGCCTGCTCGTCGCCTGACCATGGCATGAAGCTGGCTCCGGAACCGCAGCGGCTCGACGAAGGTCAGGGACATTCGTACCAGTCCGATTGAGTGCCCTCGTAGATGTCCGTTTGGTTTGGCCCGATCCAACCTGGCCCAGGCGCTCGTTCGCCGGCTGGACTCTCCCGATCGAGCTCCGAGAAACGACCGATCAGCGTAATCCAGTAGCTCACGACCAGCGTCCCATCGAGGAGCTCGTGGAGCAGTGTGAGGAGCGCATCCGCTCATTGGAGGCGTGCTGAAGGCTGCGCCGTGCTTTCACGCGCGCTCGCTATTCTCCGGCACTGCCGTGATGAAGGCTGAACACCTACAACCCCCATTGACCCGGACATTTCCAGCGCTCCCTACATATAGAATCGACGAGTTTGACAAGACCTGGAGCGACAGCTAGGGTTCGATGTGAATGCCCACGCCAGCCCGGAACGAAGTAGGGGGCGGCTGGCGACGGCCTTCACACACGGGGGATTCAATGAAAACTTGTATCATGAAGCTGGTCGTGCTGGCTGTCTGCTTCGTCGCGGCGGGAGCTCACGCTACGCCGCCGCTTCCTGTCACGGGCTGTGTGGAGCAGGATCTGAGTACCGAATGGGAATCCACCCGCGGAAAATGGGGCGGAGTGGCTGTGGCGCAGGTCGTCGACGACAACGGCGTCCCCATCAACAATCTCGCGTTCAATCGGTTCGCCGACGAGCGAACGTCGGTCGGGCCTCATGATCGCGACCCGACCTTCGTCGGAGTGCCAGGGGGTTCACTGGGGTTCGCTCTTCACGCATGGAGGCTGATCTACACCGTGAAGACCGATTCGCAGGCCTACCCATACAAAGTCATTTCCATGAGCGTTGCGAATCAAAGCGAGATTGTTTTGGCAGAATATTCGCCAACTACTGAACTCTCCGCTCCCTCCTTTCATTCGGGCAACGCAGTCTGGTCGGCGAACGCCAAAGTGAAACTGTACCGGTTCAGCAATTCAACCCTCACCGACTTTTCTGTTGGAACAAATCCGAGCATTCGTAGCGGATTGGTTGCGTACGAACTCGACGGCACGATTGGCTTTCGGTCTCTACTCGGGCTGAACGGCGATTTTGGCAGCCCGGAGGACGGAGAGAGATTCCAGACCCCCAACGTAGGCAGCGACCTCGTCGCTTACGAGAAGATCACCAGCATCGGCGAATCGCTTATCGCCTATCGGTCGGTCCTCGACCCAACGTCGGAAGAGCTCGTCTCGGGCCCCTGTCTTTCACACCACAAGCCGAGGCTCAACGCGACCGGCAGATTCGTGCTCTATAGCGGGGACTCGTGCCCCGCCGAAGATGGAATCGACCCCATCTATCTCACCGATCTTGTGACGGGGCTTACCTATCTCGTCGCCTCGGTCGACGAGGTGAACAGAGGCAACGGGGTATATTCGTACGATATCGACCAGGATAGCTTCGCCTATCTCGAGACCTATGACGATCATTCCGATCCCTTGCATCCCGCCTCGAAAGCGAGGATCCATCACTGCAAAGTTGCTCTACGGTAACGACCATGGCCGCGGTTCTTCTCGAACCACGACCACGTGATCCGCAAACGGGGCTACGGGAGGAGAGATAACGATGGCACCGCGTATCGCCACGCTCGCCAGACTGCTGATGATGGGAACCCACGCGCTTTGCTGGGCGTGCGGAACACCGCCTCCCGTCAACCCTCCGGTCGAAGTTGAACCCGAAGTCGCCGCATCGATCAGAGTTGAGCCTGAGTCCATTCGCCTTCACCCCGGAGAGACAGCTGAGCTTCACGCGACCGCTTGGTCGGATGCAGGCAAGCAGGTTGCGGTCGAGCGCTTCGATTGGTCGTCGAGCTCGACCGCAACCGCGACGGTCTCGGCGGAGGGCCTCGTCGAAGCGATCTCGCCTGGCGAGGTCGTCGTTTCTGTCCGCGCCGATGGCATCGAGGGTACGAGCCAGATCGTGGTCCTTCCGATTGACGACGGCGAGAGGGTGGCTCGCATCGAGATCGAGCCAGATTCCCTCGCCCTTCTCGTACATCAAGGCAAACGTCTACACGCCACGGTTCTGAGCGAACACGGAACCGTCCTCGAGGATCGCAAGGTCGAGTGGACTTCGGATACACCCGAGGTTGCTACGGTTTCGAGAGACGGACTCGTTACGGCGAAGGCGATCGGCCGGGCCAACGTAACGGCCACCTCGGATGGAGTCAGTAGCTCGGTACAAATCGAGGTGACCTCGCCTCCCGCGGCATCCATTCGCATCGAGGGAGCTCCAGGCGAGCTCTTCATCGGAGAAGAGGCCCAGCTCGTCGCTCGAGTGAACGACGCGTGGGGCGCTCCGATCGTGGACCCCTCGGTGACATGGGAGGCCAAACCACCGGAGCTCATCACTCTCTCACCGACAGGATCGGTAGCGGGACGCCAAGCAGGAGTGGTGACGGTGTACGCTCGCGTCGAAGCGCTCGAGGCTTCAGTTCGCATTCGAATCTCCGGCCATTCGACCTCGCTCGAACTGACGCCAAATCCCCTGATCGTGGACCTCGGGTATCACGATCGGCTTCGAGCGACCATGCGAGACGAGAACGGAGACCCGATGGAGGTAGGCGAGCCTGCTTTCAGTTCGAGCGATCCGGAGATCGCCGCCGTCTTGGACGACGGGACCGTCGTGGGCAAGAAGGCGGGGACGACGACCATCTCGGCCACGGTTGGTCCCTTGGAAACTCACGCGCAAGTTCGTGTGGTAATCCCTCGATTGGCGAAGCTGTTCGTCGGAGGAAATACCGCAGGTGGTCTCACGGTTGACGGACGCGCGTACTATTGGCGGGCCCCTCTACCCACTCGAGAAGGTCAAGAGCCTCAACCCCAAACCGCCGTGCCGTTTCTGGACCTCTATCGCTTCGAATCGCTGAGCTTCAGTGACTCACATGCATGCGGAATCACGACATCCGGGGAGACCATTTGCACCGGCGACAACGATTGGGGCCAGCTGGGAAATGGAACCACCGACCTACCGCTCGACGCTGTATCGCTCGGCTTTCGGTTTATTTCGGTTTCCGCAGGATATGGCTACACCTGTGCGTTGGACCCCGTCAGCAGAGCGTTCTGTTGGGGATTTAACCTGCGCGGACAGCTCGGAATCAAGTCTCCCGAGGTCGTACTGATTCCAACTCCGGTCGAGACCGATTTGCTCTTCCACCAGCCTTCGACCTCGCCTACACGAGTGGGTGGAACGACTTGCGGCATTGCACTGGACGAGCGGACCTACTGTTGGGGAAGGGAGCTCCGTGACCCGGTGGAGGAAGGTCCGCCGCCGAGCTCGAGCGCGCTCGCCGAAGTAGAAGGTGGAAACACGTTCGTCGAGATCTCCGCCTCGACGGGCGGATATGTCGGCTCGTTGGGACACGCCTGCGCGCTGACCCGTGAGGGAGAGGGATACTGCTGGGGCTCGAACCTCACCGGGCAGCTTGGAACTGGCTCGAACGGGACTTCCTCCGTTCCAGTGCCGATCGAAGGGGGACACGTATTCACCCGCATTAGAACGGCCGTTTCGCCCTCATCGCTCGGATTCTCCTGCGGGTTGGCTGAAGATGGTCGGGCTTGGTGCTGGGGCTCCAATGCCTTCTCGCAGCTCGGCAAAGAAGCGTGCCCCCGTGGGAACGATATCTTCCTCTGCTACGAGGCGACTCCAATCCTGCTTTCAGGACAGCTCCGGTTCGTCGATATCGGCTTGGGATCCGAAGGCGGCTGTGGCCTCGACTACGAGGGAAGGGTCTACTGCTGGGGATACGGCGCAGTGGGGAGGAGATCACAGGGCTATCCACTGGAGGTTCCGACGCAGATTGCCGGGCAAGAGTAAGGCCGAGGCTGAACCTGGACGGCCTGTGATGTAGAATGCGGCGCCGTGCGCCCGGCTCCGCTCCGTGGCGCGAATCGTCGCCATGCCAAGCCATCGCCGTCCTCTCGCAGAGCTCAAGCGCCGATACCTGGACGAAGGCCTCCCCCTGACCGCAGCGGCGGAGGAGGAGCTCAGGAGCGATCCCCGAGCGGGGGCGCGATCGATCCTCCAGTCGATCGAGAGGCGCCGCACCGAGGCCCGCGCAGAGGGCCAGCGGCTCCGCACGATGCTGCGCTACGAGCGCGCGCTCTGGTCCGAAGGGTTCCAGCGGGTCGCCGGCGTGGACGAGGCCGGGATGAGCCCCCTCGCCGGCCCGGTGGTGGCGGCGGCGGTGATCCTGCCCGAAGGCTGCCGGATCCCGGGCGTGGACGACTCCAAGAAGCTCGACGCCTCGACGCGCGAGCGTCTTGCGGACGAGATTCGGAAGCGCGCCGTCGCCTGGGGGATCGGCGCGGTGGAGCCGGAGGAGATCGACCGGATCAACATCTACCGCGCCGGGCTCCTGGCGATGTTCCGCGCGGTTCGGGCGCTCGGCGCGGTACCCGAGGCCCTGCTCGTCGACGCGCGTCGGATCCCCGAGCTTCCCATGCGGCAGGAGGCGATCGTGAAGGGAGATGCGAAGAGCCTCTCGATCGCCGCGGCCTCCATCCTCGCCAAGACGGATCGAGACGCTCGGATGGTGGTGCTCGACCGCACGTTCCCCGGCTACGGCTTCGCGAAGCACAAGGGCTATCCGGTGGCCGAGCACGTGCGGGCTCTCGAGAAGCTCGGAGTCTCGCCCGTGCACCGGCGCTCGTTCGCGCCGGTCCGCAAGGTCCTGGGCCTGGAGCCCGACCAGGGCGTCCTCTTCGGGGCCGCCCGCCGGTCGTCCTGAGGCAACGGGAGCCCGCTACTCCTCGTCGCCCTCGTGGAGCGACGCGAGCACGCCGATGTCTTCGAGGGTGCTCATGTCTCCCTGCGCCTCCCGTCCGGCGGCGAGGTCGCGCAGGAAGCGGCGCATGATCTTGCCGGAGCGGGTCTTCGGGAGCGCGTCGGCGAAGCGGATCTGGTCCGGTCTGGCGATGGCGCCGATCTCGCGGCTGACGTGGGCTCGGAGGGAGTCGGCCACCACCGGCGAGGGGGCCACGCCTTGCCGCAGCGTGACGAAGGCGACGATCGCCGTCCCCTTGACCGGATCGGGCGTCCCGACCACTGCGGCCTCGGCGACGTCGTCGGCGGCCACGAGCGCGCTCTCGATCTCCATGGTGCCGAGGCGATGGCCGGCGACGTTGATGACGTCGTCGACGCGGCCCATGATCCAGAAGTAGCCGTCCTCGTCCTGCCGAGCTCCATCACCCGTGGTGTACCAGCCTGGATACTGGGAGAAGTAGCTCTTCAGGAAGCGCTCGCGGTCGCCGTAGAGGGTCCGGGACATCCAGGGCCAAGGCTCGTCGATCACGAGGTAGCCGCCCTTCCCCGCCGGCACGTCTTTGCCGCCCTCATCGACGATCCGGGCGGAGATCCCCGGGAGCGGCAGCGTGGCGGAGCCGGGCTTCGTGGGCGTGGCGCCGGGGAGCGGGGCGATCATCGCGGCCCCCGTCTCGGTCTGCCACCAGGTGTCGACGACCGGGCAGCGGTTCTTCCCGATCACCTCGCGGTACCACATCCAGGCTTCGGGGTTGATCGGCTCACCCACGGAGCCCAGGAGCCGGAGCGAGGAGAGGTCGTGCTTCTCGGGCCACGAAGTGCCCAGCCGCAGGAAGGTCCGGATCGCGGTGGGCGCTGTGTAGAAGGCGGTCACGTGGTGCTTCTCGATGATCCTCCAGAAGCGGTCGGGCGCCGGCGAGAGGGGCGCGCCCTCGTACATCACCACGGTGGCCCCGAGGGCGAGGGGGCCGTAGACCGCGTAGGTGTGGCCCGTGACCCAGCCGACGTCGGCGGTGCACCACCAGGTGTCCTCGTCCTTGAGATCGAAGACCCACCGGGAGGTCAGCGCCGCGCCGAGGAGGAAGCCGGCCGTGCCGTGGACCACGCCCTTGGGCTTTCCGGTGGAGCCCGAGGTGTAGAGCACGAAGAGCGGGTGCTCCGACCAGACGGGCTCCGCCTTGCAGACGTCGGGCTGTTCCGCCACGAGATCCTGCCAGAAGAGGTCCCGCCCCTCGCTCATGGAGACCGTCGCGTTCGCGCGCCGGGCCACGACGACCTTGCGCACGCACGGCGCACCCTTCAGGGCCTCGTCCACGGCGCTCTTCAGCTTGACGACGTTTCCCTTCCGGAAGAAGCCGTCCGCCGTGACCACCACCTTGGCGCCCGTGTCGTTGATGCGATCGCGCAGGGCCTCGGCGGAGAAGCCGGCGAAGACCACCGTGTGGGTCGCCCCGATGCGCGCGCAGGCGAGCATGGCGATCGCCGCCTCGGGGATCATCGGCAGGTAGAGGCAGACGCGGTCGCCCTTCTCGACCCCCAGGCTGCGGAGGCCGTTGGCGAACCGGCCCACCTCGCGAGCGAGCTCGTTATAGGTGAGGACCCTCTCGTCGCCGGGCTCCCCCTCCCAGATGATCGCGGCCTTGTTCCGCCGCCACGTGGACAGGTGCCGATCGATGCAGGTCTCGGTGGCGTTCAGCTCGCCGTCGACGAACCAGCGCGCGTCGGGGAGCTTGCCCTCCAGTGCCTTGGTGAAGGGCCGCCTCCACACGAGCAATTCCTGCGCGAGCTTGCCGAAGAACGCGCCGCGATCGGACCGGGCCTCGTCGGAGAGGCGCCGCCAGATGTCGAGATCGCCGATCCAGGCGCTCTCCGAGAAGCTCTTCGGCGGCGGAAAGACCCGCTCCTCCTGGAGCACCGAGTCGAACGACGTTTCCGAACCCTGGGTCTTCGCCATGCCCACCGCCTTTCGGGAAATGCGTCGACCCTATGTCCTTCCGGGCCGTGCGGGCAACCGGGCCACCTCTACTTGAAGGCGATGTAGGTGAAGCTCGAGACGCAGGAAGCCGGGCACTCCAGAGGGGCTTCGACCTGGCGGTCGTAGGTGAAGAGGAACGTTCCCGAAAACGTGCGATCGTTCAGTAGGTTCCCTTCGATGTCGATATGGGTGAACACCAGGCAAGAGAGGCCGTTCACCTCCGCGGTCACCTCGAACGACGAAGAGACCAGGAAGTGATCCCGATCCGGATCCTGGGGAAAGACGCCGACCAAGAAGCGCTGGTCCATCTTCGCCCGGAAGGCGGGGTCGTCGAGCTCGATGGTGACGGTACGGCCCCTCTTGGTCAGCTTCCCCGTGAAGACGTCGGGGATCGGGGGCTCGAAGTCGCAGAACTGCTGGATCAGCTCCCGGCGCTCGAAGACGTAGTTGCCGGACTCGATCGCGTAGTTGCACGCCGTGGAGAGGAGCAGCGAAAGCAGGCAAACGGCGAGCGGGAGGCGCACCCGTCCAAGCTAGCGATGGCCCGTCGAAGCGGCAGCATCCAGCTGCCATGGCCTCGATGCGATTGGACATCGCGCAGGGTCCCATGCCGACCGATCCCGCCGGGCTCCGGCGCTTGCTCCACCGATCCCGCCGTGCCAACGTCGCCCGGATGAGCGCGTATCGGAATCCCCTGCCCACCGTCGATTGCTTCATCGAGCTCGAGGACGGCCGGATCGTGCTCGTCCGCCGCAAGAACCCTCCCCACGGGTGGGCCCTGCCGGGTGGCTTCGTCGACGAAGGCGAACGCCTCGATCTCGCGGCCCGCCGGGAAGCCCTGGAGGAGACCGGCCTCGAGGTGGAGCTCCTCGAGCAGTTCTTCACCTACAGCGATCCCGCCCGCGATCCCCGGAAGCACACGATCTCCACGGTCTTCCTCGCCCGCGCATCAGGGGAGCCGAAGGGGGGCGACGACGCCGCCGAGGCCCGGGCCTTCGATCCCGACTCGCTCCCGGAGCTCGTCTTCGACCACGGCGAGATCGTCCGCGACGTGCTCCGCTACCGCCGCACGGGTGAGCGCCGCAGGCTCTGAGACTCGACGGACCCGCGCGCTCGAATGCACGGACGCATTCGCGGCGCGCGGACCTCCACCGTGCGCTACGCGAGGAGCTCGAGGAGCTCATCCCTCGTGATCCCGCCGGCGGTCGTGCCGCCGCCGAGGGCCGCCTCCGCCAGGGCCCGCTTGCGCTCCTGCAGCGCGAGGATCCGCTCCTCCACCGTGTCCTCCGCCACGAGGCGGTGGACGAAGACCGGCCGCTCTTGGCCGATGCGGTGGGCGCGGTCGGCGGCCTGATCCTCGGCGGCGGGGTTCCACCACGGGTCGAGGAGGAAGACGTGATCTGCCGCGGTGAGGTTGAGTCCCGTTCCACCCGCCTTGAGCGATAGCAGCATCACCGGCGGACCGTCCTCGGCCTGGAACTCCGAGACCACCGCGCTGCGATCGGCGGTGGCGCCGTCCAGGCGGTTGAAACGGATCCCGGCCTGCCGCAAGCGCGGCTCGACCTTGTCGAGGAGCGAGGTCCACTGGGAGAAGACCAGCGCCTTGTGGCCGTCGGCGACGGCCTGCTCGAGCTGCTCGGCGAGGAGCTCCAGCTTGGACGAGCCCTCCGCCTGCTGCCCGGGCACGAGCGCCGAATGGCAGGCGGCCTGGCGCAGCCGCAGCAGCGCCTCGAGCGCGGCGAGGACGTTCCCGCCAGCCGAGAGCCGCTCCACCACATCGCTCATCGCGGCGGCGCGAACGGCGTCGTAGACCTTCCGCTCCTCTTCACTGAGCGTGCAATGAAGCACCACTTCCGTGCGGGGCGGCAGCTCCGGCGCCACCTCCCGCTTGAGGCGCCGAAGGACGAAGGGCTTGATCCGTCCGCGCAGGTGCGCCGCGGCGCCGGGCTGCCCGTCGGCGATCGCCTTGGCGTAGCGATCCTGGAAGTCCTTCCGGCCGCCGAGGAAGCCGGGGTTGAGGAAGTGGAGCTGGCTCCAGAGCTCCTCGAGGCGGTTCTCGACCGGCGTACCCGAGAGGCAGATCCGGAAGTCCGCCTGGAGCTTGCAGGCGGCCACGGCGAGCTGGCTGTCGGGGTTCTTGATCGCCTGCGCCTCGTCGAGCACCACGGTGCGCCACCGCTTCGCCACGAGGGCATCCGTGTCGAGCCGCAGGATCGCGTAGGTAGTGAGCACCACGTCGTCCTTCGGATCGAGGCGGCGCTGGGGGCCGTGGTAGACGCCCACGCGCAGCCCGGGGCGGAAGCGGGCGAGCTCGGCCTTCCAGTTGTGGAGCACGCTGGTGGGCGCCACCACGAGGCTGCCGGGCTCCAGCACGCAGCTCGCCTGCAGCGTCTTTCCGAGGCCCATGTCATCGGCGAGGAGCGCGCCGAGACCCGCCTGTCGCAGGAACGAGAGCCAGGCGACGCCCTGGTGCTGATAGATGCGCAGGCTGGCGCGAAGGTCGCCGGGGAGCACGGGCTCGGGGAGGCCGTCGAACTCCTCGAGGAGGGGCCGCAGCTTCGCGAGGGCGGGCGGCGGCGGGAGATCGAGCTCCTCGCAGAGCCGCCCCAGGTCGGGGAGCGCGGAAGCGGGGAGCTCGTCGCGCTCGCCTCGCGCCGCGAGGAGATCCGCGACGCGCCGGCCGAAGCGCTCAAGCCAGCCCGCTGGCAGGGGCGCTACGCCGCCACCCAGCAGGGGCACGAGGGATTCACCCTGGCGCCAGGCCCGCAGGACCGCCGCCGGGTTCGCCGAGCTCCCTTCGTCTCCGCCCGCGCGGAAGGAAATGTCAAAGTTTCCATCACCAACGGTGAACAGCGCCTCGAGGGGCGGCGCGAGGGCGAAGGCCGCCGCGCCGGGGCCGCTCACCTCGGCGTCGAAGGCGCCCATCCTGCGGGCGAAGGCCACCGCCTCATCTCCGCGAAACACGACGCGCTTGCCGGCGGAGAGGGAGAGCCCCTGCTGCAGGATCCGAGCGAGGCGCTCCTCCGCTGCCGAGTCGCGCAGCGGCAGCGGGCCCTCCCCACCGAGATCAGACGATCGCCGGCGACCCTCGCGCACACGGGCTCGCCATAGACGATCGAGGGCAGGATGGAGAGCGCGTCGCCCTCCTGCTCCGTCTGGAGCTGGAGACGCGGACGGAGGCGCACCACCTCCGGGAGCTTCCGCGTCCGGACGTCAACCGGGATCCTCTTGCGCAGCGACGGGAGAACCTCGGAGACGAGCTCGTGGATCCGATCGGGTCCGAAGGAGAGGCCCCTGCGCAGGTCGTCGAGCTCCCGCCCGGTGAGCGGCGGATCCGCCACCACCTTCAAGGTGTCGCCGCAGCGGGCGACCCCGTTGGCGAAGATCTCGACGATGGCGGGATCCTGCTCGATCGAGAGCCGGAAGCCGTCGGCCTGATCCTCCACCTTTCCGCGAACGCCCGCGCGCTCCCGCGAGAGCCGAATCGTCTCGCTGTCGAGGCGCACGTCGGCGGCGTCGTCGAGCTTGTCGAAGACGGGACCGAGCACCTCCCGCGAGAACCAGCCGTGGCGCTTGCTGCCCAGCGCCACGTCCACCTCGAGGTCCGCGGCGGTCGGCATCAGCGGCGGACCGGCGATGCGCCCGGAGGTGAGGGCGGAGAGCGTGGTCTGGAGCGGCTCCTCGCGCCCGCCTCGGACGAGGACGCGGTCGAGCACCAGGCCGGCGGAAGAGCGCTGGAAGCGGTAGCCCACGGTGGCCGCCTCGATCTTGGCGACCGGCAGGCTCGCGCCCGCCTTCCGGGCCTGCCGCAGGGCGATCGCCGCGGCGGCCACGTGGACGCAGACGGCGTCGCGCCCCGTGCAGTCGCAGGACCACTCCGTCCCCTCGATGTCCAGGACCACGGTGCGGCTCACCGGCTCGTTGGCGGAGGACACGCGGCACGTGACCTGCTTGGGGGAGGCTCTTTCCCCCAGCACGCTCCCCGATCGGGCGAGCTCCACGCCCCTCGACCAGGTGGCGGCCGAACATTCTTCCCGGATTGCTTCGAAGAGTTCCTGCATGGTCTCGTTCTCTCCTCCCCGCCTCGGGGAGGGCAAGAAGCAAAACCCGCCTCGACGGAGAAAGCGTCCCCCTCCGGTGGCGGTCTGTCGGTCCTGCGTTAGATTCGTCTCGAGCGTCTCCGGCCGCGCGACGATCCCGTGTCACGACCGCCGGGAGGCGCGTCGCGGGTATCCATGACGAGTCCACTTCGAATCGTCAGCTACAACGTCCGCTACTTCGGCCACGCGGTCCGCGGCCTCGCGAGCACGCGCGCCGGGAAGCGGGAGATCGCCAAGGCCATCGCTGGCCTCGATCCCGTGCCGGACGCGATCTGCCTCCAGGAGGTCGAGACCAGCTCGGTGCGGAGCAACCTCGGCAGGCCCCGGCTCCACCCCCAGGAGACCCAGCTCGAGTCGTTCATGTCGAACCTGCGGCAGGCCTACGCCCTCCGCGGCATGGAGCTGCCGTTCGAGGCCTTGTACTTCCGGGCGCACAACTACCGCCTGGGGGAGATCTCGCTCTACACCACGGGCCTCGCCGTTCTCGTGAACAAGCGGACCCTGCGAATCGAGCAGCACAACGCCGAGGCGCCGCAGGGGATCACGCACTACCAGGTGGCCGCCTGGAAGGACCGCAAGCAGAGCCGGATCTGCGCGCACATCCGGCTGGAGGACGCGGCGGGCCGCGGCTTCCACCTCTTCAACACCCACCTCAGCCTGCCCAGCCCCTTCGCCCGGGAGTACTGGTCCGTGAAGCTGAAGATGGGCTACGGCGTGAACCAGCTCGCCGAGGCCAACCGGCTCGTCGACTTCGTCCGGGAGAAGGCGGGCGACGAGCCCTTCCTCATCTGCGGCGACTTCAACTCGCTCCCCGGCTCACCCGTCTTCCGCTTCCTCTGCGAGCATGCCGGCTTCGTAGCGCCCCAGCTCGAGCTCGGGCAGATCGACCTCGAGCATCCCCGGAGGTTCCCGACCGCTGGTTTCATGAAGCTGCGGATGCACCTCGACCACCTCTTCTCGGATCGACGGATCCACTGGCTCGACCTCGACGGCACACTCCCGTTCGGAGAGGGGCCGTTCCAGGGCCTCTCCGACCACACGCCGCTGATCGGGCGGTTCGAGATCCGCCCGGAGAGCGGCCTGGCCGTGCCGGCGTCGTAGAACCCTAGATGCACTCCCCTCCCCGGCGGAAAATCGCGTACCTTGCCGCCGATGTCCGCCCGGAGCTCCACCGACAGACTGATCGATGCCCTGCGCCCCTTGCGCTTCGGCCCCCCGGTCACCCACGTCTACGACCCGCTCGAATACGCGCGGGCGGCGTTCGACGAATACGTGGATCGGTACGGACGCGGGACGCGCGAGATCCTCCTCCTCGGGATGAACCCCGGCCCCTTCGGGATGGCCCAGACCGGCGTGCCCTTCGGCGAAGTCCACCACGTCCGCACCTGGCTCGGGATCGAGGGCGAGGTCGGCAGGCCTTCGGAGGAGAATCCCAACCGGCCGATCCAGGGCTTCGCGTGCCATCGCTCGGAGGTGAGCGGCGCGCGGGTCTGGGGCTGGGCCAAGGAGACCTTCGGCACGCCGGAGCGCTTCTTCGCGCGCTTCTTCGTGATCAACTACTGCCCGCTGGTCTTCATGGAGGCCTCCGGCCGCAACGTCACCCCGGACAAGCTGCCTCGAGCCGAGCGCGAGCCGCTCTTCGCCGTCTGCGACGAGGCCCTGCGCGAGACGGTGGAGAGGATGCGCCCCCGCTGGGTGATCGGGATCGGCGGCTTCGCCGAGGACCGTGCCCGGGAGGCCCTCGCCGGCCTCGAGGTGAAAGTCGGGCGGATCCTCCACCCGAGCCCCGCCAGCCCCAAGGCCAACCAGGGGTGGGCCGGGATCGTCACCCGTGAGCTCGCCGAGCTCGGGATCGAGTTGCCATGACGGAAGAGAAGATCCTCGCCGAGCTCTGCTCGCGATCCCGCACCTACCTCGAGGCGCTCGTGAACGGCGCGGCGCCCGAGCTTCCCACCGCCGACCTCGCCCCGATCGAGGGTGCCGCCGGCCTCTTCGTGATCGTTCGGGAGCGAGGGAGCGGCGAGGTCCGAGGCGCGGTGGGAACCACCAACCTGACAGGCGCTCCCGACGATCTGCTCCCGGCGCTGATCCGCGACGCGGCGACCGACGATCCCCGCAACCCGCCCGTGCGCGCGGATGAGCTCGCCGACGTGGACCTGGAGCTCTGGCTCCTCATGGGACCGCCGCGCCCGATCCGCGAGGTCGAGGAGATCGATCCCCGCGTGGATGCGCTGCGGATCGCACAGGGAATTCGCACCGCGACGCTCCTTCCGGACGTGGCCCTCGCCAAGGAGTGGAGCGCCCAGACCTGCCTCGCCTACGCCTGCAGAAAAGCCGGGCTTCCCGCCGGCGCCTGGCGCCGACAGGAAACCCGGGTGGAGGCCCTGCGCACGATCCACGCGACCTGCTGACGCAGCGTGGCTCGAGGTCCCGGCGGGCCGCCATCGGCGGCCCGGTTCGGACCCTTCGAATCAACCCGCGGGAGGCGTCGCCGGCTTCGAGGCCTGCAGCTTCGCGCGCTCGTCGTTCCACTTCTTCCGCGCCGAGGCCGCCGCCTGCTGATCGTTCGCGAGCTGCGCCTCGAGCTTGGACTCGTTGGCCTTCCGCGACGAGATCGCCGCCTCGAACTCGGCGGGCCTCATGTTCTTCACCCGCGTGTCGCCGTTCTGTGCGAGCACCTGATACTCGGCCTGGTTGACCTCGGCCTGCTTCGTCGCCACCCGCGCCTTGGCGAGGTCGTTCTTGGTGGAGGCGGTCTTCACGTTGGCGTCCGCCAGATCGACCTTGGCGTCGGCGACCTTCTTCGCCTCCTTCGCCTGGTCGAGAACGGCGTGGGACCTCTTGAGCCGGGACCCCTCGCCCGTGTCCTTCGCGGCCCTCACCTCGGCCTCGGCAGCGGCCACCCGTGAGTCGGCGGTGTCGCGCTCCGCCCTCGCGACGTCGGCCTGGTTCTTGGCGTCGGTCAGCGCGGCCGAGGCGCGGTTGTGCTCGTCCATCGCCGAGCGCATCGATGACCGGGACTCCTCCACGGGAGCCATCCGGGCGGGGGGAACCCTGGCCAACCACTCTTCTTTGATCGTCGGCCCCTCGTGGGCGTGCATGCACCCGGCGAGCAGCGCCGCGGACCCGATCGTCGCACCCAATGCCGCCAGTCTCTTCATGCGCAATCCTCCCTCGGACAAGCGTGGCATGGGCGACACCGTCCGGCATCCCTCCATTTCGGGGGGCGCCGACCCCCTGGCCCGGGGGCCGCGGGGTGAAGACCGTCCTCGGAGAGAAGCGAACTCGGGAAGGGCGACGATGGGCCGTCACTATCCGGATCTGCACAGCGATCCCGTCGAGCAGCACGGCTATTACTACTCGAAGAAGTTCAACAAGCTCGCCCGCCTGAAGGTGGGCGACCGGCTGCCGCGCCACATGGGGCCCTGGGAGTTCATCGCGAGCGACGACGCCGGCTCGTCGTCCCAGGTCCTGCAGAAGCTCCGGCACCTCCATCCAACCCTCGACCCGTACCGGCTCACCTTCTCGACCGCGACGCCGATCGACCTCGGTCACATGGCCCGCACGCGGCGTGCCCGCCTGGTCGGCTACGGGATCATCGCCGCCGGGGCCGCTGGCCTGGGGCTCTTCTTCGCGCGGCGACGGATCTTTGCATCCTAATCGACAAAACCGACGCATTCGCTTAATGTAGGCCGATGTCGCACTGGAAAATCGTGATCGCGGACGACGACGACGCCGTCCGACGCCTCCTGGCGCTCGCCATCGGGTCGTTCGGTCACGAGATCGTCGAGGCGCGGGACGGCCTCGAAGCCGTCGAGCGCGTGCTCGCGCATCAGCCCGACGCCGTCTTCCTCGACGTGCTCATGCCGCGGATGAACGGACTCGAGGCCCTCTCGAGGCTGAGGGAGCAGGGCTACGGCGGAAAGATCGTCGTGATCTCGGCTCTCGCAGGCTCGCAGAGCCCGGAGCTGGAGACGGACATCCCTCCCGACGCGATCCTCGCCAAGCCCTTCCGGCGGCGCGACGTCGGCGATTGCCTCGTCCGGCTCGCTGCCAGCGTGCCCTCGGCGGAGGAACCTTCAGCCTCCCTGGTCGGCAACCCGGGTCAGGAGGTCGCGGAGCTCGTCCTCGGGCATGCTGCCGAGGTGGGCCGCAGCGACGCGGCCGTCCCGGCCGAGGACCACTAGGGTCGGTAGCGCCCGCACCGAGAAGGCCCCGGCGGCCACACCGTCGTCGAGGGCGACCTTCAGCCCGGCGAGGTCATGGCGGTCGAGGAAGCGGCGGACGAGGGCCGCCCGCCTCTCCGGCTCGAGGTCGTCGCGGTTCACCGCCACCGTCACCACCCCCTTGGCTTCGAGCTCGCGTCCCACCTTGTCGAGGATCGGCATCGACTCGACGCAGGGCGGGCACCAGGTGGCCCAGAAGTCGAGGGCGACCACCTTCCCTCGTGCCTCCTCTAGGGCGAGCGTCGAGCCGTCCAGCATCGACAGCCGGAGCTCCCGTGGCTCGCCGCCGATCGAGGGGAGCCCGTCGACTCCGCGCGTCGCGATCCGCACGAGGAGCACGGCCGCAACGGCCACGAACGCGAGGAGCAGGGCGCGGCTCCGCCAATTGGGCTTCTGGCGGTGGGGGGATTCCGGGAGGGTCTCTGGGGCTTCCATGGCGTCGTTCGGTCTCGAAGGGCGATCGATCACGAGCGGGCGGCTCGATCGGGTCGACCCGCGCCGTTGATCACAGCCGAGGCGAGCCGGGAAGCTCGACGGACCGCCCGGACGCGTGCACCATCGCCAGCCATGTGGGGTCTGGTCAAGTTCGCCTTTCTCGTCCTGGTCGCCATCGCGGTGGGGCTCGCCGCCGTCAGCCTCCCCATCGAAGGGAAGACGGCGGCAGAGCACGTTCGCGCGCTCCTCGGCCAGGGGTCGTCCGAGTCGCCGAAGGCCGATCGGCAGAAGGCGCCCCCTGCCCGGGCCTCCGCCGCGCCCATCCCCGCCTCGGCCAACCGGCCGCCTGCCGAGGCCCCCTCCGACGACGATCGCAAAGCACTCGATCGTCTGATCGGTGATCGCATCCGTTGAGGTTCCAGGGGCGTCCCTGCAGGTGATCGCGGAGCCGCCGAGCATGCAAGCCCTACCCCCTCGATGGCGCTCCTGTGCCTTTCGTGCCCACCTTTTTCGAAGGTGCACGGGAGGTGGGGCATGGGGCGATTCGGGCGAACCGGTCTGCTGGTGGCTGCGGCGCTCCTTCTGGGAGCGCCCGTCCCCTCCAGGACCGAGCCACCGCGGCGGATCTGGACCGAGATCGGGGCGAGGGCGAAAGAGGCGGGCCCGGCAGCGCATGGCCTCCCGAACCTCTCGCAGATCGTGAAACAGGCGTCGCCGGCGGTCGTGTCGATCGTGGTCGAGGAGAAGCGCAACCGACGCCTCTCCCCTCTCGATCCCCTCCACGACTTCTTCGAGAAGAACTCGTCGGAGGAGCCGAACGAAGGACTCGGCACCGGCTTCATCATCGATTCCACGGGCTTGATCCTCACCAACGCCCACGTGATCGAGAACGCCAGCCGCATCCGGGTGGTGCTGGATGACGAGGGCTTTCCCCACGAGCTCGAGGCGACGGTCGTGGGGGCCGACTCGGCCACGGACCTCGCCCTGCTGCGGGTGAGCGCCAACCATCCGCTCCCGGTGCTCCCCCTGGGCGACTCCGACGCCGTCGAGATCGCCGACTGGGTGGTGGCGATCGGCAATCCCTTCGGCCTGACGCAGACCGTCACCTTCGGAATCGTCAGCCAGAAGGGCCGCACCGACGTGACCCCCCAAGGGCGCCACGGCTACTTCGACTTCATCCAGACCGACGCCTCGATCAACCCCGGCAACAGCGGCGGCCCCCTGATCAACCTCCAGGGCGAGGTGGTGGCGATCAACAACGCGGTCAACGCCTCGGGCCAGGGCATCGGCTTCGCCGTGCCGATCAACATGGCCAAGAAGGTGATCCCCCAGCTCGCCGCCACCGGCAAGGTGACCCGTGCCTGGATCGGCCTGTCGATCCGCGACGTCCCGTGGGACCTGGCGCAGTCGCTCGGACTCCACCAGCCCGGCGGTGTGGTGATCAGCAAGGTGACGGCCGGGAGCCCCGCCGCGGAGGCCGGCCTGGAAGACGGCGACGTGATCCTCCGCTTCGAGAACCGCCCGATCCGCAGCGCGCCCGCCCTCCGCTGGGAGGTGGCTTGCAGCAAGATCGGCAGCAAGGTCCCGCTCCAGGTGCTGCGCAAGGGCAAGACCATCCAGCTCGCCGTGACGCTCCGCGAGCTCCCGGACGAGGCCCGCACCCTCGGCGTCCCGGCCGATCCGACCGGCAACCCGGGGGGCTGATCGGTCGCCGGCTCGCCAGACGTGCAGCTCTATGCGGGAGATTCGCAGCGTCTGGCGAGCGGAGCGGTATGGAGCGCCCCCACCGGGGCGTGCTAGATCTGCCGCACGATGAAACGCCCCTCCGTCCGCGACCTCATTCGCTGGTCGATCGCCGCCGCCGTCCTCGCCCTCTCCTTCTTCGCCCTGCCCCAGCTCGATCCGCAGGCGAGGAACGCGACCATCGCCGCCTCCGTGGACCGGAGCGTCGCAGCGCTCACCGAGCGCCTGCCGAAGGAGCGCCCCGACCTGGAGCTCCCGGTCGACGTGGCCCTCTACTTCGACGGCGCGGAGGCCAAGGCGGCGGAGTCCATCCTCCGCGCCAGCGTGGGCCGCTCTCCCGTGCTCCGGGTGCGGGGCAACGGGAAGACGCTGCGCTTCCTCCTCAAGGTGGACGAGGCAGGCGTGGCGAAGACGGGCCTGGCCTTCGACGAGGGCTCCGTCGGCCCGATCGACGTGGTCCAGACCCACGCGCCGATCCGCCCCTGGTCGGTGCTGCCGCCGCTGGTCGCGATCGTCCTCGCGTTCGCGACGGGTCGGCTCGTCCTCTCGCTCCTCTCGTCGATCCTCCTCGGCGCGGCCCTCGCGGTGGGCCTCGACCCTTGGGGCATGGTGGTGAGGACCGCCGTCGGCTACGGCTGGGAGGCCACGTTCTCCCAGGGTGAGAAGATCTGGATCTTCGTGTTCACCACCGCCCTGGTCGGCCTCGTCGGCCTCGCCACGAAGGCCGGCGGGATCCAAGGGGTGGTCGACCGGATCACGCGGGTGGCGAAGGGGCCGCGCTCGGCGCAGTTCGTCACCTACCTGCTCGGCGTCGCCATCTTCTTCGACGACTACGCGAACACCATCCTCGTCGGCAACACGATGAGGCCGCTCACGGATCGCATGCGGGTGTCGCGGGAGAAGCTCGCCTACCTGGTGGACTCGACCAGCGCGCCGGTCGCCGGCATCGCCGTGATCTCCACCTGGATCGGCTACGAGGTCGGGCTGCTGGGCGAGCTGTCCAAGAGCCTGGGCCTCGGCATGGACGGCTACGGCCTCTTCTTCCAGGCGCTGCCCTACCGTTTCTACTGCATGTTCACGCTGGTCTTCATCGCGATCCTCGTGCTCTCGAAGCGCGACTTCGGGCCGATGCTCGAGGCGGAGCGCCGCGCAGCGAGGACCGGGATGCTGATCCGGCCCGGCGCGAAGCCTCTCTCCTCGCCCGGCGTCCAGGGCAACCGGGCGAAGGACGGGATCCCCCGGCTCGCCCACATCGCGCTCCTCCCGATCGGCGCGCTCCTCGCCGGCGTGCTCTTCGGCCTGCTCTGGGACGGCGGTGGGCTCGCAGAGGTCGCCGCTAACCCTGCGGCCCTCTTCTCCGTCACCACCTGGCGCCACGCCTTCGGCGACGCGTCCTCGTCCAAGGTCCTGGGCATCGCCTCGCTCGGATCGTCGCTGCTCCTATTCGGCCTGGTGTTCGGGCGTCGGCTCCTCGGAGTGAAGGAGGCCTTCGCCGCCTACCTCCAGGGCGCCCGCTCGATGTGGCTCGCGCTCGCGATCCTCACGCTGGCCTGGGGGATCAAGGCGGTCTGCGACGACCTCGGCACGAGCCACTTCCTCGTGGCCGGCCTCCAGGACGTGGTCCACCCGCGCGCCCTCCCGCTCCTCGTCTTCTTCCTCGCCGCCCTGATCGCCTTCGCCACCGGGACGAGCTGGGGGACGATGGGGATCCTCATCCCCACCGCGGCGCCGCTGGCCTACCACCTCGCCGGACCGGAGGGGATGTTCCTCGCCCTCGCGGCGGTGCTCGACGGCGCGATCTACGGCGACCACGTCTCCCCGATCAGCGACACCACCGTGATGTCGTCGATCGCCTCGGGCTCGGACCACCTGGATCACGTCCGCACGCAGCTCCCCTACGCCACGGTCGCGTTGGTGGCCGCGGCGCTCTTCGGCTACGTCTGGAACGCGATGGGCTGGGGCTACGGGATCGGCTGGATCCTCGGGCCGGGCAGCATGGCCGCGGTGATCCTGCTCATCGGGAAGAACCCGTGGGCCGGCCTCGAGCCCGCAGCCGCTCCGGCCTCCGTCGAGGCGCCTCCGGCGGTCTGACGGCCTCGCCGCTCCCGCCGGCCAAGGCGGGAGCCGGGCGGAGCCGAAGGCGGAGCAGACGAAAAAAAGAGCGTTTCCGCGCACGCGGAGCCGAAGGCGGAGCCACGCAAAAGCGCGACCGCGGGAACCGCGGCTGAAGAAGTCGGGCCCGCTTCAGGCGGGACAGACTTCTTCACACGCTCTGAGGCGTGCCGCTACTCCGAGCGGCGCGGCGTCGGCACCACGGTTCGCTGCACCTGCTTCGCCGCGGCCGTGAGGAGCTCGACCTCGCGCTTGGTCGGCTCGCCGCGGACGAGGAGCCGGCGCAGCTCGCCGAGGATCTTGTCGGGCTGCTGGGGGTTGAG